>CALZRA010000029.1 GCA_945828345.1 uncultured Bacteroidales bacterium
ATGCGACTGACGAGACTTGCAAAAGGTCGCTCTAAAAAACAGCAGGCAGCCGGAACAAGCGAGGAGACACATAGGATATTCTTTAAAACCTAATTTATAGAACACCCCTTAAGATGCTGCCGGACTGCCACCGGCCCAACGTTCACCGCCACACACCCACACCAACTACCCAAGAAGTTTTTTCACCGAAACATGAAGCTACCCAATGCGCACCAGATGCGCGCTATCGAAGCCTACACTATACAGGAGTCCAACATCACCTCGACTGAACTCATGGAGCGTGCCGCTACCGAAGCGGCCCGCTTTGTGCAAAGCCAGTATCCCCAGCACGACCGGCCTGTAGTCATCTTTGCAGGGCCGGGAAACAATGGAGGCGACGGCTTGGCAATGGCCCGCCTGTTGCACTTCAAGGGCTACCAGCATATTCATGTCTACCTGTTCAACACCCAAGGAACGCTGAGCGACGACTGCCGTAAAAACGCTGACAGGCTGCAAACTGAATGCCCCGATGTGGCATTCACCGAAATCGCACAGCAATTCGAGGCTCCGCAAATCACCCGACAAACCTTGGTGGTTGATGCCCTCTTCGGCATTGGCATCAACAAGCCGCTGGGCGGCGGATTTGCCGCTCTGGTCAAGTTTATCAATGCCTCCGAAGCCGAAGTGGTCAGCATCGACATGCCCTCCGGACTGATGTGTGAAGACAACACCTACAACACACCCTCTGCCATTGTGCGGGCCACACACACCCTGGCCATCGGCCTGCCCAAACTGGCCCACATCCTGGCTGACAACCAATGCTATGTGGGCAAGCTGCACCTGCTCGACATTGCCCTGTGTCCCGACTGCCCCGATGAGGAGGAACCGCCCTTCAGCATCACCGAGGCACACGAAATCAGCGAGATGCTGAAGGCACGTCCGGCCTACGGCCACAAAGGCACGTTCGGCAATGCCCTGCTGATAGCCGGCAAATACGGCATGGCCGGCGCAGCCATTCTGGCCGCCAAGGCCTGCCTGCGCACAGGGGTGGGCAAAGTCACTGTCCACACGCCGCCGTGTAACAACGACATCCTGCAGATAGCTGTGCCCGAAGCCATTATCGACCACGACGGCGACGAGAAGGTATTCACCACGCCTGTTCCCCTCAACGCGTTCCAAGCACTGGCCATCGGCCCTGGTATCGGCACAGACAAGCGCACGGCGCTCGCCTTCATTGAGCAAATCAGCCACACGGCTACCCCGTTGGTCATTGATGCCGATGCCATCAACATCCTGGGAAGCCATAAAGGCTGGATTCAGCAAGTGCCGCAACACAGCGTGTTCACCCCGCATCCCGGCGAGATGAAACGGCTGGGCATCTGCCACACCGATTCGTTCAGCATCCTGCTTGAGGCGATCTCCATGGCCACCAAACACGGCTTCTACATCGTGCTGAAAGGCCATTACACCGCCGTATGTACCCCCGAAGGCAAGGTGTTCTTCAACCCCACCGGCAACTCTGGCATGGGTACGGCGGGAAGCGGAGATGTGCTCACCGGCATCATCCTCTCGCTGCTGGCCCAGAAGTATTCGGCCGAACATGCCTGCCGGCTGGGTGTCTACCTGCATGGACTGGCAGGCGACATCGCAGCCGAAAAGCTCGGCGAACATTCGCTCACAGCCTCCGACATCATCCAGGCTCTGCCCGAAGCCTTTGCCCGCCTGCTGGGAGAGTAGTCAAAGGCCATCCGCTGAGCGCGCTTAGAGTTCATCAAATGCTGCAAGCCCGCTTGCAACCGTACACCGAAAATCCATGGCCACCGGCCTTAACGCCCCATGAACATGAAACAAGTTCTTGCCCTTGCGCTTTCTTCTCTGCTCGCCCTGTCGGCAGCTCATGCGCAAACACAAGTCACCCCTTACCAACCGGGCCTTACGCCCGACGGCATCACCTATTTCCTGCCACGCACTTATGTCCACGTGACGGTTACTGCCGTCAAGCGTCATTACACGCCCGGCGAATACTGCCAATACGCCAACCGTCATCTGCGACTGCCTCATGTGACACAAACTGAAACCGACGAGTGGACCATTGAAGGTGTCGAGCTGCAAACCTACGGTCTGGCCAATCCCGCCCAGGCATACACCATCAAGCTGAACAACAAGACGGCTGCCCCATTAGTCAGCCTCACACCCGACGGCCGGCTGCTGACAGTCAATGCCGAACAGGATTACACCGAATCACAGCTGTCTGTGGCCAAGGTGGAACAGCTCGACCCTGCCCCTTTAGAGAGTGCCAACTACAAAACGCAGGACATCCTGCTGGCGGGCAGTACAGCCAAGATGGCCGAACTCACCGCAGCCGAAATCTACGACATTCGCGAAAACCGCAACCTGCTCACCAAGGGGCAAGCTGACTTCATGCCTAAGGACGGCGAACAGCTGCGCCTCATGCTGGCCAACCTGGACACACAGGAGAAGGCCCTGCTCGAACTTTTCACGGGTACCAGGACCTCTGAACGCCACACATTCGTGTTTGACGTTTGTCCCGAACAGGAAAGCGGGCAGGTCACCCTGTTCGCCTTCTCGAAGTATCTGGGCATGGTCGATGCCGATGACCCGGCCGGCACTCCCTTCGTGTTGAACTTCCAGAAGCTTCCCTCGGTCAAGCCAGCCTACGTGGACAACAGCGCGAAACAGAAGAAGGAGGTGCTCGACCTGCGCTACGTGGTGCCGGCCAATGTGGAACTCAGCGTCACCTCCGACAGCGAGGTCTGGGCCAAGCAGGTCGTGCCGATGGCACAGCTGGGCCAGATAGAGCACCTGGGCGGCGACCTGTTCAACAAGAAGTTCACCACGCACGTCCAGCTTTCGCCCGTAACCGGCGGCATCGTCAACATCGAGGCCGCACGTCCCGAGTAACCCTTCCTGCATCATCAAGCCATGGAACGCCGTAAAGAAGAATCGGTGGGCGACGTACTGCTGCGCTATCTGCGACAAATGCAGCTCGAAGCTCCTCTCAACGAGCACCGACTGTTGCAGGCATGGCCTGAAGTGGTGGGCGAAGCGGCTTCACGCTACACCGAAAGCCTGCGCATCTACAACCAGAAGCTGTATGTACAGCTGCGCTCGCCGGCACTTCGCAGCCAGCTGCTTATGCAACGCACCCAACTGGTCAGGCAACTCAACGAACGGGTGGGCAGCCAAGTCATCACCGACATCTGTTTCAATTGAAGCGTATTCTGGCTGTTTCGCCGCAAATCCCTATTCGGAGCTTCACTGGTATTTGCCGTAAACCAACGAGCGTTAGGGCCATGTCCATTCCCCATCCAGATGAAGCTGTACCTGATTTACTCTCTTGCCAAAATGGCACTGCCAATCTGTCGCTTGACTCTGTGGTGCTCCAAGGACTATTCCTATCTGCAAGCCGTCTGGTATACTGCTGGCGGCCACCGAAGGCCCAGTCCGCTATCCCCGCACTATCCCACGGTTGGTTACATGGGGACAACAGGCTCCAAGAGCCTTGGCACGCAGCGGAGTTTAAGACAAATTCAGATTGTTAATCTCGCACGGTACATTTGGAGTTATACGCTCTAACCGCTACCTTTGTATAAAGAAAAGAGGAGAATGCTTACACGCCAGGCATTCTCCTTTTTTTGTGCCGCAAGTTGGCATTTCGAAGTCTGGAACCGTTTTTTCCAAGCCTGAGACAGGAAAAAATAGTTCAGGGCAAATTGGTACCACATGCCTTGCCGTGAATTTTACCTGCCTTTCAAGATGAAAAAGACCAAGAGCTGACACAAGAGACCCACGATGTTTTGTACCTGAAAGTTAAAGATGTTAATATGCTCACCCAATCTGACGAGACAAGACCGGACGGTGTGACGCGTACTGGCAAGTTCCTGCCCACTGAATGCCGATCTGATTACACCAAACAAAAAATCAAGAGAAGCGCGCGGCGGTTTGGCACGCTTTTGGCTTACTGGGCGACCGACAGCCGACAGGCTGTATACTCCAATCAAAACAACAAAACATCACAAATAAATCATTCATCATGAACATCAAACCGTTGGCAGACCGCGTGCTGATTAAGCCCGCTGCTGCAGAAGAGAGAACCGCCGGTGGCATCATCATTCCCGACACAGCCAAGGAGAAACCCCTGCAGGGTGAAGTGCTGGCCGTTGGCAATGGCACCAAGGACGAAGAAATGACGCTCAAGGCCGGCGACCGTGTGCTCTATGGCAAGTATGCCGGAACCGAAGTGGAACTGGATGGCGAAAAGTATATGATTATGCGCCAGAGCGATGTGCTCGCCGTACTGGCCTAATCTCCCCGCTCCACGCGGCACGACACTTCAACGGCATCCCGCCACATGAAGGCGCGCCGCACAAACAACCTTACACATAATCAACTGACTAAATCCCAAAAGAATCATGGCAAAAGAAATCATATACGACGTTGACGCCCGTGAGCGTCTGCGCGAAGGTGCTGATGCACTGGCTAATGCTGTTAAGGTAACCCTCGGCCCCAAAGGCCGCAATGTGGTCATCGACAAGAAGTTCGGTGCGCCCCGCATCACCAAGGACGGTGTGAGCGTGGCCAAGGAGATTGAACTCGAAGACGCCTTCCAAAACGCCGGTGCACAGCTCGTGAAGAGCGTGGCCTCAAAAACGGGCGACGATGCTGGCGACGGCACGACCACAGCAACCGTGCTGGCTCAGGCCATCCTGACCGAAGGCATGAAGAACGTGGCCGCAGGTGCCAACCCGCTCGACGTGAAGCGCGGCATCGACAAGGCTGTTGCCAAAGTCGTTGAAAGCATCCGCGAACAGAGCGAACAGGTGGGCGAAAGCTACGACAAAATTGAGCAGGTGGCTACCATCTCGGCCAACAACGACCCCGAAATCGGCAAGCTCATCGCCGATGGTATGCGTGCTGTCAGCGTGAACGGCGTGATCACCATCGAAGATGCCAAGGGCCGCGACACCGTGCTCAAGACTGTTGAGGGTATGCAGTTCGACCGCGGCTACCTGTCGGCTTACTTCGTGACCGACACGGAGAAGATGCAGTGTGTCATGGAGAACCCCTACATCCTGATCTACGACAAGAAGATTTCGAACATCAAGGACTTCCTGCCCATTCTCGAACCCGCCGTACAGAGCGGCCGTCCCCTGCTGGTCATTGCCGAGGACGTAGACAGCGAGGCACTCACCACCTTGGTAGTCAACCGCCTGCGCACGCAGCTCAAGATCTGCGCAGTGAAGGCTCCGGGCTTCGGCGACCGCCGCAAGGCCATGCTGGAGGACATTGCCGTGCTCACCGGCGGTGTCGTAATCAGCGAAGAGAAGGGTCTGAAACTCGAACAGGCTACACTCGACATGCTGGGTTCGGCCGACAAGGTGTCTATCAGCAAGGAGAACACGACCATTGTGGACGGCCAAGGCTCGAAGGAGTGCATCCAGGAGCGTATCAACCAGATCAAGAACGAAATCAGCAACTCCACCAGCTCCTACGACAAGGAGAAGCTGCAGGAGCGTCTGGCCAAGCTGTCGGGCGGCGTTTGCGTGCTTGAAGTGGGTGCAGCCAGCGAAACCGAACAGAAGGAGAAGAAAGACCGCTGCGACGACGCACTCTGTGCCACTCGCGCCGCTGTCGAAGAAGGTATCGTGACCGGTGGCGGTGTAGCTTACATCCGCGCACAGCAGGCATTGGAGGACTTCACTGGCGACAATGCCGACGAAACAACAGGTGTTGCCATCGTGCGCCGCGCCATTGAAGAACCGCTGCGCCAGATTTGCCGCAACGCTGGTGTAGAAGGTGCAGTCATCGTGAACAAGGTGCGTGAAGGCGAAGGAAACTTCGGCTACAACGCCAAGACCGAAACCTTCTGCGACCTGCGCGCAGCCGGTGTGGTTGACCCGGCCAAGGTAACGCGTGTAGCACTGGAGAATGCTGCTTCAGTGGCAGGCATGTTCCTCACCACCGAATGCGTTATCTGCGACAAGAAGGAGGACAAGCCCGAAATGCCCATGGGTAACCCCGGCATGGGCGGCATGATGTAACCTCTGCCTGATACGGTCCGAACGGCTTCAAGCCGAATAGAATATAACACCACATACGACACTGACCGGCACCCCGGCAAGCGACACCGTACGCTTGCCGGGGTGTCTCTTGTATTTGGAAGGCTGCGCCGAAAAGCCTAACTACGCATAGAAGGCCCTAAAACAGGACGTTTTCGACCTCCCGTCACAGATTTAATGATACCTTTGCACAGGATTTGATGCCAGGTGTTAAACAGCTGATTGGTCAAGAGGTTAAAAAGCTGAGCAAATTAGCACACACCATCCAAGCGGACCATGCTCCACGCTATATCTGACACACCCTCACTCCATGGCAGCCCGGCCCCAATCCGAACGACTTAAACACCGATCCATGCCTTTGAAACCCTTACATCTAATGGTGCCGCTCGCCGCGGCACTCTTTGCGGCAGGCTGCCACAAGCCAACAGAACACCACGAAGAAGCAGAGCTTGACAGCGCACTCCAGCAACTCAAACACATGGTCACCGGCGAGCCTACCCTGGCCTACAGCAAGCTCGACAGCATACAGCGGCTACTGGCCGACAGCTGCTGCTGGTGGCGCGCCGAGCTGTTTAAGGCCACCTCGCTCGAATGGGCCGGACAACACGAAAGGTCTGAACGCATCTACCGGCAAGTGGAAGACTGGTGCCGGCTGCATCCCGAACAGTACAGGCTGCAAAGCGAACTGTGGCATCACCGGGGCACAAACTTGCAGACTCACGGCGAATATGACCAGGCCATCGCCTGCTACAAGAAGGCGCAGCTGTGCTACGACCATTACCCCAAAACCGATGCTGCCATCCGAACTTCCCTGAACCTGGCCGACACCTACATGCTGAACGGCAAACCGGTCGAAGCGGCCGACCAATACCACCTGAGCCTCTTCCTGTGTGACTCGCTCCACAACACGACACTGAGGCTCGCGACATATACCGGACTGGCACAAGTCTACATGGAACTGGGCAACTACACACTGTCGCACTACTACTTCAACCTTATCAACCAAAAGCTCGACAGCTATCCCCTCTCCGACCAGGCGTATTACTACAGCTTCTTGGGTAACTGCTACTACTATCAGGAACGCTACGAACCGGCCAAACGGGCCTTCTGGCAGGCAGTCACCCTGAACCGGCAGACCGACCAGCCCATGAATGAGCTCATCTCTTATTGCAACCTGGCCGAGGTATATCTCATGCAGGACAGCCTGAGACGGGCGGAACAGATGTTGGCCCGCTACGACTCGCTCCTCCCCAGTGTGCGTACCCAGCTGTCCGAACAGCTACTCTTCAACGCCATGAGCCTGAAGGCTGACCTCCACATTGCCCGTGGTGAGATTGACAAGGCCATGCCTGTACTGCGCATGAATGCCGATTCTATCCTTCACGACATGCCGCGCGCCCTGATGTTTCACTACCGCAGGCTGGCCCGCTACGCCAAACAGCACGAGCGCTGGAAGCTGGCCACCGACATGCAGGAGAAGAGCAACCACTACGCCAATGCCCTGAGCAGTGAGCAGAACCGCAGCATGGTGCAGGAACTCAGCCAACGCTTTACGCGCGACACCACCATGCTGCGCCAGCAGCTGGTCCTGGCCGGCTACAAGACCCGCACCGCCAACCAGCAGAACCTCATCATCCTCAGCATCTCACTGGGTATCATTGTCGCCCTCACCGTAGTCATCATGCTGCTGGTATACCGCCGGCGCACCCAGCGGCGCCAGAAGCAGCAGATGGAACAGATGGCCGACCTGCGCATGAACATTGTGCGCAACCGCATGTCGCCCCACTACATGTTTAACGTCATGGGCACTTTGCTGCCCAAGATGCAGCGTCATCCCGAACTGAAGGAGGAGGTGGACCTGTTCATCGACCTGCTGCGCGGCACGTTGGTCTCGTCCGACAGCATGGCCACCTCGCTGGGCCATGAGCTGGAGATGGTCGAGCGTTATGTCAAACTTCACCACCACAGCCACGACAACTGGCCCTTGGTGACCTGGGAAATAGACCCCCGGCTGCAGCCCGACACCGTACAGGTACTCTCCATGTCGCTACAGATTCCAGTGGAGAATGCCCTGAAGCACGCCTTCAGCTCGCCGTCGGCTGATGATGTAATCCACATCGCTGCACTGCACAAGGGCGA
Organism: uncultured Bacteroidales bacterium; assembly: GCA_945828345.1. Taxonomy (GTDB): domain Bacteria; phylum Bacteroidota; class Bacteroidia; order Bacteroidales; family Bacteroidaceae; genus Alloprevotella. Next base: position 8,199 of record CALZRA010000029.1, read on the forward strand.
ACACGTCGAAATCAGTGTCACCGACAATGGCATGGGCTATGAACCCGGACGCATCAGGCGTACCGGCCGCGACACGGGTTCGGGCCTGCTCATGCTGTCGCGCACCGTACATATCCTGAATCAGTACAACCGCGAGCAGGCCAGCTTCCACATCACCAACCTGCCGGCACCGCAACACGGCACACGCATGGTGCTGTGCCTGCCCGTCAGCTATAGCTTTACCGTGCCGCGCAGAGGGAATTAGCCATAACCTCCTCCTGACTCGCTGAATCGCAGGGGAGAAAACACCGCCACAAGCGTGCCTTCTGCCACCAAAGGGCAACTTCTGCGCCTTCATGGTGCTGTGAATCATGATTTTTTCGCAACTTTGCGCCCGTATCGAACGACTTAATGAACCACTCAACATGAAAAAGTACACTTTGTCGCTGGCCGTGGCAGCTGCATCGCTGCTCTTCGCCAGCTGTGGAACAACACAAAACGGTAGCCTGCTGGGCACTCTGGCCCAAGGCATGCAAAACAACACGGCAGCCTCTGGCAGCCAAACGCAAACGGGCACTTCACTGCTGTCTAACCTCCTGAGCGGCGTGCTCGAAGGCAGCTCCACCCTCACTCAAGAAAGCATCCAAGGCACTTGGAAGTTTACCAGTGCCGACTGTGTGTTTGAAAGCGAAAACCTGCTGGCCAAGGCCGGCGGTGCAGTAGCCGCTACCAAGATTGAGAAAAACCTGAACACGCAGTTCACCAAGTTTGGCATCAACGCGAATACCTGCGCCTACACCTTCAACAGCGACAACACCTACTCGGCCAAGATCGGCAGCTACACCGTGAACGGCAACTACACGCTCGACACGAAGACAAAGACCGTCAAGATGACCTATCTGGGCGGTGTAGCCTCCTACTCTGCCCGTGTGGCCATGACGGGCAACAACCTCAGCCTGCTTATCGAAAGCGACAAGCTGCTCAACCTGCTGAAGGGTCTGTCGGCACTCAAGAGCAACTCGAACATCACCACACTGTCCTCGTTGCTCAACAACTACGACGGCCTCTATGTGGGCATCCAGATGAGCAAGTAAGCGAAGCGCAGTTTCCCCCAAAAATCCTATCTGAGAGCCGTGCAGCACCCCGTGCCGCACGGCTCTTGCTTTTGCGATGCGATGGGAGACGATGTGGCACTGGGAGGGCATCACAGCGTCTTGAATAATTGGACTACACAGACATCGGCCAAGCAGGCAGTCTCTTTTTCAGTAGCAGATATCTGAAATTGGAGTTTAAGTACTACTTCTACTGGGATGGAAGTACTACTTCTCTGGCCAAGCAGTACTACTTCTCTGGCCAAGCAGTACTACTTCTCTGGCCGAGCAGTACGACTTCAGCCAACAATCTGTCATATAGCCCTACAGGTTAGACCGATATTTCATCCCATGAAGCAAACGCCAACGGCTGGAAGAGCAGGTTTCCCAACCTGCTTATACTTGAATAAAAAGGGGTAATTAACAGCTCAGATCCTGGGCCTATATTCCCGAAAGCGTTCCCGAAGATATTCCCGAAGAGCACTGCGCATCACACATTTTCAACACATTCACTTGGCTACGCCAAAACAAATCGTTTAATTTGCAGTGAGCCTGCTGCTCAGTCACGCAGTCGCAGCAGTGCCCGAAGCCCCTTTCTGATTGGGTCTCAACCACATTTCACACTGAATCCCTTATAACGCACCGTCCATGATGCCCCAAGATAATGCCGAAGAACTCTTGCCCTTAGTCAACGAACAGGGACAAGTGATTGGCAAGGCCACACGCCGCGAATGCCACAGCGGCGCCAAACCGCTGCACCCCGTGGTTCACCTGCATGTGTTCAACCGCGCAGGTGAATTGTTTTTGCAGCAACGTCCTGCCTGGAAAGACATACAGCCTAACAAGTGGGACACCGCTGTAGGCGGACATGTAGACTGGGGCGAAACAGTCGAACAGGCCCTGATGCGCGAGGTGCGCGAGGAGATTGGGCTGGACGACTTCACGCCTGAGTTCATGTTGAGCTACGTGTTCGAAAGTGCCCGCGAGCGTGAGCTGGTCAACGTGTTCCGCACCGTTACTGACCTCACGCCACGTCCCTCCGCCGAACTGGCCGGCGGCAGATTCTTTTGCCGTCAGGAGATCTTACAGCGCATGGGCACTGCCTTCTTCTCCCCCAACTTCGAAAAAGAATGGATGCGGCTGTTTGGCGAACAGCCCGACCACACACCACACTAAAACCGCTTACCCTATGACATTCAACAAACACTGTGCAACATGGGCCGGGTGGATACTCGGCATGTTGCTGCTGGGCCTGTGTCAGGCTTGCAGCCAACTGGAACTCGACACCGCCGACGGCGGAGGGCAGTCTAATGAAGGGAAATGCCAAGTGCGCGTCATGGCACGCGGAGCTGACAGTCAGGCCGACCTGTACCCGCTGCAGGTCTATGCCTTTTCGCCTTCGAGCAAACTGATAGCCCAACAGCTGATGACGGGTGAAGGACAGAACATCAGCCTCCAGCTGCCCAAAGATGCCGAAAGCACCTTGGTGGTGGTGTCGGCCAACACCGACATCTACAACCTGCCTTCGGCTCCCACCCTGCAGTCGGCCATTACGCTGAAAGCACCGGTATTGCCCGCCGATGCCACCGACAAGGCCCGCCTGTCGGCCAAGGGTTATGCCACATCGCAACCCTTGCAGATGGGCAGCGCGGTGGTGAAGCCTGCCACCTCGCAGGCCACGGTGAGCATACAGCTGAACTATAAAATGGCCTCGGCGAGCATCAGTCTGGCGGGTCTGCCTGCATCATGCACCGACGCCAGTGTCAGCATTGCCTCGCCTGCCCAGAGCATAGACCTGAGCGGCGAACTCTCCGGCTCGGCCACCTCGTGTATTCCGCTGCGAAACGACAATGGGGTGTGGACCTCGGGCGAGGTCTACCTGTTCCCCACGCAAGGCGAGCAGACCACCTTCACCATTGCTATCAACAATGCGGGCAGCGAGTCGTTCTCGGCTGTCAACTATCTGGCTCCGCTGCGTGCCGGAACGCCCTACACGCTGAACGGCAACTACACTGACAACGCCTGGTCACTGAGCGGATCGGTCACACCCTCCGAATGGGACGACCCGGTCAATCTGGCCTTTGACTTCTCACCCGATTCGAGTGTCACTCTGGGCGAAGGCGGTGGCTCGGGTGGCGACAATCCCTCCGGCGGCGACTCCGACGACCTGTATGAAGTGGATTACCTGCCCGTGGCTCCCTGCGTATGGAACGGCTTCTTAGTGATTGACGTAGGAACGGAGGACAACGACCAAACCTGCGACGCACTGCTCATGTCCATTGCCGACTTCGGCAGTGTGGCTTCGGCCCTCCATGCCTCAAGGGGTGACGAAGCTGCCGACATTGCCCTCGGCTACACCGAGAACGGACTGACTGGCTGGCTCATTCCCACCAAGGAGGATGCCCTGAGCCTGCGCACGAAGTATCTGGACTACTACGAAGATATGGAGGACATGCTGGCTGAAGGCCAGGCCGACCCTCTCTGGCTGACTGACGAAAAGAACAACAACGTGCGCTATCTCTGTGAAGATGCCACCAAGACCTACAGCTTCAAGGAGGGCAGCAGCTATAACGGAGTGAAAGATGCAGGTGCCACCGTCACCACCTACCACCTGCGATTAGTGAAACATATCCGCCTGCGCCTGCGCTGACATGGTCTCCCGGAATGTAATGCTGCAACAATAAAACACCCTTACACGCGTTATAATATTGTACTGTGACACAACCCTGACATGAAATTCAGCATCATCACCGCTACATACAACAGTGCCCGGACCCTGCCCGACACGCTCGAAAGCGTACTGGCCCAAACCTACCGCGATGTGGAATACATCATCGTAGACGGGCTGTCAACCGATGGCACCATGGACATTGTACGTACCTACGAGCCTCGCTTTGAGGGTCGGCTCGTCTACATCAGTGAGCGTGACAAAGGACTGTACGATGCCATGAACAAGGGGCTGCGTATGGCTACAGGCGATGTGGTCGGCATTCTGAATAGCGATGATTTCTACTCCACACCCACAGCTATCGAACAGCTGGCCCGTGCCCTGCAAGGCAGCGGGGCCGATGCGGTCTATGCCGATGTACACTATGCCCGCAGCGAAGCCCTGCACCAATGCGTGCGCTACTACAGCTCGGCTGTGTTTCGCCGCGGCCTGATGCGCTTGGGTTTCATGCCGGCCCACCCGACCTTCTACTGTCGCAGGGCCTGCTATGAACAGTACGGCTACTTCCACACGGACTACAAGATTGCGGCTGACTTCGAGTTGCTGCTGCGCCTGATTTACGTTCACCGCATCAGCACGTGTTACCTGCCTGCTGACCTGGTGACCATGCGCACTGGTGGCGCGTCGAACGAATCATGGCAGAGCCGCGTGGCTATCATGCGCGACCACAACCGCGCGCTACACAGCTACGGCTACTTTTCCTGTTATCCGCTGTTGGCTCTGCGCTACCTCTACAAGTTCTGGGAGATTGTCTCCACCCGTTTCAAGCATCCCACTCCCCTGCCCGCCTATGTCAGAGGCAGCCTGCCCTAAACCCCTCTATAGTTATCAATAGCTCTCTATCATTCTCTATACCCCCCAAAAAAGGTGGAAGAGCCTTCAAGCAGCTCTTCCACCTTTTCTATGCTATCACTGCACCGGTGCTTCAAGCCTCTGCAGCAGGTTCTGTCTCTGCGTCCTGCGAAGCTTCGGCCGTTGCTTCGCCCGCTTCAACCGAAGAATCCTCGCCGGTATAGGCCGGCTGTTCGCCTGCTTCGGCATCAGCTTCGCCCTCGGCCTCTTCGGGCGACAGAATCTGACGCTGCAGGTTCAGCAACTGGCGGCTGCGCGGTGCAAGGTCTAGGCCCTGCTGCACTACCTGCAATGCCTCATCGGGATAGCCCATCTTGTTGAGCGCAATGCCCTTCTGCCACAGATAGAACACCTTGCGCGACACCACATCGGCCACCTGAGGCTGCTCCAGGATCTCATTGACCACATCAATAAAGTGGTCGAAGTCGAGCAGGGGCAGGTGGTAGTTCAAGGCCAGGAACTGCTTCGTGGTGAGATTGTCAGGCAACAGCTGGCGGTGAGCTTCGAGGAATCCCATGGCCTTTTGGCGTGCCTCTTCGCGTTCGGTCTCAGTTTCGGCCTGCTTGAACTTCGACACATAGAGTGTCACGAGGTCCTTCACGCAGCTTTCTGCCTTCTCGTTGGCCTGGATAGCCTGGTTGTAGAGCTGCTCGGCCTGCTCATAATTCTTGGCCAGATAGGCTTTCTTGGCCTGTGAGTAAACCACGTGGGGATTGTAGGAACTGAAGTCGGCCTCAGCCTCTTCGCGCGCCTTGGGTTCGGGCATACTCTCGCGCACCGACTTGAGCAAGTCCTGTGCGCCCAGGTTGTCGGGGTCTACCTCCAGCACATGGTCAATCATGTCCTGTGCCAGCTGGTAGCGGCGCTTGTCGAGCTGGTCTTCGGCCATCAACAGCAGGTCCTTCACCGTGTGGGGCAGGTGTACGCAGCGTGCCACGAGTCCCTGGGCATTCTTGGCCGTAGAGTAGACCACCTTGATGCCCTTGCGCAGGTTCTCGTAGAGCGAGGGGTCGGCCACCTGCTGCACATAGAAATAGAGGTCATTATCGGATTCAAAATCGCGAATGAAGCCGTAGCGCTTTTCATGATGATAAAAAGTAATGCGTCCCTTGGCACCCACATAAGGCTGCTGTGAAGCAACTTCGTCGCCTCTGTCGTCAAAGACACCGCGTCCGGCTTCCTGTTCTGACGGGTCGCCATATTTGCGGAAATACTTTTTGCGTCCGAGACTGGGGTCAATGCGCTGCAGTTTGTCCAGATCGATGTGGCCCACCACTTTGGGTTCGACAACACTCGTCACTGCCACGCTCGGAAGCACTTGCTCGTCGGCTGCCTGCGAAGCTTCGGCCACGGCGTTGGGCTGACTGCCTTCGCCGACGCCATGCAGCAGGTCTGCCACCTCACCGTTCATGGCAAGTGTCGAGGGCACCACAACTGACTCGGGCGTTTCGGCACGAAACGAATGTACGTCACTTGATGCGATGCCGCAAATCTGACCGTTGGGCTGTCGCAGCACAATCATGCGGTCGTTTACAAACTCCAACTGACCTTTCACAACGCCTTCTGTGCAGGTCACTTCAATCACATCGCCGATTTTGTAGTTTAATTTGATAAAAGTAAGCATAAAACTTTAGCTCTATGGATGCCGGCGGCACAACGGCCTGCCCGATGGCAAGCGGCACTGCCTGCACCCCTATTATATAATGTTTATAATAACTGGCTGTGGACGCGCACCGTCTCTGAAGAGCTCTTCGCACTGGGGCAACGGCCAACTGACAGCGCAGCGCACCACATAGTTGGCGCAAAGCTACATAAAATCACCAACATGCCGACACTACACGCCGAAAAGCTAAGGCGCATTTGGATTTTTTGGGATTAAGGGGTGTTCTATAAATTAGGCCGAGCTGGATGCTGGATTTTTAGAGATGACATTTTGTAAGTGGAGGAAGGAGCATAGCGGGCTATGCGACTGACGAGACTTGCAAAAGGTCGCTCTAAAAAACAGCAGGCAGCCGGAATAAATGAGTTCACTCATGGGGCGTTCTTTAAAACCTAATTTATAGAACACCCCTTAAACCCGCGCTACGCTTTCAAAGGATATATACCTCATCCGCCGCTGCAACAGGAGATATTCACACCACCAGCCCTCACGCGCCACATTTTTTTTGAAAAATACGTTACAAAACACTTACCTTTGCGTTCATTGGATATACAAACCTCACCGACACATGGCAAACACAGCCACAAAACATCCACTGCTGGTTGCCTTCGAACGGATGCGCCACAGGCTACAGAAACTGTCGGCAAGCATTACGGGAAACGACGAGGATGCCGAGGACGCCTTGCAGGATGCCTTTGTACGCCTATGGACCAAAGTGCCGCAATCGACTGACACCGAACAAGCAGCGGCCCTGATGACCACCACCGTGCGCAACCTGAGCATCGACCGCGTGCGACGAAGGCAGACAAAGCCCACTGAGGAGCTGGACGATGCGCGCCTCAACGTGCCCGACGACACCAACGAGGCTGCCCGCGAGGCCGAACTGAAGTTCCAGACCGTGCAGCGCATCATGCAGCAACGCCTGTCGGCACAACAACGCACCGTGTTACAAATGCGCGACTACGAGGGCAGAAGCTACGCCGACATTGCCTCGGCCCTGCATGTGCAGGAAGCCGCCGTTCGAATGCAACTGTCAAGAGCACGGAAGACCGTGCGCGAAATCTATTTACAAATGCAGTATGAAACCACTGAATGACATACCACTGACCCAAGCCGAGGCGTTGCAGCTGATGGAACGCTACTTCGAAGCCCAGACTTCGGAGCAGGAAGAGGAGGCTCTGAAGCGCTTTGCCGCCTCTCCGCTGGCCGATAGTCCGGCCTTCGAACCGCTGCGCGCCACGCTGGCCATGGCGGCCTACGCCACTGGGAGGGCAGGCTTCCAGCCTGCCTTGCCGCAACCCAAAAACCGCAAGCATCGCCCCACCCTGCTGCTCGCACCGCTGCGCTATGCCGCTCTCTGGGCTGCCGTCGTACTGCTCGGAGTGGCTGTCTACCACTTTGCCGACCAGTCCGACGAAGCGTGCATCGCCTATATCAACGGCACACGCACCACCAGCAGCGAAGCCGTGATGCAGGCCATGCTACAGTCGGTCAAGGCTGTAGGCGAACCCGAAGGGGTCGACAACATGGAGCAGCTGATGAACGATATGCTCACCACGCCTGGAGCGGCCGACTATACAACCGATTGTTTCACTCCCTAAACCCACCATTTTTTGCTGCCATGAACACCAAACGCATATTCACCGCCACCCTGCTCTTGCTGCTCATGCAGGCCACTGCCTTCTCACAGAAGGGCCTGCAGGTGGACCAGCTCTTTGGCGGACCCTACTTGCAGCGCAAGGATGCCACCGAGGTGCTGCTCAAGGGGAGCCGCCTGCGGGCCTACAAGCTCTCCCTGTTCCGAAGCATTACTCTCACGCCCGCCGAAGGCGAAGCCGAACGGTTCGAAAAGTGCGTGCTGGCCGACGCCAAACTGGCTGTCGACAAGGAGCTGGCCCACCAGAAGGGACACCTATACTACGGCTTTTGCCAGTTCAAGCCCCGGGGCGAGACGCGCCGCTACCTCTTCTACCGCGACAACGGACTGCGCGCCGACGTACACCGGAACCGACAGATCAGCCTCATCTATATGGAAGGCACGGCCTCGCCACAGGAACTGAAGCACCTGTTTACCGGCAAATGACGCGCCCCACAAGTCACACGCTCCTAACCCTGAACATTCATCTACACAAATCTCACACCTTTCCCCATGAAACGATTCTCTCTGACCCTGCTGTGGAGCTGTCTCGCCACGACCCTGATGGCTCACCCTCTTTGCCCCGCCGACACCATTGTCAAGGTGGTGCGACCCGACAGCGTAGTAATTGCCGAAACCGACTCCATGACGCAAATGACCATCTTCGGCTCTGAAGGCAACGACGAATACTACTTCAGGTACTCCAAGATGTATGCACCCGACGCTCTCTCGAAGGTGGACGAGCACGCCCGCTCCTGGAACTTCTCACTGCCCCTGCTGAATGCCGAGAAGGGACGGGTGGAATGGGAACTGCTCTGCACCGACCTGCACCTTGGCTGGTCCGTTCCCCTTGAAGAATCGGGACCTACGCCCCTGCACCATGCTTTCAACATAGGCCTTGAACTCTTGCAAGTGCGCGCCACACTGCCCAGCCGGCGCGATGCCTTTGCCATGGGTCTGGGCATTGACTACAACACCATGAGCCAGCACACCGGCCAAATGTGGTTGAAGCGCGACGGGCAGCTCGACACAGCTCCTTATCCCGAAGCCTCACGCAGCCACCGCTCACACATTTCCTACGGTACGCTCTCGCTGCCCGTTCAGTATCGCCACAAGTTTGGCAACACCTGGGTCAGCCTGGCTGCCATTCCCACGCTGAACCTGCGACCCGTGGTGAGCAACAGCTACAAGCTCGACAACAAGGAGTATAAGTACAAGTTCAAACACCTGCCCTACAAGGACTTCGGCATGAGCTTCCGCCTCGGTGTCCGCTACAAGGGACACAGCGGCATCTACCTGCAATACACGCCCACTGAGCTCTTCGACGCGCCTGCCCCCGCCCGCTACCAGATGCTCACTATCGGCGTGCTGCTCTAAGCCTTTTTCTTCATTCCCCAACCCGAAAAGAATCTTCATCATGATACGACACATCATCACCTCACTGTTCCTGTTCACTGTCATGCAGGCACAGGCCCACTCCGTGAACGACACCATCATCGACCTCCACGCTGCCCAGCGCGTGCTGATGCAGGAGAAGGACGGCAACATCCTGCTGCGCATCGAAGGCCGCGACAAGGACACGCTTTTCACCATGCACTACACGGGAGTGAACCGCACATTGGCCGACTCGCTCCTCACGCCGTGCAAACGCCGCAAGCACAAGAACGAATGGGACTTCGGCAACTTCCACTTCGGCCTGGTCAATGCCTTCGGCGCGCCGCAGGGCATGGACGTTGACATGGGTTCGTCGTGGGAAATCGGCTTCTCGCCCGTCTGCCACCGCTGGTATAACCGCAAGCAGAGTGCCTACTTGTCGGTGGGCATCGAGCTGAACTGGAAGAACTTCCGCATGACCGGCCGCAACCGCTTTGTGAAGGACGCGTCAGACCAGCTCATCATCGCTCCTTATCCTGAAGAGGCCGCCCACGTCGACTTCTCGCGCATCAAGGTGTTCAGCTTAGGCATTCCCGTCATTGCCAGTACCGACATCGCGGGTGACGTAGCCGTCGACCTCGGGGTCATTCTCAACCTCAACACCTACGCTTCGGTCAAGACGCGCTACCGCGCAGCCAACGAGACCCTGCTGCCCGGCACGACGGTCATGCAGAAGGTGCTCACCACCGAGAAGCGGCTCCACGAGCAGCGGGTAACGCCCGACTTCTTGCTCCGCCTGCGCTGGAGGGGCATAGGCATCTATGCCAAATACTCGCCCTGCAAAGTGCTGAACACCACATGGGGCCCCAGCTTCACCCCCTTCTCTACAGGCATCAGCTTCGGCTTCTGAACCAACATGCCGAATTGAAAAAAACACATGCCGAGTTGTAACGACAAGCCCAGGCTTAGGAAATCCTAAGCCTGGGCTTGTTTGAATGGGTTGAGGGCAGCCAAATTCAGCTACCGCCTAAGGTACCTCCCGCCTTCCCGGCCCCTGCGATAACTCCGGATACTCCAGGAGCTCCGGATCATTCGGACTATCCAGAAAGCCTGGGCTATCCGGGCCTAACTCTCTTCAAAAGCTGTCAGTCGCGGCTTATGAGCACCACCGCTTGGGCAGCTATGCCTTCGCCGCGACCTGTGAAGCCGAGCTTCTCGGTCGTGGTGGCCTTGATGCTGACAGCATCAAGGTCCGCATTCAGGATGGGAGCCAATGCGGCTCGCATGGACTCTATGTGCGGCGACAGCTTGGGCTGCTGGGCCATGACGGTGACATCGGCATTAACCAGGTGCCAGCCACGCTCGGCAAGCAACTGCATGGTGGCTTCCAGCAGGCGGGTGCTGCGTATGCCGGCATATTCGGAAGCGGTGTCGGGGAAATGCCAGCCTATGTCGCGCAGGGAGGCTGCGCCCAACAAGGCGTCACAAAGGGCGTGTATGAGTACGTCGGCATCGCTGTGGCCCAACAGGCCGTGGGTGTGGGGGATTTGTACGCCGCCTAACCAAAGGGGAAGGCCGGGCTGAAGCTGGTGGACATCGAAGCCCATTCCTACTCGTATGTTCATGTTGCTTGGAGATGCTGGTAGTAAATAAGTGTTTGCTGACCCAAACGGCTGACTAACGGCGGCCGAAGATTTCACGGATGCCGTCCATATCGAACGACAGGCTGACACGCAGGGTCTGGTCGAGGGGATTGCTCGGCTCGGTGGCTATGACATAACCGGCATCGACACTGAGCACATTGAGGCGGAAACCGGCACCGACCGTGGCATACTTGCGGTTGCCCTGCATCTTGCTCTCGTGGTGATAACCCGCACGCAGCGTGAACTTGTCGTTGTAGGTATACTCGGCACCGATGCTCCACTGGATTTCCTCCAGCTCGCCCTTGAAGCCACGTTCTGAATCGCCGAAGCTCTTGAATATGCCGCTGATGGACGACTGGTTGTAGTATTCGTCGTCGAGTCGCTGCTGGTAGTCTTCGTCGAGTTCGTCGGCCCGCTGCAGGGGCATGGAGGGCACGAGCAGCTTGTTGGCATCGGCACTGAAGCTGATGCGGTTGTACTCGTCGAGCGGCACGAGGTAGCTCAGACCGAGTCGCAGGTTGGTGGGAATGAAATAGGAACGGTCATCGCCATAGGAAATTTTGCTGCCGATGTTGTTGACGTTTAAACCCCATGACAACTGACACTCGCGCGCGCCCATCATGAGATAGCCCGTGTGGTAGAGGGCTATGTCGGCTGCCACGGCCGAACCCGCCGTGGTATTGTCGTCATAGTGTCCGGTGATGTCGGAATAGAGATAGCGCAGGCCGACCGAGGCCGAGAAGGTCTCGCTGAGCATACGCGAATAGGCCACGTCGAGACCGAACTCATAGGGCTTGACGGTCATGGCATCTTCAGCGGTCACCTCACCCAAGGTGAAGTAGCGCAAGGAGGCGCTGAGGGCCTGATAGTCGCCCAGACGCACATAGCCCACTGCATCGAGCAGGGCAATGCCTGTGGTGAGCTTGCGCAACCAAGGGGTGTAGTTCACCGCAAAGCCTGCACGCGAAATGGTGAAGGGATATTTGGCCGGATTCCAATACTGGGAATGTACGTCGGGGTCGGTAGCTGCACCCACATCGCCCATACCGCCGGCACGGGCATCGGGGGCTATGGTTTGCGACACGACAGCCGTGCGCACAGGGTTGAACTGGTCGCGCACCTCGTCTTCGGCACGTACTCCCTGCACGGCGACAAGGCACAGGGCGCATAGCAGTGTGAATTTGAACTTTTGCATAGTTTGGTGTTGAATGTTTCTGCACGGATGCCCGCAGGCAGCGACGTGCTGTATGGATGGCTGTTTGTATTTGCTGTATGTGAGAATGAGCTTCATGAGCGTTCAAAAGGATTATCGGAGCAGAAGCCGGCGGGTGCCGGTTTCCTTGCCGTTGACCACGCTGCGGTAGAAGTAGACACCGCTGTTCAGGCGGTTGCCGGCATAGTCACACAGGTTCCAGCTCTCGGTTGCATAGGCATTGCCCGCAGGAACTTGCTGCTCGGTATGCCACACGCGCCGGCCCAATACGTCGTAGACTTCGGTGCGCACCTGCGTATCTTGCTGGTCGAAGGTGGTGAACACGGTGACGAAGCGGGTGGAGGTGGTGGGGTTGGCTGGTGTGGCGCGCACGTCGAACGTGGGGGCGGACTGGTCAATCATGCGGAACTGCAAGGTGGCTGTAGTCGCATTG
>CALZRA010000030.1 GCA_945828345.1 uncultured Bacteroidales bacterium
TGCCGCCGCTTCGGCAAGTCGATGGCGGCCAAGATGCTGTGTGCCTACTACGACAGGTCGTGTGACTCGCGGGACCTCTTCCGTGGATTGGCGGCGGAACGCGATGCTTCGTTTGAGAAGCATCTCAACAAGTATTATGTGATACGCGTAGACATGACCGACTTCACCACGAAGTACCGGCGCGATAAGGACATTGTGAACCTTGTCCAGCAAGCCGTCATGGACGAAGTGTTGGAAGTATTCCCCGAAACCAAGGTCAAGGAACGGGACGACCTGATGGATGTGCTCTATCGCATCAGTGAGCACACGGGTGAGCGGTTCGTGATGATTATCGACGAGTGGGATGCCATTTTGCGCGAGATGGGGACGGACGATGCCATCATTACAGCCTACGTTGACCTGCTGCGCCGCCTCTTCAAAGGCTCAGGTTCAGACATCGTCTTTGCCGGCGCATACCTCACAGGCATCCTTCCCATCAAGAAATACAATACCGAGTCGGCGTTGAACAACTTCAGCGAATATTCGATGATAGACCCGGCTTTCTTGGCATCTTGCTATGGCTTTACCGAAAGCGAGGTTCAAATGTTGGCAGAGCGGCACCACGTATCTATGGACGACTTGAAGTTGTGGTACGACGGCTATCATATAGGTTCGGAAAAATCTATCTATAATCCATATTCGGTGATGCGAGCCCTGCGACGCGGCTCATGTCGAAGCTATTGGACTACGACTGGTGCCTACGATTCGGTTATTACTTATATCCAGATGAACTTCGACGGACTGAAGGATGACATGATCCGCATGTTGTCGGGGGAACGTGTCTATGTAGATACCACCGAGTTTTGCAATGACATGCACGTCATTAACAGCAAGAATGATGTCCTTACAGTGCTGATTCATCTTGGATATTTGGCATACGATGAAGATGCCCATGAATGCTTTATTCCTAATAAGGAGGTGGCCGATGAAATGAACAACGCCATAAAGGCAACCTCTTGGGAACCGTTGGCCAAGACAATCCAGAACTCCCGGACGCTTCTCGATGCCACACTCTCGGGCAACGAGCAGGCCGTGGAGCGTGCCATCGACCTGGCTCACGACGAGCACACCAGCATCCTGTCCTACAACGATGAGAACTCATTGGCCTGCGTGCTCTCCGTAGCCTATATTTGGGCCAAGAACGAGTATGTCATCCACCGCGAGTATGCCACGGGCAAGGGGTATGCCGACCTGGTGATGATTCCCCGCCGCAATGTCAGCAAGCCGGCCCTTGTCATAGAGCTGAAGTTCAACCACTCAGCCGACACCGCCATCGACCAGATCAAGCGCAAGGACTATCCCGCCAAGATAGCGGACTACACCGGCGACATCCTGCTCGTAGGCATCAACTACGACAAGGAGACGAAGCGGCACACTTGCCGGATTGAAAGTTCTGTGTTGTGAGCACAGGCGCGGCTCTCATGCCTGCAAGGCTGATTCTATCTTGTCGAGCTGCGCAAAAAGCTCCTCTATCTTGACTCTTGCTCTTTCCTCCGGTTTCATCATATGTGACTTCCTTTTCACTTTGTCTTCTTCAGTACTCCAAAGGCAGTTGGGGTTCGCCTAGTCCGCCGAAGCTCAGGCGGTGGTAGGGCGTGATGCCATGGTCTACGATGGCCTGGCGGTGTTCGCGGGTAGGGTAGCCCATGTTGCGGTTCCAGCCGTAGTGGGGAAACTCCTGGTGGAGTTGCAGCATGTAGTCATCGCGGTAGGTCTTGGCCAGAATGGAGGCGGCGGCAATCGAGAGGTATTTGCCGTCGCCTTTCACGATGGTCTGGTGCGGCACGTCGGCGTAGGGCTTGAAGCGGTTGCCGTCTACAATGACAAATTGCGGACGCAGCTCCAGCTGGTCGAGCGCACGGTGCATGGCCAGTATCGAAGCGTTGAGAATGTTGATGCGGTCAATCTCCTGCGGCTCCACGCAGGCCACGGCCCAGGCCAGCGCATCGCGTTCCACCACCTGCCGCAGGGCATAACGTCGCTTCGCGCTGAGCTGCTTGGAGTCATTCAGCTCTTCGTTGCGGTAGTCAGGCGGCAGTACCACCGCAGCTGCAAACACGCTGCCGGCCAGACAGCCTCGGCCTGCTTCGTCGCATCCCGCTTCGAGCAGGTTCTCTTTGTTGTAGATGGGTGATAGCATGGGGGTAAGTAAGTTTTAGTGATTAGGTGTTAGTGATTAAGTGATGAGGGATGAGGTTGTGAGGGTTTGAGGTTGTGAGGGTTTGAGGCACGCCCCGGAGGGGCAAAAGCGCATAGCCCAGGGCATCACCCTGGGTAGAACGAGGAGATGGAGGTCGCCCTGCAAGGGCAAAAGCGTGAATCCCAAACGCCTGTGTTCTAACGCTTTTGCCCTTGCAGGGCGCATTTGCGGCGGTCAACCTACCCAGGGCGATGCCCTGGGCTATGCGCTTTTGCCCCTCCGGGGCGTACCTTGAACCCTCATAACCTGAGAAAAACTATATGCTGACAGCCGTGCCGCTGGCCGTGACCATGAGCATGGAGCCTGAGGCACCTACCGTTTCATAGTCGAGGTCGATGCCCACCACGGCATTGGCCCCCATTTGGGAAGCACGGTTCTCCAGCTCTTGCAGGGCCGTCTGTTTGGCCTCAATGAGCACGGTTTCGTAGCTTTGGCTGCGTCCGCCGAAGAAGTCGCGTACGCTGGCTGCAATGTCGCGCACAATGTTGGCACCGATGATGACTTCAGAGGTAACTACGCCGTGATACTGTCTGATGGGGTGACCTTCTAATGTGGGAGTTGTGGAGAGAATCATGATATCTGATGATTAGGGTTGTTTCATAGGGAGAGTTCAGAACATCTTCCGCACCCGGTCGATGCCTTCAACCAGTGCGTCCACCTCTTGGCGCGTGGTGTAGAGGGCAAAGGAGGCGCGGGCCATTCCCTCTACGCCACATCGTTCCATGAGGGGTTGTGCGCAGTGGTGGCCTGTGCGTATGGCAATGCCCAACCTGTCGAGCAGCGTGCCCAAGTCGAGCGGGTGAATGTTTCCCACGTTGAAGGAAACCACAGCATCCTTGCCGGCTGTCGTGCCATACAGGTGCATGTCGGGTATCAGTGCCATCTGTTCCATGGCGTAGCGCGTAATCTCCTGCTCGTGGGCGTGAATCTGCTCCATGCCCAGCTTGTCCACATAGTCCAGGGCCGCAGCCAAGCCGTGCGTGCCCACATAGTCAGGCGTGCCGGCCTCAAATCTGAAGGGCGGACGCTCGAAGGTGGTGTGTTCCCACGTCACGCGGCCAATCATCTCGCCGCCGCCCTGATAGGGAGGCATCTGTTCGAGCAGTTCCTCGCGGCCATACAGCACGCCGATGCCCGTAGGCCCGTAGACCTTGTGGCCCGAGAAGGCCAGAAAGTCGCAGCCGAGCTCCTGCACATCGACCTGGAAGTGAGGCACGCTCTGCGCGGCATCGACCAGCATGAGCGCGCCTTGGGCATGGGCCATTTCGGCCATGCGCTTCACGGGGTTCACCGTACCCAGCACGTTGCTCACGTGTGCGCAACACACTATCTTGGTGCGGGGCGAGAGCAGGGCACCATAAGCCTCCAGGTCGAGTTCGCCGCTGTCGGTCATCGGCACCACCTTCAGCACGATGCCCTTGCGCTCGCGCAGCAGCTGCCAGGGCACGATGTCGCTGTGGTGTTCCATCACCGTGAGCAGCACTTCATCGCCCGCCTGCAGGAAGGCCTCGCCCCACGTGGCAGCCACCAGGTTGATGCTCTCGGTCGTACCGCGCGTAAACACCACCTCGTCAGCCCGGCGGGCATTGATAAAGCGGCGCACCCTCTCGCGGGCAGCCTCGTGCAGGTCAGTGGCTTGTCCCGAAAGGTAGTGAACGCCCCGGTGCACGTTGGCGTTCACCGTGTAGTATTCGTTGGTCATGGCTTCGACCACGCAGCGCGGCTTCTGGGTCGTCGCGGCGTTGTCCAGGTAGACCAGCGGCCGCTTGTACACCTCGCGGCCCAATATGGGAAAGTCCTCGCGGACAGCAGATATGTCGTACATTTTAGGTGTTAGTGATTAAGTGTTAGTGATTAGGTTATAAGGTTACGCTTTGAGTGGTGCCCCCCCTGCCTATCAAAAAGTAATGTTATAACCTCATAACCTCATCCCTCATAACCTATGAAAGCCCTACGGCATAGTCTCATCGCTTCGCGCCGCATCCGCCACAAGTGCGGCAGCGGCCCAGTTCGCCCCTGAAGCGCAGGTCAACCAAGTGGGTCAGCCGTTCATACAGCGGTTCGATGCCCACGTGGCGCAGCACCTCGTTGACAAAGGCGTGTTGCAGCAGCAGGCAGGCTTCGCGGCGGGGTATGCCGCGCTGTTGCAGGTAGAACAGGGCTGTCTCGTCCAGCTTGCCGATGGTTGAGCCGTGGTTGCACTTCACGTCGTCGGCGTAGATTTCCAGCATGGGCTGCGAGTAGGCGCGGGCCGTGGGGCTGGCACAGAGGTTGGCGTTCGTCTGTTGCGAAGCCGTCTGCTGCGCGCCCGGAGCCACATACACCTTGCCGGCAAATGCTCCTTGGCTCTCGCCGTTGAGCACGCACTTGAACAGCATGTCGCTCGTACACTGCGGGGCCAGGTGTTCGACCAGAATGTTGTTGTCCACCCGTTGCGCCCCGTCGGCCACTACCGCTCCGAAGAGTTCCGTGCGTGCTCCTTCGCCGCGCAGCCTGATGTCCATGCGGTTGCGTGTCGTGCCGCCCGTGAGCGTCACGCCGTCGTAGCTCAGGCGGCTGTGCGCCTGCAGCTCGGCATAGAGCGTGGCGAAGCGCGTGTTCTGTGCGTGGCTCTCCTCCATGCTGTACAGTTCCACTTCTGCCCCTTCTGCGGCAAACACCTCCACCACCTGGGTGGTGAGGTAGCTGTGGGCCTGTTCGGCGTGGTCGCACAGCAGTATCGCACCGTGCGCGCCCTTCTCGGCCACGACCAGCACACGGCGCACACTCATACACGCCGTGGCAGCCGCCGACACGTGCACCACCTGTACCGGGGCCTTCAGTTCAGTCCCTTCGGGCAGGTAAATCAGCACGCCGTCCTGTGCCAACAGCGTGTTCAGCAGGGTCACGCCGTCGTGTCCCGCCGCAAAGTCGCGGTCGGTCGAGGCAGTCTGGTTATAGTAGCGGCGCAGCAGGTCGGGGTGCTTCACTGCCGCCTGGGCAAACGATTCCACCACCACGCCTTC
This sequence comes from uncultured Bacteroidales bacterium, assembly GCA_945828345.1. Lineage (GTDB taxonomy): Bacteria > Bacteroidota > Bacteroidia > Bacteroidales > Bacteroidaceae > Alloprevotella. The sequence continues at coordinate 5,245 of CALZRA010000030.1, forward strand.
GGGCAGCGGGGCTGAGGTGGGCGAGAGGCCGAAGGGCACGTCATTTACTACGTAGAGCAAGGCTGCTCCCAGATTCGCCACGCGGCAGCCGAACGCCTTGTAGGGGTCCACCTGCGGAACGATGCGTTGGAGGTTCAGGCCGAAGTCAGGCTCAAAGGCCGCCGCGGCATCGGTATACTTGTAGCGTTCCGTGCTTCGGTCGGGCAGGCCCTGGGCGGCCAGCAGCCGGGCAGCCTCGGCCCGGTGTGCGTTCAGGGCCTCACAGCTGTGACGTTCGATCAGGTCGCGGTGAGCCTCGTAGAGGTCAATATATTGCTGATGACTGTTGTTCATAGCGTACATCACGAAAGCAGAATCCAATCAAATCCCTTCTCTTCGATTTCATAGCCCAGCTGAGCTGTGCCCTCGCGCACAATCTGCCCCTTCATCAGCACATGCACGAAGTCGGGCTGCAGGTAGTCCAGCATACGCTGGTAGTGCGTAATCACCATGGCACTGGTGTGCTCGTTGCGCAGCGAGTTGAAGCCTTCGGCCACTGTGCGCAGGGCGTCCACGTCGAGTCCCGAGTCCGTTTCGTCCAGAATGGAGAACGACGGTTCGAGCACCGCCATTTGGAATATCTCGTTGCGCTTGCGTTCGCCTCCCGAGAAGCCCTCGTTCACGCCGCGGCTCATGAAGTGGGCGTCGAGACCTACCAGTTTGCGTTTCTCCTTCAGCAGTTTCAGAAATTCGCCTGCCGGCATAGGGTCCTGTCCGAAGTACTTGCGCTTGGCGTTCAGGGCAGCGCGCATAAAGTTCGTCATCGACACCCCGGGAATCTCCGTAGGAGCCTGAAACGACATGAAGATGCCCTCGTGTGAGCGGTCTTCGGGCGACAGGGCCAACAGGTCTTTGCCGTTGAAGGTGACGGAGCCTTCCGTCACCTCATATTTGGGATTGCCCACCAGCACTTGGCTGAGCGTGCTCTTGCCCGAGCCGTTGGGGCCCATCAGCACATGCACTTCGCCGTCGCGAATGGTCAGGTTCACACCTCTCAGAATTTCTTTGCCTTCGACCGAGGCGTGCAGATTCTTGATTTCAAGCATGGTTGTGTGAGTATAATGGAGCGCAGTTGAGCCAGCTCCGATTGTGAGCTGGCAAAGTTAGAAAAAAGATTTCATCTGGAATCTCCGGATAATCCGGATTATCCGGAAAGTCCGGATTATCCGGAAAGTCCAGAAAGTCCAGATTATCCGGAAAGTCCGGCCCCCGCGCGAACAACTCGGCACCTGGTTCGTCCTAAGTGCCGAGTTGTGCGCGCGGAAGCCGCGATGGGCGAGCGCATAAAAGCGTGCGGCGCAGCCGGGTTGGCTGCGCCGCACGGAGCGTTAGTGTGAATGTATGACGTAGGGTGGGGCGGTTATTCGTCCCAGCCCTCCCAGTAATCCGACTTCTTGTCCGACCAGGCATCGCCCTCGTCGGTCACGTCGTTGCCTTCGCCGCTGCCTCCGATGGGAATGGAGACATCGCTGGCGTTCAGAATCTGCGTGCCGAAGGCCAGGGCGATGAGGGTGGACGAAGGTGCGATATAGTGCTTTTTCTCTTGTTGCATATCTTCAGTAGATGTTTATTTGACCAGAATTTTCTTTCGTCCGCTGATGTAGATGCCGCCGGCTTCGGGACGGAGCGTGCGGCGTCCGCTCAGGTCATAGCACGGCAGGTTGTCGCCTTCGGTATCATTCTCCACGCCGTTCAGGTTTGTCACCTCGCCGCCAAAGTCGAAGCTGAAGCCCATGGCGTTGGTGCCGGCCAGCTCCAAGTATGCCTTGTAGGCGGGCAGGTTCGTGGCCGTGTAGCGGTAGAAGCCGATGGTGCCCGTCGTGCGGTTGCCGTTCAGCACGTAGGTCGTGGCTGAGGCGTTGCGTGCCACACCGCTTTCGCACACACCCTTCAGCAGGTTCGTGCCATCGAGTGTGCCCAGCTGCTCGTCGGCAGCGGGAATGAAGCGGGCTTCGGTGACTTCGTCCGCACTGATCAGCACGACAGCCTGGTTGGCGGGTATACCGCCCGTGAGCGGGCTGAGCGTCATGGTCTCCTGACTGTCATCGACCGCTTTGCCCCAGTAAGCCGTCACGCCGTCGGGCACGAGTGCGTTGAAGGGCAGGCAGAGCGAAGCGTAGGTGTTGCCGTCCGATGTCGAGGGGGCGCGGAGCGTAACTAAGTTGGCATATTCCATGGGGTGGAACAGCAGCGTGGTGCCGTCAGTCGCCGTTGCTGCGTTGCCCACTGCAGATGTGGAAGCCGTGAGCCAGCTGTTGCCGGCGTTGTTGGCCAGACGGAGTACACCGAAGTCGGCTGCCGTCTTCTGCAACGAGAGCAGGTTGTCGGCGGCGGCATAGGCGTCGGTCAGTGCGCTGGAGCCTGTCGGTACGGTGAGGTACTTGCCGGCATTGTTCACCAACAGCGTTTGTCCTTCCACATTGTGGCAGACGAAGGTAGCCGTGGCCGGGATAGCCGTGCCTTCAGGACGCTCGACCAGTGCCAGCTCTCCTGTTCCAGCATTGTAGTTCAGGTAGTACTCGGCGTTGCCAATCTGCGTAGTCAGCGCATAGGCATAGCCGTCCTGCAAGAGCTGGATTTCATCGGTGGCAGCCTTGTAGGCGTTGATGGCGTCTTGCAGTGCAGTCAGGTCGTTCTGCGTGGGTGCATAAGCCTGCTGCTGTGCCGTGGTGATGGCGGCAGCCAGCGTGGTGCGGGCGGCAGAGCCGGTCGTCACGTCGTCGGCAGCGGCTACGGGATAACCCGTACCCGTGTGCTCCAGCGTGCGCTTGGCCTCCAAGATCAGGGCGTTCATGGCGGCAGCGTCGACGGTCGAGGCATTGCTGTCCACACCGTCAAACACATACACGCTCGAAGCCGGGAAGTTGAGGGTCAGCTCCGTGTCGATGTTGATGGGCGTTCCCACAGTCAGACCGTCCAAGTCGGCCTGGTCGGCAAATGCCTTGGTGAAGGTGATGCTGCCCGTAACGTGTGCGGGGATTTCGAGAGCCTTACGCAGGGTGGTGGTGAAGCTTTGTGCCGAAGCCTGTCCGTTGCGCAGGGCGAGGGTGGCCTTCTTGCCGTTCCACGAAGCCCAGCCGTACACTTCGCTCTTGGCTCCCGTCCAGGGGTCGCCGCCCACCCAGTGAATGTCGGGCAGCACGTCAGCGTTGCGTTCCTGCCAGTCGATGCAGTCGGCAATCTCCTTCCAGAGCGAACCGGCGGGGTGCGTCTCGTCGCTCACGGTGTTGGTCAGCTCATAGTCGTTGTAGAGTTCTACCATGCCCGAACCGCAGGCGAAGGCACAGCGCAGTTCGCGCACGATGCCGGCGTAGTCACGGTTCTGTGCACCACCGAACTTAGAGAGGATGAATCCGTGGGTCATCAGCGTGTTGATGGGACAGAAGGGCGAGTTCGTCACGAAGTTCTGGTGAACGAGGTTGTCGCGGTAAGTAATCCACTTTTCGCGGTCTGTGCCTTGGTTGCCCACAACGTCGTAGTCGTTCTCCTGTCGCCAAACGGCATCGGTGAACTGGAACCAGAAGGGCGAAGCCCAGGTGCCCACGGTGGTGTTGAGGAATACGTCGGGCTTGATAGCGCGGATGTCGCGCTCGATGCCGATGATGCCTTCGGCGTTCTCCTCGCCCGTCGTGCCGGCGTCAGGACCGACAGCCGAGAACTGCGCGCTGATGCCGTCGAACTTGAAGAAGTTGAAGCTGTAGTTGTGCAGCATGTAGGAGCAGGCATCGATGAAGGTCTGGTAGTAGTCAGGGTTGGAAAGCTGCATACCACCGCGTCCGTTCCAGTAAGCACGGCGGTAGCTTCCCGAAGTGCCGTAGCCGCCCACGGGGCCGAGCCATGCGCCGATGTTGCTGTTGATCTTCTCAGCCACAGCGTTGGGTTCGGTAAAGCCGTTGGGGAAGTTGGGGTTGAAGGTCCAGGTGCCGTAGCTGTCCCAGCCGTCGTCCCAGACGAAGGACTTCACCGTCTTGTTGTACTTGTCGAAGAGGTTCGTCTTCCACTGGTTCACCACGTCGGTACACTGGGCCACGGTCATGTTGCCCGAGTAGTCCTGGCTGTTGTTGCGGTTGATGTTCAGCTCATACCAGGAGATGTAGCAGGGGAAGGCACGCCAAGGCACGGCACGTTCGCGTTCGCTGTAGGCGAGGAAGGAGCGGCGCGACTGGTCGGTGTACTTCGTGTCCGAGCTTCTGCCGCTCTGGGCAATCAGGCCCACCACAGCGCTGACCTTCCAAGTCTTGCCGTCGGCCAGCGTCGTGTTGCGGCTCCATACACCCTGAATGGGCGTGGTGGCATCGGCGTAGAGGTGGAGCGGGTAGACGGTCTTCATCGACACGGTGATGTTGCCCGAAGAGGTCGTCACGTCGCCCGTGTAGATGCGCAGCTGGTACTGTCCGGTGGTGCCGGTCAGGTCGAAGGTGTACGTGTTGTTGCTGTTGGGGTTGCCGGCATAGCCTGCGTGCATATCGTTCACGGTGGTGCCGTTGGCATCCACCAGTTCCACGCCGTAGAGGTAGAGCCTGTCGGCACCGCTTTGGTAGGCGATGTTCACCGACATGGTCATCTTGCCGTCAGCGGGCAGGTCGGGCATGGTCAGGTGGAAGTTGCGGATGCCCACGCGGGCGTTGGCGATGGTGCATCCCATTTCGCTTACGCGGAGCGGCACTTCGGCATCGCGGAGGTTCCACCACGAGGTCGTGCCGTTGTAGGTCAGCGAGGTCGAGGGGGCGTCAATGCTGATGGCGGGCAGGTTCTCCTGAAGGATGAACTTGAACGAGCCGCTTTCGGGCAGTGAGCCTTGGTAGTCCAGGCTGCTGAAGTAGCGCAGGAAGTACATACCCGTTTGGGGCACGGTGAGGTGGTAGACATTGTCGTTCTTGGCATTGCCGGCATAGCCGAAGTGGTAGTCGTGGGCCACCACGTTGCCGTCCAGGTCAACCAAGTCCAGACCGACGGCATCGAGGCGTTTTGAGCCGCTGCCGTAGGTCATCTCCACCACAAGCTCGCCGGCGTTGATGTAGTACAGGTTCTTGGCGGTGCGCACATTGGCGGCGGTCACGTTGCGTGCGTTAGAGCCGTCCATCACCTGCAGGGCCAATACGTCGGCGGGCACATCGGCCGCTGCCGGGGTGCTCCAATTGGAGGTTGCCCAGGACTCGCTCGGGATGGTGGTGCTTTCGGCAATGCGCGAGGAAATCGGCGTGAGGGTGAAGTCAATGCGTCCGTTGCATCCCACGGCTCCTTCCTGCAAGGTGCTGGCGTAGTAGCGCAGGGTGAAGCAGCCGGCGGGTACATATACCTGATAGCTGTTGTTTTCGCTGGAGCCGCCGGTGGAGCCGTTGTGGTAGTCCTCGCTGACCACGTTGCCCAAAGCGTCAATCACAGCTACACCCAGCGTAAAGAGCTTCTTGTTATTTCCGGAAGCGTCCGGACCTGTGTACTGCATGGTAACGTCAAGCAGACCCTCCGTTGTGTTGTAGAAGTGGTGGGTTTTTGCTTTCACTTTCGCCGTGGAGTACTGCGAGTTGATGTCGGTGATGCCCGAGGGTACACTCGTTACGGCAGCAAAGTCAGCCGTCACCCATGTGTCGTCGTTGTTGGCCGAGGTGGTGAGGTTGTCAATGCCGTCGGCCAGGCTCAGTGTGGCCGTACCGCCGTTTTGGTTCACGTCGTCGCCAGAGTAGTCAGCTGAGAAAATGCGCAGGGTGTAGGTGCCGGCAGGTGCCAGCAGCGTATAGACGTTATTGACCAGACTGCCGCCCATCGTGCCGTGGTGGTAGTCGCCTGCCACAACCAGTCCGGCATCGTTCACCAAATCCACGCCGAACACGTTGAGCTTGTGGTTGCTGCCGTTGCCGGAGGTCCATCTTACGGTGGCGGTCAGCACGCCTTGGGCACCGATTTCTACCGTTTTTTCCATCTTGCGGTTGGTGGCGGCAGAAGATTGCAGCGCAGTCACTTGAGAGGGCACGGTGGTCGTGGTGGGCCAGTTGGTCGAAGCCGAGCCTGCCGCCCATGTGATGACGGCATCGGTGCCGCCCACGGTGAGCGAGTAGTCCGGTGTGGTGGTTTCTTCCGTAGAGGTCTCATCGGTCAGGATAGAGGGCGTGCCGAGTGCGTACACCTTCGGGCCTACATTCAGCTTCTGCGGAGTGAGTGCCACGGCAGTCCATGCCTTCTTCATGGCTCCGGGGGCTTCCGTCTTTTCGGTGCCGCTACTCTGGGTAAGGTCGCGTTTTACCTCCACCTCGCCCGTGGTCTTGCTGTAGGTAATCGTACCGTTCGACTGGATGGCATCGGTTGCGGGATTGGCCGCAAAGTAGCGCACGAGGTAAGCTCCGGCTTCGGGAATACTGAGCGTGAACGTGTTGTTGCTGCTTGGTGTGCCCGCCTTGCCGTAGTGGTAATCGGATGCCTTCACTGTTCCCGTCAGCGGATCGAGCACGTCCACACCGAGCAGGTGGAGCGCGTGGCCGCCGCCGACGTAGGTAAACGTGATGGTCTGCGAACCGCTCTGCGTGAAGTAGAGGTAGCCTCGCATGGCCTTCACGATGTCAGCTGTGAGGGTAAATCCCATGCCAGTGGTACTCAGAACATCTGCGGGAATTTCAGTTTCAGCCGGCTCCCAGCCAAACGATTCGGTCACCCAGCTGTCCTTGGTGAAATTGTCCGTGTCCTGGTCGCGGCCAGCCTTCTGCTTGCCCATCGGCGTTTCCAGTCCGGCGAAGATCTTGTTGTTGGCAATCACTGCGCCCCGGGTGTTGCCCACCACTACGGGAGCGGTGTTGCCCTCGGCGTTGGTCACGGTGTAGAGCATCGGGGTGATGGTCTCCATGGCTACGTCGGATCCGTTGGCTGTGATTTCGAGTTCGGTGCGCAGGTAGTGGGAACCGTCGCGCAGCACGGCGCGCCACACAATCTGCAGGCCGCCGTAGGTGTAGTGGGCCACCAACTGCTTGCCGTTGAAACGTTCGACACCGCGCACGGCGAAGGCGTTGCCCGTGAGGCTTTCCACGGTCACAGTGCCGAGGGTCATGGCCGAAGAGCCGACCTCGTCATTGTTTTGCAGTTTGATTTTGAAAAGGTTCTCCTCCGTCTGAAGGTTCATGGCATCGCAGCCGCCGAAGGTCAGTTTCCCGCCAGCCTTGACAAAGGTGGCGGAGAACAGGGCGTTCGACAGCGTGTAGGTGCCGTCGCTTTCAGAGAGCGAGGCTTGCCCCGGCTGTGCTTCCTGCGGGAAAATCACAGCCTGTGCCTGCGCTGTCTGTGTGGTGCCCGCCCATACGGCGCACGCCAGCAAAGCCAGTGCGAGGCATTTGCGTAAACATCTGTTCATGGTATTAGAAAAGTTGATTAAAGATTGATTTGATGCGAAATAAACGGCCAAACAGGCATCCCTTCTCCCCTTTGCCATAGGCAACAGGGTAGGGCACAAGGCCTGTTTACCCGCGCGAAAGTAGCAATAAATTGTTTACAGCTCACCGGGGGGGGTACAAAAAGCCTTAAATGTTCCGTTATTTTAAAAAGTTTAAGAAAGATGTGGGCGGAGTTTAGGGTGAAGCGTTCAAGGCACGGGCTGAACGCTGGTGTCCCCAATCCGGGCTAACTTGCGAAACTTGAACAAACTTGAACAAACTTCAAACGCTTCGCTTTACGCTCTAAACGAAAATCCCTACCTTCGCAGCATGAAATCCCTGGAACGGCGTTCGCGCGAGGAACGCTTCAACACGTTTACCCACTTGGCCGGCGTGGTGTTCACCCTGATTGCGGCCTGGTTCATCCTGAGGCTGGGCTACCGCAGCCATTGGCGGTACGCCTTCGGCACGACCTTCTTCACCTGCGGCATGCTCCTCATGTATGCCGCCTCGACCCTCTACCACTGGGCACTGCCCGGGCGGACCAAGCGCGTGCTGCGCGTGCTCGACCACATCAGCATCTATGTGATGATAGCCGCCTCCTACACCCCCATCTGCATCGGTGTGGTAGGCGGTGCGTTGGGCTGGACGGTGTTCGGCGTGCTGTGGGGTGTGGCCCTGGGCGGCGCGGTCTACAAGATAGCGGCCATGGGACGCTGGCCCCGCCTGTCGCTGTTGCTCTACCTGCTCATGGGCTGGAGCTTCATTTTCGTGGCCGAACCCGTTTGCCGCCAGATTCCCACTTCGGCCTTGTGCGCCATCCTGGCCGAGGGCCTGTTCTACACCTCGGGCACCTGGTTCTTTGCGCACGACAGCCGCCGCTACTTCCACGGCGTGTGGCACCTGTTCGTGCTCTGCGGATCGGTGGCCCACTGGTTGGCTATCCTGTTCATACTCCATGCACTCTGACGGTTTGCGGACGTGAGGTTGGGTCAACGTAACAGGCAGAAAACGCGCACGGCGCGTGACACCCAAGCGACACAGCGCGCGACACAATAAGCGACACAACGCGCGGTGCAGTGAAATTCTCCTTTTCCGGCCTCCTGAAAGCCTGTCAGGAATCGTTCCTGAAAATGCTTGGAACACAAGTGGTTCGTACCCCGAATCAGCTTGGTTAATCACATTCGTAGGATTCGTCAGAATCGTTGGTAGATTCAAAAGTTTTTCGAATAAAAAGGACGGAAGCGACACAGTAATCGACACAACGCGCGACAACAATAAGGATACGTATAAGGAGAAGGTATAAACAGAAGAAGATTTTCTTTCAGAAAAAAGAGAGGCACGCGCGGCGAAAAAGTCCAACGTGCCCATTCAAAACGATAAACCGCGCATCCGCGCACAAAACAAAAACAAGATTATGAAGCAAGCCATTGCAACCGCCCAGGCTCCCGCAGCCATCGGGCCTTACAGCCAGGCCATCGAGGCCGCAGGTACAGTCTACGTGTCGGGCCAGCTGCCCATCAACCCCGCAACCGGCGAATTTGCCGAAGGCGGCATCAAGGAACTCACCACCCAGTCGCTCACCAACATGCGCCACATTCTGGAAGAAGCCGGACTGACGCTGGCCAACGTGGTGAAGACCACCGTCTTCCTGGCCGACATGGCCGACTTTGCCGAAATGAACGAAGTCTACGCCCAGTTCTTCGAAGCACCCTTCCCCGCCCGTTCGGCCGTGGCCGTGAAGACGCTGCCCAAGGGCGCACGGGTGGAGATCGAATGCATTGCCGTCCGGTGAGGTGGGCTTTACTCTCAAAAAAACTCTTTTCATGAACCAGAAAATTGGCGTTTACCTGTCGTCGAAGTCCAACCTGCCCGTCAGCTATGAGCAGGCCGCCCGCGAACTGGGCGAATGGATAGGCCGCAGTGGGCGCACCTTGGTGTATGGCGGTGCACGCAAAGGACTGATGGAGGTGCTGGCACAGAGCGTGAAACGCTGCGGCGGACGCGTGTATGGCATGGTGCCCGACATCATTGTCGAGCGCGGCCTGCAGAGCGATGCCGTCGACGTGACCTTTCGCTGCGTAGACCTGAGCGACCGCAAGGACATGATGAACCGCGAAAGCGATGTGCTGGTGGCCCTGCCCGGCGGACTGGGCACACTCGACGAGGTGTTCACCGTACTGGCCAACACGGGCATCGGCATTCGCCGCCAGCCTGTGGTGTTCTTCAATGTCGACGGCTGTTGGGACGAGCTGCTGGCCGGACTCGACTCACTCTTTGCCCGCAAGCTCATCGACGGTGAGCCGGCCGACTACTATGCCGTGGTGCGCAGCATCGAGGAGCTGCAACACTTTGTCGAAAACTGCTGAGACAGGTCAGTTGATACTGCGGGCCTTTGCGTACGCGCCCAGTCTTTTCACGCGGACAAGATGGCCGCGCTCCCCAGTGGAAACAATGGCCGCCGCCTTGAAACGAGTGTTTCGAAGGCGGCGGCCATTGCGCGTGGCAGCGCACGGTGCGTGAAAGCCAGCGTTGCGGTCAGACTCCCGCGTCTCCGCCCCGCTTGAACTTGCGCATCACGAACTGTACGCCCTCCTGCCAGATGTCGATGCGCAGCCAGTACATCCCGCCCGCATAGACCGCCACGGCGGCAGCCACCTTGACGAACAGGCGGAGCAGGGCGTTGCCGGTATACTGCGACAGCCCGTAGCCGGCAGCCAAGGCCAGCAAGGCGGTGAGGAAGAACGGACACAGGTCGGAGAGCAGGGCACGCAAGGGCAACTGCGTGAAGCGGCGCGCAAAGCCGTGCCACACAAAGAGCCACAGCACCTGGAGCGAGGTGACCCAATAGAGCAGCGGGCCGATGCCCTGCGACGACAGCCACAGCACACCCGCCAACTGGCAGAGCAGGAAGACGGCTGTGGAGCAGAGGTAAAGCCCCGAAGCCCCCTTGCTGATGAGCAGGTTGGAGTAGACCTGACACACAGGGATGAAGGCCCCTGCGACACAAAGCGTCTGCAAGTAGGGCACACAGGTGCTCCATTTGTCGCCGATGACTAACGGGATGAACTCAGGGGCGATGAGCGCGAAGCCCCCCAGGGCGGGGAAGGCCAGCATGGCCGTGAAGCGCAGCATCTTGCGGAATATGCGCAGCTGCCGTTCGCGCTCGTCGTTCACGCCCGCCAGCACCGGCTGGGCCACATTGCCCACCATGCTGGTGAGGAGCGAGTAGCCCATCGTGTTCCACTTGTTGGCCTGCGAATACTGGCCTACCTGTGAGGCCGGGTAGAAGTGGCCCAGCAGGGTCTGGAGCAGTTGCGCATTGAGCGTGGTGAGCAGGTTCGACACCAAGAGCCGGCTGCCGAAGCCGAACATGGCAAAGGCCGGACGCAGGTCGATGTGGAGCGAAGGCCGCCAAGGCGAGTGATACCACACCAACGCGGTGTGGCAGCCCTTGTAGGCCAGGTCCATCCACACCAGGCTCCAGCAGCCCGCGCCGCAGCCTGCTGCCGTGAGGCCCACCGCTCCGCTGACCAAGGAGGCCAGCACCTGCGAGGTGGTCTTTTGCCTGACCATCAGGGCCCTGAACAGCCAAGCCACCTGTGCCGTGCCCAGACTGCTGAGCACAAAGCCCAGAAAGCTGACCCGCCCCAACAGGGTGAGTTGCGGCGTGGCGTTGAAGTCGGCAATGAGCGGGGCACAGGCAAACAGCACCGCGTAGAGCGCGAGGCTCACCAACAGGTTGAACCAGAACACGGCGTTGAAGTCGGCGTGCGTGGCTTCGCGTTTCACGCAGAGCGCGCTGGTGAATCCGCTCTCCTGCAGGTTGCCGGCAATCACCGAAAAGGCTGTGAGCATGGCCACCATGCCGTAGTCCGACACCGCGAGCCGGCGGGCCAGCACAATGCCGATGAGCATCATGACCACCTGTTGCGTACCGTTGCTCAGGGCAGCCCAGAAGAAGCCCTTGGCCGTTCGCTGTTTCAAGTTTTGCGTGTCGTGCATGGGGAAGTTGGCAGAAATAGGGTAGGGAAGACGAAAGGGGGAGAAGCGCGGCGGCACGGACAGCCGCGGCGGCTACGGCATGAGGCCGCAGCGGCGCAAAATTACACATTTGTTTGCAATACGGTGCAGCGGCAGCCGCATTTGTGCAGCACGGACAGGCCTGGCAGTCCATTGCATATCGGGACGATATGCCCGCCGGGCGGCGGCACTGTGTCGGGCACGTTGAAATATTTTCTCAGAAATCCCCCGTCAGGCCAAGGCGCAACCGAGAAATATTGCTACTTTTGCGCGAAAGTATATAGAAGCGAGTCTATGACCGAAAAGTTGAAGGTGATAATCAGTGGTGGCGGAACCGGCGGACACATCTTTCCTGCCGTTTCGATAGCCAACGAAATTCGGGCCAAGCGACCGGATGCGCAGATACTCTTTGTGGGCGCAGAAGGCCGCATGGAAATGCAGCGTGTGCCTGCTGCGGGGTATGAAATCAAGGGCCTGCCCATTGCGGGCTTCGACCGCAAGCGCTTGTGGCGCAACATTCCCGTGCTGTTCAAGATCATGAAGAGCCGCGCCATGGCCCGCCGCATTGTGGAGGAATTCCAGCCCCAGGTGGCTGTGGGCGTGGGCGGTTATGCCAGCGGACCGACGCTGAACGTGTGCGAGTCGATGGGCATTCCCACCCTGATTCAGGAACAGAACTCGTATGCCGGCGTGACCAACAAGCTGTTGGCGCGCCATGCCAGCTGTATCTGCGTGGCCTATGACGGCATGGAACGTTTCTTCCCCGCCGACAAACTCGTGTTCACGGGCAACCCTGTGCGGCAGAACCTGCTCGACGAAACCCTCTCGAAGGACGATGCCATAAGGGCCTTGGGCTTGGTTCCGGGCAAGCGCACGGTGCTTGTCGTGGGCGGTTCGCTCGGTGCCCGCACCCTCAACGAGAGTATGCTGGGCAACCTGCCCCTGTTGCGCCAGCAGCGCAGCGTGCAGTTCGTGTGGCAGACGGGCAAGTATTACAGCGAGGAGATAGCCGCCGAACTGGAGCGGCGGGGCAAGCCCGCCAACCTCGTGGTGACTGACTTCATCGCCGACATGAGGCAAGCCTATGCCGCCGCCGACCTCGTCATTTCGCGTGCCGGAGCAGGCAGCATCTCCGAGTTCTGCCTGCTGGGCAAGCCTGTCATCCTGGTGCCCTCACCCAATGTGGCCGAAGACCACCAGACTAAAAACGCCCTGGCCTTGGTACAGAAGGAAGCCGCCCTGTACGTGTCGGATGCCGATGCGCGCCGCACACTGCTGCCCTTGGCCGTGAACACCGTGACCGACCACGACAAGCTCGAAACCCTGGCACACAACGTGAAGCAGCTGGCCAAGCCCCATGCGGCTGCCGACATCGCTGACCGCGTGATTGCGCTGGCCGAAGCGGGAAGGTAATCGGGGGCTGGAAAACTTCAGAACTCATGGGGACAACTTCAACTTTCCCCTTACAACCAATGAATGAAAACATGAAAGCAGTATACTTTGTGGGTGCCGGAGGCATTGGCATGAGCGCACTCGAACGCTATTTCCTGTCGCAGGGCCTGGTAGTGGCCGGCTACGACCGCACCCCCTGTGCGCTGACCGAAGAGCTGAGGGCCGAGGGAGCCGACATACACTATGAGGACAATCCCGACCTCATTCCCGAAGCCTGTCGTGACCCACAGGAGACACTGGTGGTCTACACCCCCGCCATTCCCGAGAGCCACCGCGAGCTGACCTACTTCCGCCAAGGCGGGTTCGACATACAGAAGCGCGCGCAGGTGCTCGGCACACTGACCCGCAGCATGAAGGGACTGTGTGTGGCCGGTACGCACGGCAAGACGACCACCACCTCCATGTGTGCCCACCTGCTCCACGAAAGCGCGGTGGGCTGCAACGCCTTTTTGGGCGGCATCACCAAAAACTACGGGACCAACTACCTGCTGGACAAAGAAAGCGAGTATGTGGTGATAGAAGCCGACGAGTTCGACCGCTCCTTCCATCAGCTGCGCCCCTTTGCCACGGTCGTTACGGCCACCGATGCCGACCACTTGGACATATACGGCACCGAAGAAGCCTACTTGGAAAGCTTCGCGCACTATACCTCGCTGATCCAGCCCGGCGGTGCGCTGGTCGTACACCGCGGACTGAAGATGCAGGAACGCCTGCAGCCCGGTGTGAGGCGTTATGACTACTCGCGCACCGAAGGCGACTTCCACGCCGAGAATATCCGCATTGGCGGAGGCCGCATCCTGTTCGACTTCGTTTCGCCCTTGGGCAACATCGCCGACGTGGAGCTGGGGGTGCCTGTGAGCATCAACATCGACAACGGCATTGCCGCCTTGGCCCTGGCCCAGCTGGCCGGTGCGGGCGAGGCCGAACTGCGCCGCGCCATGGCCACCTTTGCCGGCGTAGACCGCCGCTTCGACTTCGTCCTGAAGGACGACCGCCATGTGCTGCTGTCGGACTATGCCCACCACCCCGCCGAAATACGCCAAAGCATCCTGTCGGTGCGCGAGGTGTTCGACGGCCGCAAGATTTCGGCCGTGTTCCAGCCACATCTCTACACGCGCACGCGCGATTTCTATAAGGAGTTCGCCGACAGCCTCTCGTTGCTCGACGAGGTCTTCCTCACCGACATCTATCCGGCCCGTGAACTGCCTATCGAGGGTGTGAGCAGCCAGCTCATCTATGACAACCTGCGCCCCGACATGCCCAAGCACTTGGTGGCTAAGTCGCAGCTCGTGGAGGCCCTGAAGCACGGCGACACCGACGTGCTGATTGTGCTGGGTGCCGGCGATGTGGTAGACCTGATGCCCGAGCTGAAAGCCGTGATAGAGGGCGATGAGGCCGTGGCCCAGCCCCAGTGAGATGACCCCAAAACGAAAGAGCGAGCATGAAGACTCTTGTGAAAATATTGCTGTTAGTGGCACTCGCGGTGTATCTGGTGTTTGCCTTTGCCGACTTCTCGCGGCATGGCGACAACACCGTATGCAGCAGTGTGAACTACACCATAGCCGACAGCCTGCACGCCGGTTTCATCACCACCGAAGAGGCCGACCGCCTGCTGCGTGCTTCGGGGCTGTACCCCGTGGGCCGCACACTGGACCAGGTGGACGCTCTGGCTATCGAGCAGGCGTTGCGCCGCAACAGCTACATAGATTCCGTGTCGTGCTACAAGTCGCCCAACGGCGTGGTGAACGTGCTCATAGAGCAGCGGTTGCCCCTGTTGCGCGTGTTGGCCGATGACGGCGACGACTACTACATGGACCAGAAGGGCAACCTGATGAGGCCGCAGGGCTACGTGGCCGACCTGATTGTGGCCACGGGGCATATTGACCGCAAGTATGCCCGCAGCCAGCTGCTCAAGCTGGGCCGCTTCCTGCACAGCGACCCCTTCTGGAACGCGCAGATCGAACAGATTCACGTACAGCCCAACCACCACCTGCGCTTGGTGCCGCGTGTGGGCGGCCACACCATCGAGTTCGGCACGACCGACAGCATCTCCCAGAAGTTCCGCAACCTGTACACCTTCTACGAAAAGGTGCTGCCCCAAGTGGGCTGGAACAAGTACACCGAGATTTCGGTGGAACACGTGACGCAGATTGTGGGCAAGAAGGGAAAGAGTTGAGTCCCGCCCGTTAGGCCGCCGTCAAGGCTGGCGTGTGGAGCTGCGCTCTGCCGTCCATGCCTGTTATGCCATGCAGGGCTGCAAGGTCCGGCATGGCCGTGTGGGGTTAAAGGCTATTCATAACCCTGCGCCTCCCCGGCCGCACGGCACGGCGCGTGAGGATGCGGCGGACACACCTATTCAAGAAACAATCCTGACAACAATCAATATAACATAATGGCAACAGAAGACAAATTCATAGTAGCTATCGAGCTTGGCTCGTCGAAGGTTACTGGCATAGCCGGGCGCAAGCAGCCAGACGGGGCCACCCAAATTCTTGCCTTTGCCCAAGAACCCTCAACCACCTTCATCCGCAAGGGGCGCATCAACAATGTGAACAAGATGACGCAGTGCATCCTGAACATGAAGGAAAAACTGGAGCAGAAGCTGCAGAAGAGCGTGAGCCGCGTGTATGTGGGCATAGGAGGCATGGGCATGCACACCGTGGCCAACACCGT
>CALZRA010000031.1 GCA_945828345.1 uncultured Bacteroidales bacterium
TTTAACACTTTATCCTCTCTATTTTTATAAATGCACCGGGATTTCGGCTTGAGCCGAAAAAGCCCAAAATGGAATGCCATTAGATAAAATTGAACCACTAAAGTGATTTGAGCTATGTTTATTGAGGTTCTTAAAGCAGAGTACGTTGATGGTTACCGCATCAGATTGTGGTTTAATAACAACGTAAACAAAGTGGTTGACTTAAAGTCATCGCTGAAGGGGATTGTATTCGAGCCCCTTAAAGATTTAAATTTCTTCAAGAGATTCTCGGTGAAATACAATACTGTGGAATGGGAAAACGGCGCGGACTTCGCACCTGAGTATTTATTGACCTTGCCTGATGTGTCGTGACTTACTATCTGAAAAATGATTGATGTGTGATGACACCAACGACAAACGAACCTAAGGCCCGGTGTAATCCCCTTAGACTTAAAGATTTAGGAAGAGGGTAATTATTTTGCCGTAACGTATTCATCCATATATAGATACAGAGCCTTCCGCTGGTGTCAGAAAAATGGCACAGGCGGAAGGTTCTCTGCGTTTTAGGCCTCCAGATGCGGCTGGAACACACGAGAACTGTTTAAAGAGAGAAGAAAAAAGGAAAAAAGATAGGCGGCTCGGCAAAGCAAAAAGAAAAACGCGTTTTTCTTTTGCTCTGCTCTCGCCTTGCACTATCTTTGCCACGCGGCAAGAGCCGAAAGGATGAAAAGCAGAGACAACAGCCGGGAGAGACCTGGCCTCAGGACGGACTTGGAGAACAGGACGGACTGGCAACTGCTCTGCCGATGCATCCTCCCCCATTCGTAAAATCAGTACTTTATAAATAATGACAAAAGGTAAAGTTGATGCCCTGCTGGGCATTGTATTTGGTGACGAAGGCAAGGGTAAGGTAGTTGACTACTTTACGCCGCGCTACGACGTGGTGGCCCGCTTTGCCGGCGGACCTAACGCTGGACATACCATCATCTTTGACGGCAAGAAGTTTGTGCTGCGCTCCATTCCATCGGGTATTTTCGACGAAGGAAAAATCAACATCATCGGCAATGGCTGTGTGATTGCCCCGGACTTGTTCATGGCCGAAGCACACGAACTGGAAGCTGCGGGCTACGAACTGACCGAACGCCTGCACATCAGCCGCCGCGCCCATCTCATCCTGCCGACCCACCGCGTGCTTGACCGCGCCTACGAGGCTGCCAAAGGAAAGAACAAAGTGGGCACTACGGGCAAGGGTATCGGCCCGACCTACAGCGACAAGGCACAACGCGTGGGACTACGCGTCGGTGACATTCTCAACAATTTCGAAGAGAAATACCGTGCGCTCAAGGCCCGCCACGAACAAATCCTGCGTGACCTGCACTTCACTGACTACGACCTGACTGAGGAAGAAGAGAATTGGCTGAAGGGTATCGAATACATGCGCAAGTTCCACCTCACCGACACGGAATTCGAAATCAACCGCGCGCTGGCTGAAGGCAAGAACGTGCTGGCTGAAGGAGCTCAAGGCTCGCTGCTCGACATCGACCACGGCACATATCCCTACGTGT
This sequence comes from uncultured Bacteroidales bacterium, assembly GCA_945828345.1. Taxonomy (GTDB): domain Bacteria; phylum Bacteroidota; class Bacteroidia; order Bacteroidales; family Bacteroidaceae; genus Alloprevotella. The sequence continues at coordinate 1,545 of CALZRA010000031.1, forward strand.
CATCGTCGTCAACGACCAGCGGAGGCGTCTGCACCGGTCTGGGGATCGCGCCGAACACTATCGGCCACATTTTCGGCATCTTCAAGGCATACAGCACCCGCGTAGGTGGCGGACCGTTCCCCGTAGAGCTGTTTGACGAAACCGGCGACACGTTGCGACACATCGGCAATGAATATGGGGCAGTGACCGGACGTAACCGCCGCTGCGGCTGGCTCGACCTCGTGGCCCTGAAATACGCCATCATGATTAACGGCGTGACCGACTTGGTCATGATGAAGGGCGACGTGCTCGACGGGTTCGACACTATCAAGGTGTGCACCGCCTACACCAAGGACGGTGTGACAACCACCGATATGCCCTACGACACAGCCGGCTGGGAACCTGTCTACGAGGATGTGCCGGGCTGGCACACGCCGCTCACCGCTGTGCGCGAGGAAAAGGATTTCCCGAAGGCTTTTGCCGACTACATTGCCTACATCGAGCAGGCTACCGGCACGCCTATCCGCATTGTGTCGGTCGGCCCTGACCGTGAGGCGACCATCATCCGAGCTTAATCCCCCCTCCCCCTGAAACAACAAAGGCCATAAGACCTTGAAGCTTCCTTTCGGTAGGACTTCAAAGGCTTATGGCCTTCTTTGTTGTTTCAGAGGGAGCGGGCTGACAGCTACTATGGCGGGCTATAGAGAACTATAGGTTCCTGTAGCAGGATTACCGGCTGTCGCTCTGGGGTTACAGGTTGGCGAACTGCAGGGCTTCGCCTTCGGCCTGTACCCGAATGGGCTTGTCCTTGTTCACGGCTCCGGCCAGCAGGGCTTTGCTCAGGTTGTTGAGCAGCAGACGCTGGAGGGCGCGCTTCACAGGACGGGCTCCGAACTCAGGATCAAAGCCTGCCTGAGCCACCAAGCGGACTGCGCTGTCTTCCACCTGAAGCTCCACGCCCTGATCAGCAAGCAGTCGGCTGATTCCGGCCACCTGCAAGCGCACGATTTCGGCTATCTGTGACTGGCTGAGCGGCTCAAACATGATGATGTCGTCAATACGGTTGAGGAACTCAGGACGAATGGTCTGTTTCAGCATGTCAAGCACCGAAGTCTTCGTTTCGTCGACGATGCGCTCGCGCTCGATTTCGCTCTTGTCCGCCAAGTGTTCGAACCGCTGCTGGATGAGCTGCGAACCCATGTTGGAGGTCATGATGATGAGGGTGTTCTTGAAGTTCACCGTGCGGCCCTTGTTGTCGGTCAGCCGTCCGTCGTCGAGCACCTGGAGCAGGATGTTGAACACGTCGGGATGTGCCTTCTCGATTTCGTCGAACAGCACCACGCTGTAGGGCTTGCGGCGCACCGCTTCGGTGAGCTGTCCGCCCTCGTCATAGCCTACATATCCCGGAGGGGCACCTACCAAGCGGCTCACGCTGAACTTTTCCTGATACTCGCTCATGTCAATGCGCGTCATCATGTTCTCGTCGTTGAACAGGTAGTCGGCCAACGCCTTGGCCAGCTCGGTTTTGCCCACACCCGTCGTGCCCAGGAAGATGAATGAGCCAATGGGCCGCTTGGGGTCCTGAAGGCCGGCACGCGAACGGCGCACGGCATCGGCCACAGCCTGTATGGCCTCATCCTGTCCCACCACGCGGCGGTGCAGCTCGTCCTCCAAGTGCAGGAGCTTTTCGCGTTCGCTCTGCATCATGCGCGTCACGGGGATGCCCGTCCAGCGTGCCACCACTTCGGCAATATCATCGGGTGTGACCTCTTCCTTCACCATGGCCTCGGCACCCTGACGTTCCTTCAGCTGCTGCTGGCGCGCTTCGATGTCGGCCTGCAGCTGCTGCAACTTGCCGTAGCGTATCTCGGCCACCTTGGCATAGTCGCCTTCGCGTTCTGCCCTTTCGGCTTCGAATTTCAGCTGCTCCATCTGCTGCTTGTCCTGCTGGATGCCGGAGAGCACGTCCTTCTCGCCCTGCCACTTGGCGCGCAGGTTCTTCTCCTTCTCGTCGAGTTCGGCAATTTCGCGCTGCAAGGCTTCGAGCTTGGGCACATCGTTTTCGCGTTTGATAGCCTCGCGCTCAATTTCGAGCTGGCGCAGACGGCGCGAAATCTCATCGAGTTCTTCGGGCTGCGAGTCACGCTCCATACGTAACTTGGCGGCGGCCTCATCCATCAGGTCAATGGCCTTGTCGGGCAAGAAACGTTCGGAGATGTAGCGGTGGGACAGCTGCACGGCTGCAATGAGGGCATCGTCCTGGATGCGCACGCGGTGGTGGTTCTCGTAGCGCTCCTTCAGTCCGCGCAGGATAGAGATGGCGTCTTCGGGCGAAGGCTCATCGACCGTCACGGTCTGGAAGCGGCGTTCCAGAGCCTTGTCCTTCTCGAAATACTTTTGGTATTCGTCGAGCGTCGTGGCACCGATGCTGCGCAGTTCGCCACGTGCCAAAGCGGGTTTCAGGATGTTGGCTGCATCCATCGCGCCTTCGCTCTTTCCGGCTCCCACGAGCGTATGTATCTCGTCGATAAACAAGATAATCTCGCCCTGTGCCTGCGTCACCTCGTTCACCACGCTCTTCAGGCGTTCCTCAAATTCTCCTTTATACTTGGCTCCGGCCACCAAAGCTCCCATATCGAGCGAGTAGAGCTGCTTGTTCTTCAGGTTTTCGGGCACGTCGCCGCGCACAATGCGCTGTACCAGCCCTTCGACTATGGCCGTCTTGCCCGTACCGGGTTCGCCAATCAATATAGGGTTATTCTTGGTGCGCCGCGAGAGGATTTGCAACACGCGGCGTATCTCCTCATCGCGCCCGATTACGGGGTCAAGCTTGCCCTCGCGGGCCTCTTCCACCAGATTGCGTGCATACTTCTGCAGGGCCTGATACGTGTCTTCGCTCGACTGCGAAGTAGCCTTCTTGCCGCCGCGCAGTTCGGCGATGGCCTGCTTCAGGGCCTCTGCCGTCACGCCGGCATCCTTCAGCATCTGCGAGGCCGTTCCCTTCACCAACAGCAGAGCTGTGAGCAGGGGTTCGAGTCCCACATAGGTGTCGCCATCCTCGTGGGCCAGTTGCTGCGCCTTCTGCAATACCTGGTTGGTTTCGGTGTCAAGATAAGGTTGTGCGCCGCTCACCCGGGGCATCCGTTGGAGTTCGGCATCTACCGCCGCATGCAGCGCGCGCTCGTTCACGCCCAGCTTGCCAAACAAGAACTGGGTGACGTTGTCGCCCACCGACAGCACACCCGCCAGCATGTGGACTGGGGTAATGGCCTGCTGTCCGTTCTGTGTGGCACGGTCAACGGCGGCCTGCACTGCCTGCTGGGCTTTAATGGTAAAAGCATCGAAGTTCATAGTTGTCGTTGTTTTTTCTTGGTTTATACTTTCTGTTGAGCAGGAAGCCTGGTGCCCCCTGATCTACAAGCTGGCCTTGGCCTGCTCTCCCAGGGTGGACCGGCGGGCTTCTTGGCCTTCGGTTTGCCCACTCAATTACAAGCTCGTTGCCAAAGCCTCAACGACAACAAAGATTAAAAATTCGTGTCAAAATGTCACGAAATCGGTCTCCTCTCTCTACAGTTCCTCGGGCGAACAAGCCACAAAGTCAGCTCCGGCCTCGCGTAGCTGCCCTGCCGTGTGATTGCCCCAGGCCACGCCGACACACTGGCCCACGCGGGCGTTCCTGCCCATATGTATGTCAAAGGTGGTGTCGCCTATCACCGTCACGTCGGCTGCTTCCACGCCCGCCATGTGCTGCAACCGGAACACGGGGGCCGGGTCGGGTTTGTGGGCCTGCACGTCTTCGCAGGCCACGATGTAGTCGAAGTAGTGCCGGATGCCCAACTGCTCACACAAGGCTTCCACCGAGCGATGGCCACGGCTGGTGGCAATGGCGAGCTGGCGGCCCGCCTCATGCTGCTGCTGCAACGCTTCGGCCATGCCCGGGAACAGTCCGACGTGCAACACGCCCAGCTCTTCGAACAGTTGCTGGTAGGTCTCAACGGCCTGCCGGACCTCTTCGCCTTCGGCCAGCCCTAACTGCGACATGCTGGCATAGAGGGGCAGACCAATGGTCTGGCGTATGTCGGCCTCACAGGGCACAGCCCAGCCATGGCGCTCGAAGGTGGCCTGCATGGTACGGACAATGCCGGCCGAGGTGTCGGCCAGCGTGCCGTCGAAGTCCCACACGACCAAGCTGCGCCGCAAGGAATACTCCACGGCGGCACTCTCTCCCACAAAGCCCGGTATGGGCGGGTTGATCTTGGCTACCCTGACTTCTACCTGCCGTAAGGCGGGGAATGTCCGAAGCAACGAACGGGCTATGCGGCCGGCCACGTGTTCTATCAGGGCCGAAGGACAGTTCATCTCCTGCCTCACTTTTTCGTATACGTCGGCATAGTTCACCGTGGCTTCCAGCCGGTCGTGACAGAGTGCGCCGTGAGCCTGGCGGTCGTTTATCAGCAAGGAGAGGTCTACCCTGAAGTCGCCGCCTACGGTGCGTTCCTGGGGCAATACGCCGTGGCAGGCGCGAAAGCGAAGTGCATTGAGCCTGATGTGCATGGGGTCAAATAGGGATTGTGTGGGACTTGTTTCTCTATGTGGCTGGTTAACAAGGGGGTAAGGCACGCCCCGAAGCTTGTTAATCTTCGGGGCGTGCCTTGAACGCTTGCTCCCCAAACTGGAAGAACCAACGAAACTTAAATCATTGATTACATTTCACGGCCTTAGCCGCAGCGGCTGGCACCGCAGTGCTTGCAAATCAGACAGCCCTCCTGATAGACGAGGGTCTCGTGTCCGCAGTTGGGACACTTCTGTCCGGTGGCCTCGGTGCCGTCGGTCACATACTTCTTCAGTGCGCGGCTCACGCCCACCTTCCACGTGTTGATGTTCTCGCTTTCGAGTTGCAGCGAGTTCACGAGCTTGATGACGTTGGCAATGGGCATACGGTAGCGCAGCACGCCCGAGATGAGCTTGGCGTAGTTCCAGTATTCCTTGTTGAACTTTTCGGAGAGTCCCTCGACCGTCATCTTGTAGCCGCGCTTGTTTTCGAACTGGAAGTCGTAGCGCTTCGTCCCGTCGGGGCAGAGGGTCTTCACGATGCGTCCCTTGGTGACCGTCTTGGGCAGCACGATGCCCTCTTCATCGTCCTGAAGACCGGTGAAGATTTCGTAGGGCTGTCCGTCGAGCAGTCCCACAAAGGCCACCCACTTCTCCTTGTTGTTCTGGAAGCGGACCACGTCGCACTCCAGCACTTCGGGACGGCGCTCGGTGACTACGGGCGGCTGGCACTGGGGCAACGCATCGGCCGCGGCCTCCTCTTCGCGCTTCTGCTTCTTGTCGGTCTTCTGCGTGCTGACCAGCACACCCGAGCGCGAACCGTCGCGGTAGATGGTACAGCCCTTGCAGCCGCTGCGCCAAGCCTCGACATAGAGGCGGTCTACCAGTTCCTCGTCGACCGAGTTGGGCAGGTTCACCGTCACACTGATACTGTGGTCGACCCACTTCTGGATGCTGCCCTGCATCTTCACCTTCATCAGCCAATCCACGTCGTTGGCCGTGGCCTTGTGGTAGGGCGAACGGGCCACGAGCTGGTCAATCTCCTCCTGCGAATAGTTGCGCGTGGTGTCGAGCCCTTGGGCCTGCATCCAGATCAGGAACTTGTGGTGGTAAACGATGTACTCCTCGAAGGCATCTCCCGTTTCGTCCACATAGTCCACGCGCACTTCGGGGTCGTTGGGGTTCACCTTGCGGCGACGCTTGTAGACGGGCATGAACACGGGCTCTATGCCGCTGGTGGTCTGCGTCATCAGGCTGGTAGTGCCCGTGGGGGCGATGGTCAGGCAGGCTATGTTGCGCCGTCCGTACTTCACCATGTCGTCATAAAGGGCGGGGTCGGCCTCACGCAGACGCAGGATGAAGGGGTTGTTGGCCTCGCGCCGGGCATCGAACACCTCGAAGGCTCCGCGCTCCTTGGCCATCACGACGCTCGAACCGTAGGCGGCCAAGGCCAGCGTGCGCTGCACCTCAACGGCCATGTCAGTGGCCTCCTGCGTACCGTAGCGCAGTCCGAGGGCGGCTATCATGTCGCCTTCGGCTGTTATGCCCACGCCGGTGCGGCGGCCTTGGGCGGTCTTGTGCTTGATCTTTTCCCACAGGCGCAGCTCGGTGTATTTCACTTCCTCGTCCTGCGGGTCGGACTTGATTTTCTCGATGATGCGGTCAATCTTCTCCTGCTCCAGGTCGATGATATCGTCCATGAAGCGTTGTGCCAGTGCCACGTGTTCCTTAAACTGTTCGAAGTCGAAGCGGGCCTCGGGCGTGAAGGGGTTGCGCACGTAGGAATAGAGGTTGACGGCCAGCAGGCGGCAGCTGTCGTAGGGGCAGAGAGGAATTTCGCCGCAGGGATTGGTCGACACGGTGGTGAAGCCCAGGTCGGCATAGCAGTCGGGGATGCTCTCGCGGCGTATGGTGTCCCAGAAGAGCACGCCGGGCTCGGCGCTCTTCCAGGCGTTGTGTACGATTTTCTTCCAGAGGGCCTTGGCGTCGAGCTCCTTCTGCACCATGGGCTGCCCGCCTTCTACGGGGAACTGCTGCATGTAGGGCCGTCCTTCGGTTGCGGCACGCATGAACTCGTCATCGATTTTCACGCTCACGTTGGCTCCCGTGATTTTACCCTCCTGCATTTTGGCATCGATGAAGTCCTCGGCCTCGGGGTGGCGTATGCTGATAGAGAGCATGAGCGCACCGCGGCGGCCGTCCTGGGCCACCTCGCGGGTCGAGTTGCTGTAGCGTTCCATGAAGGGGACTATGCCCGTCGAGGTCAGGGCCGAGTTCTTCACGGGCGAACCCTTGGGACGGATGCCCGAGAGGTCGTGGCCCACGCCTCCGCGCCGCTTCATCAGCTGCACCTGTTCCTCGTCGAGCTTCATGATGGCACCGTAGGAGTCGCTGTCGCCGTCAATGCCTATCACGAAGCAGTTGGACAGCGATGCAATCTGGTTGTCGTTGCCGATACCCGTCATGGGTGAGCCTGCGGGCACGATGTAGCGGAAGTGGTCGAGCATTTCGAAGATGCGCTCTTCGGGCACGGGGTTAGGATATTTGCGTTCCACGCGTGCCAGTTCGCCGGCAATGCGGCGGTGCATGTCGGCAGGCGAACACTCGAAGATGTGGCCGAACGAGTCCTTCATGGCATACTTGTTCACCCACACGCGGGCGGCCAGTTCGTCGCCACCGAAATATTCGAGCGAGGCTTTGAACGCCTCGTCGTAAGCGTAAGTCTTTTGTTCCACTGTTATATTTTCCATGTAGTTCTTTGTTTTCTGACAGATTGAGGTTAGCGAAGGGCCGCTCCGTCAACGAGCCTGAGGCTCTGGACGGCCGTGCCGTCGAGGGTGCGCAAGGCGAGCACGCCACCGGCATAGGTGGCAAAGGTGGGCGGGTTGCCGCCCTTCGGGAAGGTGGGCGAACCCGTGTTGAGCAGTACCGGCCCCTGCACGCCCGGCTCGGGAGCCTGCAACTTCATGAGGTGGGTGTGGCCCTGCACCAGCACGTCGCAGGCAGGCCCGGGGGGAAGTTTGCCTTCACCGTACACATGGCCGTGCGTCAGAAAGAAGCGCAGACCTCCGTCGGCCAGCAGCACGTAGGGCGACTGGATGGGAAAGTTGAGCAGCATCTGGTCGACCTCCGAATCACAGTTGCCTCGCACGGCCACGATGTGTTCGGCGCGTGCGTTGAGCCTTTCGGCCACAGCCAAGGGGTCAAGCCCGTGACACAGGCCGTTGCGCGGCCCGTAGTTGAGCAGGTCGCCCAGCAGCACCAGTAGTTCGTAATGGTGTGCGTCGTAGTAGCTGAGCACTGCATCGAGTGCGGGCAGCGAGCCGTGTATGTCCGACAGAAAGAGTGTTTTCATGTGTTGCCTATATAATTAAGGTGTACTGTTTGGGCGTTCCGGGCTTCGTGCCGTTCCGCCCGTGCCCAGTGTGCCAAACGCGGGGCGAAGTTAGCAAAAATCAGACAGCCCGCTACGTGTCGCGACAGTTTTTTAGAGCGGGCCAAACACTCGGGACAGTGGGAACGGCAGGGCGAAGCGACAGGAAGAACGCCCAAAAGCGGCCTGTTTTCGGGCTGTGCGAAGCTTTATAGACAGGGATTGCCGGGGTTGTGTAATTTTCCAGTTGTCACTCCTCATTTGTCCCGGCACTTCGGAAAAACAACTCGGCACTTAGATTTTCCTATTCGGCACTTAGGAAAAACAACTCGGCACTTAGTTTTTCTTAGTCGGCACTTAACAAGGAATGGGGGCAATGAGCGCATAGCCCAGGGCAGCGTCCTGGGTGAAATGAGGTGATGAAGGTCGCCCCAAAGGGGCAAAAGCGTTATGTATACCCCCTGTGTTCCAACGCTTTTGCCCTTGCAGGGCGCATTTGCGGCGGTCAACCTACCCAGGGCGTTGCCCTGGGCTAAGTGCTCCTTGCCCCTCCGGGGCGTACCTTGAACGCTGGTGGTACTTCCCGGACATGCTTGGATGTGGTCCTTGCCCCTCCGGGGCGTACCTTGAACGCTGGTGGTCTTTCCCGGACATGCTTGGATGTGCTCCTTGCCCCGCACACACGCGCCGAACGCCTGTAAGCCAAGCGAAAGCGGCCGTTATACCGAAATTTTTATCCGCCCTTTGTAAAAGCTCGCGGATTTTGTATACATTTGCCCCAAATATAGTGCAAGCAGGGCTGTAGGACCATACTTGCCTGATTCTTTGCGCCGAACGACAGCCAAGCCGGCTGAGGTCCTCGGGCCGGGCGCACCCTTTCTGATGCAAATAAACCACAATCTATCTATGAAGAAGCAATTTATTGGGGCGAGCCTGTTGCTGGCGGCCCTGAGCGGCGGCCAGGCGGCTGCCCAGATCCATCTGGTCAATCCCGTTCCGCAACAGGTGGAACGCCCTTCCGTACAACTCATCGATGCTCCCCAGGCATGGACCGTGAAGGTCGATGCCGCACGCTCGGGCAGCTTCGCCGTCAAGGCACTGGAAGCCTGCGGCGTGAAGCGGGCCGACAAGGCTGCCTTCACGCTGACACTGGGCGTAAAGGGCGACAAGTGCGTCAAGAAATACGGCAAGCACGTGCCGGCCAAATCACAGGGCTACTGGCTGCAAATCACCCCGCAAGGGGCGGTGATTGTGGGTGCCGACGAGGCGGGCCTCTTCTACGGTGTGCAGACGCTGATGGCCTCGATGGCCGAAGGCAAGCTCGAAGTGTGCACCGTGAGTGACTGGCCCGACGTGGCCTTCCGCGGCACAGTCGAGGGCTTCTATGGCACTCCCTGGAGCCACAAGGCACGCCTGAGCCAGATTGAGTTCTATGGCCGCAACAAGATGAACGTCTACATCTACGGACCGAAGGACGACCCCTACCACCGCGACCACTGGCGCGAAGCTTATCCCGATGCAGAGGCCAAACGCATCCAGGAACTCAACGAGCACGCCAAACTCTGGGGCGTGAACTTCTACTGGGCCATCCACCCGGGCATCGACATCAAATGGACACCCGAGGACCGCGATGCGCTCATGGCCAAGCTCGAAAAGATGTACAACCTGGGCATCCGCTCCTTCGCCGTGTTCTTCGACGACATCTGGGGCGAAGGAACGAAGGCCGACAAGCAGGCCGAGCTGCTGAACTACGTCGACGACCACTTCATTGCCACCCACAAGGACGTGTCGCCTCTCATCATGTGTCCCACGGAGTACAACCGCGCCTGGGCCAACGATGAGAAGGGTTACCTGCGCACGCTGGGCACGAAGATGAACAAAGACGTGCAGATCATGTGGACCGGCAACACCGTAGTCCACTGCATCGACAAGGAGAGCATGGAGTGGATCAACCAGCGCATCGACCGCAAGGCCTACATCTGGTGGAACTTCCCCGTGAGCGACTTCGTGCGCGACCACATCCTGCTCGGCCCGGCCTATGGCAACGGGCTGGACATTGCCGATGATATGTCGGGATTCGTGTCGAACCCCATGGAACATGCCGAAGCGTCGAAAATATCGCTCTACGGCATTGCCGACTACTGCTGGAACATGCGTGCCTACGACGAGAAGCGCGACTGGGAGAAGGGCCTGCAGGCCGTATTGCCCGCCAACAAGGACGCGCTCCGCACCTTCGCGCTCTACAACAAGGACCTCGGCCCGAACGGACACGGCTTCCGCCGCGAAGAGGGCGACGAGCTGAAGCCGTTGACGGAAAAAGCCTTAGCGGGCGACGTGAAGGCGGTGGCAGAACTGATGCAGACGTGCTGGGCCCTGAAGATGAGTGCCGACGTGTTGCTGGGCGACAAATCGAACCCCGAACTCATCCGCGAACTGCGCCCCTGGCTGCTTCAGGCGAAAAACGTGGCTGAATACGGCAACGCGGTCTGCCTCATGAACCTCATCCACCGCACGGACTACGCCGACGGAGTGATTACGTTCGAGGGACTTTACAATCAGGCCCGCTCACTGCAAGAGCAGATGTACGAACTGGAAAACTCCAACGTGCGCCATGCCCTGCAACCGGGCATCAAGGTGGCCACCAAGGTGCTGCTGCCCACGGCCAACCAGCTCTTCACAAAGGCTGTCGACAAGTACAACGCCGAGAAGGGCACCTCGCTGCTGAACGTGGCCGAGTACAACCCCTTCAAGCTCACCTCGGACGTTACGCAGCTGGCCCTGCTCCCCGTAACGGTGCGCGGCAACGATGTCAACGTGTCGCCCGCCCTCGAAGTCATCAACTGGCAGAACGGCGGCAGCCTCCTCATCGAGTGTGACCGCGACATCACCTTCGCCGGCATGGACTTCAACCTCGGCGTGCCCGGTGTGGCCAAGCACTTCAAGCTCGAACTCTACTCGGGCGGACAGTGGAAGACCGTGAGCCTGCTCCACTACAGTGCCGAAGACCCCGTCATTCACACAGGCAACGAACTGGGCGGCATGTCGGCCTCGAAGCTCCGCCTGACCAACGTGAGCGGCGGCGAACAGAAGGTTTACTTCAAGCATTTCAAGTTTGTCAAACAATAAACTACTGCCGGAGTGGGTGGAAAGTGGAAGTGCCCGGGCTTGCCGGCCTGGCTGAAGAGCCCGGCCCCTTCCACTTTCCACCCACTCCCCCAACCTCTCCATCCCAAGCACAGTAACGAACCTTTACCCACATGAAAAAGTTCTTATTATTGTCGTGCTGGCTGTGGGCCGCCTGCATCCAGTGCCTGTGTGGTGCGGACTTCGACCCCAACACCAAATACAAGATCAGCTGTCCGAAGTACCCCGGCAGCGTGCTGGTGCCCGGCACGAACCATGGCTTCAATCCTGAACTCTACTGCGGGCCGCTCGACGACCTGCCCGAAGATGCCTGGTGGTATGTGAAGGCCGACAACTACGGCTACACCATCCAGAACGCCTCGACCAAGCAGTACATCACCTTCACCACCGACCGTTTCGAAGGCGCAGTAAAGGGGCTGCAACTGACTGGCAGCATCAACGGCGATGACTGCCGCTGGAACATCGTGGCCGAGGGCGACTATTATGCCATCAAAAGCGTAAGCAACCCCGACCAGTGGTTCAACCTGCGCACCGACGGCACCTATCTGCTGGGCACCTACGCCATCCACAGCTATCCGACAGCCCAGAACGAACTGTTCAGCTTCGAAGCCGACGGCAGCTCATCGGGAGGCACCGACGGCCCGCCCAGCATGTTCGGCACGCAGGGCAAGACCAACGTGGGGGAATACTGGGAAAACACGGGTCTGGCGCGGCCTGTCGTCTTCACCACCGATGCGGCCGACCCCGTGTACTACTCCATTATCAACATGCGCCGTTCGCAATACGTGTGCGCTCCCTCCGGCGTGCTGGAGCAGACGGCCCAGTCTGCCAAGCGCGAACACTTCTACTTCATGATGCAGAACGGCGGCGTGGTCGTCTACACCGAATCGGGCCAGATGGTCTCGACCGACTGCCCCGAGGACAGCCCCACAGGGCTTTATGTCACTGTAGTGGACAGCCAGCCCGAAGGCAACAGGTGGAGCTTGGGCTGGTACAGCGACTGGCTCTACCCTGGCTACACCATCGGCAAGGTGGACGACCAGCAGGCCGAAGGCAACACGCAGTACGAAAAGAACTATTGGAACGACTATGAGGGCACGAAGATTGGCTACTGGGACATTGACGCAGGCTCTACCTTCATCTTCGCCTCGTCCGACACGCGCCACCTGCAACACTTGGCCAAGCAGGGCATCGTGTTTGAAGGCACAGGCATTGAAGAGCCGCAGGCCGGCACTTTCCAGATGGCCATCGACTCGCTCCGCCTGAACGACAAGCAGTTGGTCTACGACAGATGGTCTAACCTCTACATGATGCAGCTGCCCACGGCCTTGCGCAGCGGCGGCGACTGGACCACCACCCTGACCGTGAAGCCCAAGACGGGCTATGAGGGCTGGAAGGTGACGTTGGAGGGAGCACGCACTGGCACTACGGCCGACGAAATCGTGCTGCCCAACCCGAACTGCAACAATGACTACACGCTGGTGCTGAGCGATGCCGAAGGCAGCGAGCGCGACCGCGCCACACTGCGTTTCACCTACCTGCCCTTGGTTGAGGTGACGGTCGAATCGTGCAACGGCTCGTTCTACACTACAGGCTCTATCCGCGTGACCGACGCCGACCTGGCCGGACACGACTCCACCTTCATCGCCGCCTACCGTTACCGAGGTGCAACGGCCCAGGGCATGGACAAGAAGGCGTATGCCATCAAGCTGCGCGACGAGGACGGCAACTCGGTTGACCGCAAGTTCTTCGGCCTGCGCGAGGACAACAACTGGATTCTCGATGCCATGGCCATCGACCCCGCCTGTATGCGCAACCGCGTGTCGACCGACATCTGGAATGACTTCTCGACCCCGCCCTACTACAAGGACCGCGAGAAGAAGGCCCGCACGGGCACAAGGGGCCGCTTTGTCGAAGTCTTCCTCAACGGCCAATACCACGGCATCTACTGCATGACCGAAAAGATGGACCGCAAGCAGCTCAAGCTCAAGAAGTACGTGACCGCAGAGAAATCTACCACGGGCCAGGAGGAAATCCACGGCCTGCTCTACAAGTCGTCGCAGTGGAGCTATGAAGTGCTCATGGGACACGAAATGAACAGTAGCTACTTCCCGGGCTATGCACCCAGAGGTTACAGCAACGCGTTGGGCACAGAATACTGGGCAGAGTACGAGTTCAAGTACCCCGACTTCGAGGAGGAAGCCGTCGAATGGGGCCCGCTGTGGAACGCCGTGAACTTCGTGGCCACCAGCACGGCGAGCGAGTTCCGCAACGGCGTGGCCGAACACTTCGACTACGACATGCTGAAGGACTACTACCTCTTCATCGAACTGCTTCTGGCCACCGACAACCACGGCAAGAACATGTTCTGGTATGCCTACGACCAGCAAGGTCCCGAGGGCGAGAAGCTGGGCTTGGCTCCGTGGGACCTCGACGGTGTGCTGGGTGCCCGATGGGACGGCAAGACGGCCCTGACCTACGCCCAGCAGGACTTCGAGGACTTCTTGTGGACCAATGAGCACGGACAGCTCACCCTCTACTACAACCTCGAACACTACTGTAGCAACACCTGGCCCCAGGAGCTGAAAGAGCGTTACTGTGCCCTGCGTGCCAGCAACTGGCAGGAGGAGTCCCTGAAGCAGCGCGTGGCCGACTATGCCGCCCTCTTTGCCGAGAGCGGGGCCGACCAGCGCGAACAAGACCGCTGGTTCCAGTATCACAGCAACATCGCCTCGGCTGCCAACTACATCGAGAAGTGGCTGCACGACCGCATCGCCTGGCTCGACAACAAGTACGGCTTCGACCCCCTCACTGTCGGCGTGAACGAGGCCAAAGCCGAAGCCTACCTCTCGGTGAGCGGCGGCAAGGGCGTGATGGCCATCACAGCCGGAAAGGCCCAGTGCATCGGCGTGTATACCTCGGCCGGCGTGCTGGTGCGCAGCCTGCAACTGCAACCCGGACAGAACCGCATCGGCGACCTGCAGCCCGGCATCTACGTGGTGGGCGGCCATAAGGTGGCGGTGCAATAAGCCAACTTACTGAAGAGTTGACAGGAATGAGTTTATAGTTGAAAGCCGAAACAGTTTATAAGGTTACCATGAAGCGCAGCAATCACCCGCTCAGTGAGCATACTTATAAGCTTTCAACTATAAACTCTTCAACTATAAGCTCTTCAACTTTCAACTCTTCAACTTTCAACTCTTCAACTATAAACTCTTCAACTTTCAACTCGTTCCTACATATACCCCTCTAACCCAATCCTACAATAGCATGAAACGCTTGATGAATCTTAGTCTCCTGCTGCTGCTGTCGCTCTCCACGGCCTGGGCACAGCTCAGCACCAGCAAGACCTATTATATAAGGAGTGCGAAAACAGGCCACGTGGTGTCGTGCGCCGGCCCGGGTGCCCGCAATGTGCAGGTCGTGACCGAAGCACAGAGCGAACAGGCCCAGGGACAGAAGTGGCAACTGCGCCCGACAGCCTTTGGCGACGGCACCTACATCGTAGTGAGTGTCGACTTCCCCTCCTTTGCCATTGACGTGGCTCCCGAACGACCCGGCGGCGAGTTCTACCCCGTGCTGTGGGATGCCAACACAGCCAGTGCCAACGAAAGCTTCGTGATTCAGGCCGTGTCCGACCGCGAGCAGACCTACCGGCTGCTCTGGCGCAGCGACCAGAGCAAGGCCATGCACGTGACCGACACGGGCGAACTCTTCATGACAGCCGAAGGCGAGGACGAAGCCTCCTGCTTTGTGTTTGAGGAATGCAAACTCGCGGGCGGTCTCGACCCCGACAAGACCTACTACATACGCAGCGTGCTCACCGGCAAGGTGTTCAGCAACGGCGAGAAGGGAATGAACGATGCGCCTGTCTTCACCGAGGAGGTGAACGAGGCTTCCACCGGCCAGAAGTGGAAGGTGCAGTCCACGACCTTCGGCGACGGGTCAATCATCATCGTCAGTGCCGGCTATCCCAACGTGGCCATCGATGTGGCTCCCGACAAGAAGGACAAGCCCTACTACCTGGTACACTGGACGGCCAGCACGAGCAGTGCCAACGAAAGCTTCCTGATACAATCCGTTGACGGACGCGACGGCGTGTTCAAGCTGTGCTGGCGCAGCGATGCCGCCAAGGCCGTACACGTAGTGGAGAACGACGAACTGAAACTCACGGCCGACGGTGAGGAAGAAGCCGCCTACTTCACCTTCGAAGAGACGACCGAACAGGCCAAGCCGCGCAGCAGCTACTGGCAGGACGAGACCGTGTTTGCCGACAACAAGCTGCCGGCCCATGCCGTATTCATGCCCTATCCCTCTACCCAGGCCCTGCGCGCCGACGCAGCCCGCTACGAAAAGCCCTGGCTCGACCCCGAAGGAGCCGACTGGATGTCGCTCAACGGCGTGTGGAAGCTGAACTGGGTGGACTCGCCCGACCAGGCTCCCGCCGAGGAGTTCTATGCCGACGAGGCCGACGTCACCGCCTGGGACACCATCAGCGTGCCCTCCTGCCTGGAGATGAAAGGCTACGGTAAGCCCTACTACATCAATGTGAACTATGCCTTTGCCGACAATCCGCCCGCCATCAACATGCGCAGCGGACTGTATAACTCGGTGGCCTCCTACCGCCGCGACTTCACCCTGCCGCAGGCCTGGGAGGAGGACAAGCGCGTGGTGCTCCACTTTGACGGACTCTACAGCGGGGCCTATGTGTGGGTGAACGGACAATATGTCGGCTACACCGAAGGCTCCAATACGGACAGCGAATTTGACCTCACCGATGTCGTGCGCCCGGGCCAGAACAACGTGGCTGTACAGGTGTACCGCTTCACCGACGGCTCCTACCTCGAAGGCCAGGACATGTGGCACATGAGCGGCATTCACCGCGATGTCTACCTCTATGCCACGCCGAAGGTCTACGTGCGCGACCACCTCATCTTCTCCCAGCTCGACGACACCTACACCTCAGGGGATATGGTCGTACAGCTCGAAGTCCACAACCCGCAGCAACAGGCCGTCGACAAGCAGGTACGCGTCAGGCTGTTCGACCCCGAAGGCACCGAAGTGGCCACGTCCGAAGCACCCTGCCACTTCGAGGAAGGACAGGAGCTGCTCACCACCAACCTGTTCCTCGGCACGCTGGACAACCTGAAGACGTGGACCGCCGAAACGCCTGACCTCTACACCGTGGAAATCGTACAGCTCGATGCCGACGGCAACGAGGAGATGGCCTTTGCCACCAAACACGGCTTCCGCACGGTCAGCATCGAAGACGGAAAGGTGATGCTCAACGGCCAGCGCGTCTTCTTCAAGGGAGCCAACACGCAAGACACGCACCCCGTACACGGACGCGCCATCGACACAGCCACTATGCTGCGCGACGTTCAGCTCATGAAGCAGGCCAACATGAACACGGTGCGCGGCAGCCACTATCCGCGCCAGCCCAAGATGTACAGCATGTTCGACTACTACGGACTCTACTGCATGGACGAGGCCGACGTGGAGTGCCACTTCGACTGGGAGAACGGCAATTCCATTTCGCGCAGCGAATCGTGGCGCGCAGCCTACCTCGACCGTACTGAGCGCATGGTGCTCCGCGACCGCAACTTCCCCTCCGTGCTCTTCTGGAGTCTGGGCAACGAGAGCGGCACGGGCAGCAACCTTCAGGCCACCTACAACCGCTGCAAGGAGCTCGACCCCAACCGCCTCGTCCACTACGAGGGTGCCACCCGCGGCGGAGCCTCCTACACCGACCTCTGGAGCGTGATGTACCCCAACCTGAGCCGGGTGAAGAGCGATGCCAACCACAACAGCAAGGGGCAGCCCTACTTCATGTGTGAATATGCCCATGCCATGGGCAATGCCGTGGGCAACCTCAAGGAGTACTGGGACGAGATCGAGAACTCGACCTACGGCATGGGCGGCTGCGTGTGGGACCTCGTGGACCAGTCCATCTATGACGCGGCTGACATCCAGGCCGGCACGCTCACCCAGAAGGGACTGCCCAAGTACATGAGCGGCTACGACTATCCCGGCCCGCACCAGGGCAACTTTGTCAACAACGGCCTGGTGCCCGCCCACCGCGCCTGGACGGCCAAGCTGGCCCAGGTGAAGCAGATCTACCAGTTCGTCAGCTTCGAGTCGCTGAACACCTCGTCGCAGCGCGTCAACGTGCGCAACAAGTACAGCTTCACCTCGTTAGACAACTTTGAGCTGCGCTACAGCGTGCTGGCCGACGGCCAGGAGGTCGAAAGCGGCAGCATGGACATGCCCGCCGTGCGCCCCGGTGCGCTGACCTCGTTCAAGGTGCCCTACACCACCGTGCCCGAAGCAGGCAGGGAATACCTGCTCAACCTCTCCCTCTGCCTGAAGCAGCCCACCCCCTGGGCCGAGGCCGGCTACCCCATCGCCCGCCAGCAGCTGACCATACAGCAGGCTGACCGCCAGCTGCCCGAAGTGCAGTGGGCAGCCAACGTGCAGCCGCTGACAGCGGTCGAGAACCAGTACGGCAACTACCTGGTGAGCAACGACAAGACTTCCTTCCTGTTCGATGCTGCGACAGGCAAGCTCCGCCAGTGGACCTTCGGCGATGCCACCCTGATAGGCAGCCTGACCAACGCACCCGACTACGACAACTACCGCTGGGTGGAGAACGATGCCGCAGGAGGCGACGACTACGACACCTCGAACGGCATCACCTCGCGCAGCTTCACCACGCTGCCCACGGTCGACAGCAACGGCGTGGCCCACGTGGGCGTGAGCAACAACGGCTCACTCTGTAACGTGCAGTACGACTATACCATCTATCCCGACGGGACGGTTGACCTCCAGTGCACCTACAAGCCGCAGACCGACGGCCTGCGCCGCTTGGGCACGCGCTTCGTGCTGCCAGCCACCTTCGAGCAGCTGGACTACTACGCCCGCGGCCCGTGGGACTGCTACGTGGACCGAAGCGACGCCGCCTTCCTGGGACGTTACCAGACGACCGTGACCGACCTGTTCGAACTCACGCCGCGCCCGCAGACCTGCGGCAACCGCATGGACTTGCGCGAGCTCACACTGGCCGACACCACCAACCTGCTGCAACTCCATGTGAAGGCACAGGGGCAGGCCGCCTTCCAGCTGCTTCACTACGATGATGCCAAGATGTCGGCCGTCAAGCACTGCTGGGACATCAGCCCGGGCAGCGTGTACCTCCACCTCGACTACATGCAGAAAGGGCTGGGCAACGGCAGTTGCGGCCAGGGCACCGGCACGCTCGACCAGTATCTCTGCCCCGGTAAGGGCACCTACACCCACACCTTCCGCCTCCGCCCCGAATCGCTCACTGCTACCGGCGTGCAGCAGGCTACCCGCCCAAGCTCCGCCTTGCAACTCACCGTACAGCCCGGACAAGTGGTATGCAGCGGACCTATCGAGGCCGGCACGGTGATGCAGGTGTTCGACCTCGGCGGTTCGGTAGTGGCCCGTGCCGAGGCCGCCAGCGACACCAACCTGCTGGCAGCTCCCATGCACGCCGCCCCGCACGGCACCTATCTCGTCAAGGTAGGCCGCCTCGTGTGGAAGGTGATATTGAAATATTAGTGATTAAGCACGGGGTTAAAGCACGCCCCGAAGGTTAGCAAGCGTTCAAGGCACGCCCCGAAGGGGCAACGAGCGCATAGCCCAGGGCATCGCCCTGGGTAGCACGAAGCGATGAAGGTCGCCCTGAAAGGGCAAAAGCGTTTGTTCGCAACGCTTGTCAACTAACGCTTATGCCCTTTCAGGGCGCATTTGCGGCGGTCAACCCACCCAGGGCGATGCCCTGGGCTATGCGCTCGTTGCCCCTCCGGGGCGCACCTTGAACGC
>CALZRA010000032.1 GCA_945828345.1 uncultured Bacteroidales bacterium
GAACGCTACGTCATTCCCAAGTAGCCCTGGGCTATGCGCTCGTTGCCCCTCCGGGCGTGCCTTGAACGCTACGTCATGCGCTTGCGGTATTTGGCCACGAGCCAGGGCAGGGCGATGCCGAGGTGGAAGGCGGCAGAGAGCGTGAGCCCCACGCCCACCCAGTAGTGGATGAGGCCCAAGTGGGGAATCTTCACGGGCGAGGCCAGCTTCAGCAGGCCCGTCACGCCCCCTGCGGCCAACAGGAGGAGCAGCAGCCACGCCATGCGCACGAACCACGGCCGCTTCGTGCCCATCGGGCGCATCAGGCGCAGCGTGAGCGAGGCGTGGAGCGTGGCGCAGGCCAGCATCACAAAGCCCACGACGTAGTGAACGACCTTCAGCACGGCGCAAGGTTCAACCAGTATGCCGTGTTTCTTCAGATGGAGGGCGATGCCCGTCAGGGCAGTCAGCAGGGCGGTCACGGCAAGGGCCGTGTCAATCCTTCGTTTTGTTTGCAGGCTAATCATGGTCTACGGTTTTAAGGGTTTGTGAGTGGGTTGTTGCGGCAAAGTTACAAAAGATTGCTTGGCAGCAGCTCCACTTGTGGTTTTTCTTTGTTCCGCCCTGTTCCTCCGGCGCGCCGGTTCAGGCCAGGCGCGCTTCGAGGTGGCTGCGTATGGCGGCCAGGAACTGCGCCGAGTTGACAGCCTTCGGCTCGATGCCCTCCATGAGGTTCACGAGGTCCTTCGTCACCACGCCCTCGCCCAGCGTGTCGAAGCAGGCCGCTTCGAGCTGTTCGCCGAAGTGCGTGAGCTGGGGCAGCTGGTCGAGTTCGCCGCGCTTCTTGAACGCGCCGCTCCAGGCAAAGATGGTCGCGATCGGGTTGGTCGAGGTTTCCTCGCCTTGCAGGTACTTGTAGTAGTGGCGCGTCACGGTGCCGTGGGCAGCCTCGTATTCATACTTGCCGTCGGGGCTGACGAGCACCGAAGTCATCATGGCCAGCGAGCCGAATGCCGTCGAGACCATGTCGCTCATCACGTCGCCGTCGTAGTTCTTGCAGGCCCAGATAAAGCCGCCTTGGCTGCGGATCACGCGGGCCACGGCATCGTCAATCAGCGTGTAGAAGTAGGTGATGCCCAACCGTTCGAAGTCGGCCTTGTAGTCGGCAAACACCTCGTCGAATATCTCGCGGAAGCGCGCGTCGTACTTCTTGGAGATGGTGTCCTTCGTCGAGAACCACACGTCCTGGCGCGTGTCGACGGCGAACTTGAAGCAGGCGTGGGCAAACGAGCGGATGGAGCTGTCCGTGTTGTGCTGTCCCTGGAGCACGCCCGGGCCTTTGAACTCGTGCACCACCACCTCCTCGTGCTGTCCGTTCACACCGTCAAACACCAGTCGGGCCGTGCCCGGCTCGCCGGCGCGTATCTCCACGTTCTTGTAGACGTCGCCATAGGCGTGGCGGGCGATGGTGATAGGTTTCTGCCAGTTGCGCACGGCGGGTTTGATGGTGGGCAGGGTGATGGGCGCGCGGAATACCGTTCCGTCCAGGATAGAGCGGATGGTGCCGTTCGGGCTCTTCCACATCTTGTGGAGGTTGTACTCCGTCATGCGCTGCGCGTTGGGTGTGATGGTGGCACACTTCACCGCCACGCCCAGCCGCTTCGTGGCTTCGGCCGCCTCGACGGTGATGCGGTCCTCCGTCTTGTCGCGTTCGGGCAGGCCCAGGTCGTAGTATTCCGTTTTCAGGTCAACGAAAGGCAGGATCAGCTCCTCCTTGATCATCTTCCAGAGTATGCGGGTCATTTCGTCGCCGTCCATTTCGACGAGCGGCGTAGTCATCTTTATCTTTTCCATGATTATTTCTGTTAGGTGGGAGAATGTTGCAGGTTGGTGGGGTCTCAGGCCTGGCGGGCGGCATAGTAGTTCATCAGGCAGCCGTCGGCCAGGATTTGCCGCTCGTCGGTCGTGAGGTTGGCAAAGTGGAGCGTCAGCTCGCTCACACCCTTCGCGCTGATCACGCGGGCCGTGGCCTGCTCCTTGCCCGAGAGGATAGCCTCGCGTATGTCAGGCACAAACACGAAGTCGCCCGGCTCGAAGTCGAAGGGCGTGGCGGCCTCGATGGTGTAGGGCACGATGCCCCAGTTGATGCAGTTGCTGCGGTAACGCTTGGTGGCATATTCGTAGCAGATGTTGGCATCGCCGCCCAAGACCTTCTGGCAGCTCGCCGCCTGTTCGCGGGCCGAGCCGTCGCCGGGCTTGTTGGCAAAGACGCAGGAGCCGAACGACGTTTCCTCGGCCTTCACGCCCAGCTGCTCCAACACGGCAGCCACGCGGGCGGGCACCTCGCCGGCGCGGCGGGCGCGGTCGTCGGCCTGGATGCGCTTGCTGCGCTCCACGTAGTCGGGCACGCGGCGCGACAGGGCGAACTCCGACAGCTTCAGCGGGTTGGAGCGGTAGCTCGACGTCTCGCCTGAGGGAATCAGCTCGTCGGTCGTCGTCACGGGGTCGTGGATGACGGCCGCCAGTTCCAGCAGCTGGTGGCGCTGCATGGCCGGCATCTGGGGCCAGTCCTTGATGTTCGGACCGTAGCGCAGGGCCTCGTCGGGGCGGGCCTGGCCGAAGCCTTGGTACACGCGCTTCTCGTAGATGCGCGCGTCGAAGTCATAGGGCTGGTGCGTGTCGGTGTAGTCCACGTCGGTGGCCGCCGTGATGCAGCCTCCGCGGGCCGCCGTGGCGGCGATGGAGCGCGCGTCCATGAGGGCCACGAGCGAAATCTGGCCCTGGCCGGGCTTCGAGCCTTCGCGGTTGGGGAAGTTGCGCGTCGTGTGGCGTATGCTCAGGCCGTTGTTGGCCGGCACGTCGCCCGCGCCGAAACATGGTCCGCAGAAGGCGGGCTTGATCACCGCTCCGGCCTCCAACAGCTCCTCGGCGATGCCGTGGCGCGTCACCGACATGTAGACGGGCACCGACTGCGGGAACACCGACAGGCTGAAGTAGTCGTTGCCCACCGACTGGTCCTTCAGGATGGCGGCGGCCTGGCTCAGGTTGTCGTAGGTGCCGCCCGAGCAGCCGGCAATGATGCCCTGGTCAGCCCAGAGCTTGCCGTCGCGCAGCTTGCCGAGCAGGTCCACCTGCACCTTGTCGCCGTAGCGCTTGCGGGCGTCGGCCTCGACCTCGCGCAGGATGCGTTCGGGCTCGGCCTGCAGCTCGTGGATGGTGTAGGCGTTGGAGGGGTGGAAGGGCAGGGCGATCATCGACTCCTGGCTGGAGAGGTCAATGCGTATCATCGCATCGTAGTAGGCCACTGCGCCGGGCTGCAGCACCTTGAAGTCGTCCGGGCGGCGGTGTAGCTCGTAGTGGTGGCGCACCTCGTCGTCGGTCACCCAGATGGAGCTCAGACAGGTTGTCTCGGTGGTCATCACGTCGATGCCGTTGCGGAAGTCCACGGGCAGCTGCTTCACGCCCGGGCCGGCAAATTCGAGCACCTTGTTCTTTACAAATCCGTTTTCAAACACCGCCTTGACCAGCGAAATGGCCACGTCGTGAGGCCCGATGCCACGGCGCGGCGTGCCTTCGAGCCACACGAGCACCACCTCCGGGGCCTGGATGTCCCAGGTGTTGCGCAGCAGCTGCTTGGCCAGCTCGCCGCCGCCTTCGCCCACACCCATGTTGCCCAGCGAGCCGTAGCGCGTGTGGGAATCGGAGCCCAGGATCATGCCGCCGCACTTCACCATCGCCTCGCGGGCATACTGGTGGATGACGGCCATGTTGGCCGGCACGTAGATGCCGCCGTACTTCTTGGCGGCCGAGAGTCCGAACACGTGGTCGTCCTCGTTGATCGTGCCACCCACGGCGCAGAGCGAGTTGTGGCAGTTCGTCAGCGCGTAGGGCAGGGGGAACTCCGTCAGGCCCGAGGCCCGTGCCGTCTGGATGATGCCCACGTAGGTGATGTCGTGGCTCATCATGGCGTCGAAGCGTATGTGCATCTGCTTGCCCTGGGCGCGGTCTGCGTCGTGCGCCCGCAGTATCTGGTAGGTAATGGTCTGTTCGCGTGCCTCGTCGGGGTCGGGCAGCGGTTCGGAGCCGGTGGCAAACGTGGTGCCGTTCAGCAGGTAAACACCCTGGTTAATGAGTTCAATCATGACGTAACAGGATTTTAGATTTTGAAGGTATGATGCCGTAGCTTCCTGCCTTATGGTGTGAATTTGCTTGCAAAAATAGGAAGCGACGGGCAAATGGTCAAGGGTTGTCGTCCGAAATAAGCCCTTTGACATACACAGTGAGTGCGAGCATGTCGGCAGCCCCTCCCGGCGAGAGGTTGTGGGCCGTGAAGTCACGGCAGAGGGCTTCGAGCGCGTCGGGCGTGAACTGCGCTTCGACTCGTGCGGCCTCGCGGCGGGCCTGTGCGGCCCGTTCGCCGCCGGCGCGGTGCAGGAGGTTGGTGTCGTCGAGCGTGGCGATGATGCGCAGCAGCAGGCGGTGGAGGGCGTAAGGCTCCGCTTCGTGCGCCTGGAGGAAGGGCAGCCATTGGGCAAAGAGGTCGGCATAGCCGCCCAGCGCATTGCCCAGCGCGCCGCCCACCCGGTACTGCTGGCGCACCAGCGCGCCGTGGGTGGCGGGCGGCTGCTTGAAGTCGGCAGCCACGAGGCGGATGGTGCGTTGCAGCGCGTCGGGACGCACGCGCCCTTCGGTGTGGAGCAGGTGGGCCGCCGCCGCCGTGGCCAACCCGATGGCGAAGAGCGCGCCCCGATGGGTGTTGACGCCGCCCGTGGCCTGCAACATCTGCTCCTCGCCCGCAATGCCGATGGCCATAAGCGCGGCGCAGTGGGGCAGTTCCGGCCCGTAGGCGGCGCGGGCCACGGCCAGCAGCGTCGGGCGCAGGGCCTCGATGCTGCGCACCATGAGCGCGTGGCTCATGTCGCGGTGGGCGCCTGCCCCCCGGCGGTCCACGAGGCCCGGCTTGGGCGTGAGGTCCAGTTCGGTGCGCAGGGCGAGGGCGGCGGCCTGTGCCAGCACGTAGGGCACGGCCTGCGGGGCGGCCAGCCGCAGGGCGCGCTCGGTGTGGCCCTGGGCCAGGGCCTGGCGCAGCTCACTGGCCGAGACGGGATGCTCCGGGTCTCCGTCGGCTCCCTGTCGCGCTATCTCGACCACCTCGATGCCGGCGGGCGGCAGCAGGCGGTGCATCGCGGCGTTGTAGGCGGCGGTGAGTTCGTCGGTAGGCTCGGTGCCCACAAAGCGCACGGTGGCACCCAGGGCCGGGGCCAGATGGTGCGCGAAGATGTTCAGGTCGAGTTCGATATGGGCCAAGGCGCGCTGGCTTTTTTCTTTGATGAAATAGGTGGGGAAGGTGGCGCGCGACACGGTGTAGATGCTGGCCTCGGCCAGGCTCACCCCGGGCATGTTCTCCACCGCTGCCTGCAGCATGGCGCGCCGTTCGCTGTAGCCGAAGAGGGTGAGCGGATTGTCGGCCACGGGCACGATGACCAGGTGGCGGCACCGCCTCCGGGCCTGCCCGATGAGGTAGAGGTGGCCGCGCGTGAGCGGGTTGCAGTTCATCACCACCACGCCGCAGCGGTGAAGGGGGGCAGCCTGTCCCGGCCCTTGTTTTTCCTGGGGCTGGCTTAGGAAATCCTGGGGCTGGATTTGTTCTTCCTGGCCCGGGCCTTGTTTGGAGTCAGGCGAAGACTCGGCGGGACGGAGCGAGCGCAGGTGGTCGAGGTAGCGCGGGAGGGCCATGCGGTCGGTTTCGAGCAGGGCGGCCCCGCTGCTCTGTCCGATGAGGCAGAATCCCATGCTGCGGAAGAGCGGTATGTTGGCCGGCTTGGTGAAGACCGTGACATCGCGGTGGCCCGCTTCGAGGGCGTAGGCCCGCAGGTGGGTGACGAGCTTGGCCGCGAGGTTGAGCTGCCGCGCCTCGGGACAGACGGCCAGCCCCTTGATGGTGGAGCAGTCCAGTCCGCCGCAGGCCAGGAGGCGGTCGTCGTCGTCAAACACGCCCGCCATGTAGTCGAGCCGCGGCATCTGGAGCCCCTGTGCCAGGAGGAAGGTCTCGGCCTGCCGCCGGCAGTAGGCCGACGACAGCGGGATGCTGCGCAGGCTCATGCGGCCCGCCGCCTCGTCGTAGGAGTAGTCGTAAGCGTCAGCCCACATAGTCGGCAACGATTTGGGCAATCCGTGCCAGCAGCTCCTCGCGTGTGTGCGTGCGGTTGCGCATGCAGTAGCGGGCCTCGTGGCTACACAGCAGGCAGCGGCGGGGAGCCATGCCGAGCTGTTGGCGGCTGAGCGGGATGCCTTGGGGGTTGATGATGTCGATGTCGAAGAGCCGGCCCAGCGGGTGGGTGTCTTCGAGGTCGATGGCCAGTCGTTTGGCCTCGTGGAGGCCGAGGGTCGTGAGCCAGTAGCCTTCGAATCCCGTGGCGAGGTCGTGCGTTTCGTGGTGGCGCACGGTGTCGCCCAGCCGGGCCGTGAGTGTGCGGCAAGCCTCCCGGGCGATGAGCAGCGAAGCGTCCGTCCGTTTTTCGTTGCCCGGCAGGATGACGGTGAGCACGACCAGGGTGAGGCCGGGCCAGTCGGCCAGCAGTTGTTGCTGGCGGTCGCGGCGCGCGTCGCGCGAGTCGAGGAGCTGGGTCAGTGTTACCACGGGGTGTCGTCGTTTAGGGTTATGAGGGATATTGTTTAGGTTATGAGGGATAAGGTTATGAGGTTATAAGGTTACTATTTGCAGGGCGCGCCTTGAACGCTTGTTTCCCTTTCGGCGGTGCGCGCCTTGAACGCTGCCTTGCAAGCAGTAATATTATAACCTCATAACCTTATTCCTCATAACCTTATCGCTCATAACCTTCAATCAGCTTCTCCAATTTGCTTGATCACGTCCTGCACCTCGCCGTTGCGTGAGAGCACGATGCCCACCGTGCGGTCGCCGAACGGCAGGGGGGCCGGCTGGCCGATGATGCGCAGGGCCTTGTCGCGTAGCCATTCGATGTCGATCACGTTGAGCTTCGCCGCCCGCAGGCGTTCGGCCAGTTCGGGACGGGCGGGGTTGACGGCGATGCCGTATTCCGTGACCACCACGTCGACCGTGTGGCCCGGCGTGATGAGCGTCGTCACCTCGTCGACGATGCAGGGGATGCGGCCGCGCAGCAGCGGACAGACGATGATGGAGAGGGCCGAGTCGGCCGCGGTGTCGGGGTGGCCGCCTATGGCACCGCGGATGATGCCGTCGGAACCTACCAGCACGTTCACGTTGAAGTGGATGTCGGCTTCGAGGGCCGAGAGGATGACCACATCAAGGTAGTGCGTGGCCGAGCCGGGTTCGTCGGGGCTGGCATATTCGCAGGCCGAGACTTCCTTGTGCATGGGGTTGCGGCGGAGCGATTCGGCCGCTACCTTGTCGAACGACTGCACGTCGACGAGGCGTTCGATCAGGCCCTCTTCGTGGAGCTTCACCATGTGGGCCGTGATGCCGCCCAGGGCGAACGACGCCTTCACGCCGGCGGCCAGCATAGAGTCGCGCAGGTATTTCACGACGGCGAGCGACGCGCCGCCGCTGCCCGTCTGGATGCTGAAGCCGTCCTTGAAGTAGCCGCTGTTGACGATGACCTTGGCGGCCTGCTTGGCCAGCAGGATGTCGCGCGGGTTCTTCGTGTCGCGGATGGCTCCCGAGGAAATCTTGGTCGAGTCGCCCACTGAGTCCACCTGTACGACGAAGTCAACGTGGTGCTCGGAGATGGCGTTGGGCGTGTTGGGGTAGGCCACGAGGTCGTCAGTGAGTATGACCACCTTGTCGGCATACTGCGCGTCGGGCAGGGCATAGCCCAGCGAGCCGCAGATGCTCTTGGCGTGGGGCGAGCGCGAATAGCCGCAGGCATTGCCCAGCGGGTCAGACGAGGAGGCGCCGAGGAAGGCTACGTCGATGTGGAGCTCGCCGTTGGCTATGGCTGCGCCGCGCGCGCCGTGGCTGCGGAACACGACGGGCTCCTCCATGAGTCCCATGGAGATGGCGCGGGCCAGTTCGCCGCGCAGGCCCGAGGTCGAGATGCGGGTGATGACCCCCTGGCGGATGTGGTCGATGAGCGGCTCGTGCACGTCGTTGAGGCTCGAAGCGGCGAGGTGGAGGTTGCGGTAGCCCATTTCGGCCAGCTTGGCCACCACGAGGTTCACCACCTTGTCGCCGCCCCTGAAGTGGTGGTGGAAGGAGATGGTCATGCCGTCGCGGAGGCCCGACTGGCGGATGGCCTCTTCGAGGGAGGTGAGCTTGCTGCTCTGCGCCTGGAGTTCGGCGCGCGGGGTGGGGTTCTTGGGGTTGCCCTGCGTGGGGTTCCACACGGGCTTATGCAGTTTTTGGGCCTCGGCGGCGATGTCGGCGGCCCGGTCTTTGAGTGAGTTCATCTGTGGGAGAGTGAGGGGTGGATGATGAGGCTGCTTGTAGGGCGGGTGGGCGCGCGGTGCGTCACACCTCGGCGGGGTCGATGATGCCCGAGGCAATGGCCAGGTCGATCGTGCGCTGGGCGCGGAGCACCACGGGACGGTCGACCATCTTGCCGTTGACCGACACCACGCCCGAGCCGCGGGCTTCGGCCTCCTTGATGGCGGCGAGGATGGTGCGGGCCTTGGCGATGTCCTTCTCCTTGGGAGCGAACACCTCGTTGACCACTTCGATCTGGCGCGGGTTGATGATGGACTTGCCGTCGAAGCCGAGTGTCTTGATATACTCCACCTCGGCGCGGAAGGCCTCCATGTCGTTGAGGTTGGAGAAGACCGTGTCGAGCGCGTCGATGCCCGCCGCACGGGCGGCCACCACGATGGTCTCGCGGGCCAGGCGCAGTTCGTCGCCGCCGGGCGTGCGCTGTGTCTTCAGGTTGGCACAGTAGTCCTCGGCCCCGAGGGCGATGCCCATCATGCGCTTCGAGGCGGTGGCTATGTCGTAGGCGTTGACCACGCCGAGGGCACTCTCGATGGCCGCCATGATCTGCGTGCGTCCCACGCAGCCGAGCTGTCGTTCGACCCGCTCGATTTCGGCCTCCACCTCGCGCACCTCGTCGGCGGTTTCGGTCTTGGGCATACGCACGACGTGTACGCCGGCGCGCACTACGGCATCAATGTCCTTGCGTCCGAAGGGTGTGTTGAGCGGATTGATGCGTACCACCATTTCGGTGTCGCCGTAGTCTACGCTCTGGAGGGCGTTGAACACGAGCCAGCGGGCGGCGTCCTTCTCGGCCAGGGTGACGGAGTCTTCGAGGTCGAGCATGATAGAGTCGGGCTGGTAGATGTGGGCGTCGGCCATCATGCCGGGATTGTTGCCCGGCACAAACATCATGGTTCTTCTGAGTCGCTGCATTTTTCAGGCATTTAAGGTGAATGGAGGGAGGAGTTGCGTTCAGCCTTCGAAGTGGCTTTGTCCTGTGGCGCGTTCGATAGCGGCGGCTGTGCGGGCGCGTATGGTGCAGTCGAGCGCGCCTTTGTCGATGGCCTCGATGCGTGCGTCGCGCAGTCCGAACTGTGCAGCCGTTTCGCAGATGACGTGTTTGATTTGTTCGCCGAACTGGTAGGCTACGGTGCTGTCGAGACAGATGTCGATGCCTTGGGTTTCGGCCGGAAAGATTTGGATGAAGATGTCGCCGGATTCCAGTGTGCCGGCCTGTGCTTGCTTCACAGTCATAACTGGATGTGTTAGGTGGAAGACGGGCGGCGGCCTTCGCGGCAGGGGGCGGTGCAGGCCGCGGCGCGGGTCTCGGGGTGTTAGATTGAAGGTTGGTTGTGGGCAGCGGGCGGCGGGTGGCCGCGCAGTGGCTGCATGACGCGGCAAATCTATGTGTTTTTTCGGCACACGCCAAATAAATGTGTGCAAATTTTGCTTTTCGCTGTCGGGAGCCTGGATTTGGCCGCCGCGCGGGGATTCCAACGAATAGGATACAGGCGTTCAAGGCACGCCCCGAAGGGGCAACGAGCGCATGTTACCAATATAGCAAAGGAGGCAGGCACCGCTGGGTGTCTGCCTCCCTGTGAAGAGTCGGTTTATTGGTCTTCGCCAAGGTTTACTTGACGATGAACTTGTTGCCGTTCTGGATGTATACGCCACCCTTGACGGTGCCGGCTACGCGGCGGCCGCTGAGGTCGAATACGGGAGCCTGGCTGTTCAGCTCACCCTGCTGGGCCTCGCCGATGCCGGTCACGCCGCTGCTGTCGCGCAGGAAGATGATATTCTGATATTCGCTCTTGGTGACGTAAGCCTGGTTGGCACCCACTTCGCTGTTATTGGCGAGTGCGAAGCCGATTGTTTCGCCTACGGCGAACACGTGGCCGGCATTGAGGGTGGTCGGGGCGAGCGTACCTTCAATGTCATTTGCTCCGACGGGAGCTGCGTCGTTCACGATGCTGAGCGTAACGCTCGGCGTATTGGCTTCGGCCTCGATGATGAAGCCCTCACCGGCGGGAACTGCGGTAACAGCCTGGAGTTTCAGCACGGACTGGTCGCTGTTCAGCACACCGACATTCAGGCCCTCGCCTTCTACGTCGAAGGGCAGGTAGGCTGCGCCGTAGGCACCGTTGGCAGAATCGTCGGTAGCGAGCAGCACGTCGAGGCTGTTGGCGGGAACGATGTACCAAGCCGAAGCCGAGCCCATGCCGGCCGAATAGTCTATAAGGTTGCTTCCTTCGCCTGCGCCATTACCGTGTTCGTTGGCGTGCATAGTGCCGTTGCCGAACACGAGGTTGTATTGTGCGCCGCCCAGCGGATTCAGCGTGATGCCGGCATTTTCGGTCTCTGCCTCATTGCTGGCACCGGCCACGCCCTGCATGTAGCGGTTGTAGTTGGGGGCGATGAGACACCACTTGCCTTCCTGGTTGCTGGGAACGACCTTCACGATGTGGTCAACGTGGAGTTCGTCGATGCTGCCCCAAACGAAGCTGCCGCCGTTGAAGTAGACACCCTTGCTCTTTTCATACAGAGGTGTGAGTGCGCTGTAGATGCGGTAGTAGCCTTCGGTCATCGGAATTTCGCTTGCTGCCAGCTGATTGCAGAACTCAGCTTGACTCTTGGCTGCATCAAAGTCATAAGGATTGCTCTGCAAGCTGCTTATGGCATTCTGCAGATCGTCGTAGGTAGAGGGATCGCTCAGGTCAGCAGCGTAGCCTACGGCACCTTCGGGAGCCGCAGCATAGGCTTCGAGGCCGCTGATGACGAACGAGGCCGGGGCATAGAAGGTTATGGACGAACCTTCATCGCGGCTACCCCAGTACTTGAGGCAGTGTACACCGTCTTGCTGCTGGTGGTTGATGTAGTCGGTCATTCCGGGAATGCTGAAGCAGCAGGCGTTGGCAATGCTGGAGCTGCTTCTTGCTATGGTCCAGGTGTCGTTGCCGTCAGATGCCGTGCCCACGGTGGCGGTATTGGCCGTACCATTCAGCGTTACGTCGAAGCCGGCAGCCTTGTTGTAGATTTTGAAGCCTTCAAAGATATTGCCGGTGATGCACCAGAAGTAGGCATCATCGTTGAGCACGCTGATGTCGGTGTAGCCCTTTTCGGGAATGCGGGTCTCTACCAAAGCATCGACAGCGTTGAAGTGCCAGGCGTAGAAAGCCTGATTGGTGTGGATACCCAGAGCATACCAGTAAGGATTGTTCTGGTCGGTTGTCTTCTGGAAGGGGAGTTCTTCGTGGCCGGTAACCTGAATGGTGATGGGGTCACCGCTACCGGTGTTGGTGGCACTCTGCGTGTCAACTACAAAGAAGTCAATGGCAGGGGCGGTGACGTTGGTGTTCGAGCCGAGTCTTTCGTTGACTGTCTTGAGGCACTGGCCGTTGAGGTAGTACTCCCAAGTTACGTCGACCATGGCAGCGGGCACGGGGGTAATGGTCACCTTGTTGCCGGCGTCAGGGGTGTTATAGCCGTTGACTATCATTTGGTTGCTGCCGCCGAGGTTGATGTATTTATCGTCGTTAACGGCGTTGAACTTCACTACGAAGGTTCCGTCATCCTGCCGGAGGAACTCAATGGGGTCACCGGTTTCTTCGTCGAGCGAACAGTCCATCTTGACGTACTTGTTGGCGTATACGCTGAACAGGTAGTAGCTGCCTTCCTTGTTGATGAACTGGAATTGGAGCTGGGTGTCCATGGGGTCACTGAGGGTCATGCCAAGGCCGGCATCGTTCGATGACATGAACTTGAGCGTCCCGTTATCGTCAGCGCCAACGGCCCAACCGCCGCGTGACGAAGTCCACACGGTGTACTTCGTGTTATTGTCCAGCTGACTGATTTCAGTAATCCGCTGGGCCATTGCTGTGCTGACAAAAGCAAGCAGCAAAGAGAAAAGAAGAGTAAAGCTTTTCTTCATGGATTAGATATTTGAGTGAATAATTTAGATGATTCTCAACATCGAAAGGCGGACTCGGATGAAGCCGGGCCTGCCTTGTCTATCGGAAAGGAACGCGGCAAATTTATGGAAATATCGAGAAACTGAAACGAAAACGAAACAATTTTGTTTGGGCGCACATGCATTTTTTTTGAATTATCGGAGAAATCGACGCAAATCGGGGGCGCAGCCACCGCCGTGACTGCGCCCCCGAGAGGATTGTCGGAAGAGTTTGGAGCTCAGGCGCGCGAGAGCAGTCGCGTGAGCTGGTGCCACAACTCGTGGACCCACAGCACCAACGAGGAGCCGACCATGATGATGCTCCAGTCGGTCAGGCTCAGGCCCGTCACATTGAAGAACTGCTGGACGCCCGGCACCTCGACCATCAGCACCTGGCCCACCAGAATCACCGCTACTATGGTGAGCAGGCCGCCGCACCCCTTGAAGTGGAGCGCGCTGCGGCCCGTGGCATAGGCGCGGGCGTTGAAGAGGTAGAAGAAGTGGGTCATCACGAAGATGGTGAAGAGCAGGGTCAGCTCGTAGGTCGTCATGGGACCCTGCGGGCCGAGCTGCAGGCTGAGCAGGTCGGTGAGGCAGTGGATGTCGGCATGTTGGAAGATGTAGAGGAAGCCCAGGAGCAGCACGAAGAAGAAGAGGCCTACGCCCACAATGTTTAGGGCCATCGGGCGGTCAATGATGAAGGAGCGGCGGTCGCGCGGCTTGTCGTGCATCACGTTGGCCGTGGGCGGCAGCGAGGCCAGGGCCATGGCCGCGAAGGTGTCCATGATGAGGTTGATCCACAGCATCTGGGTGACGGTGAGGGGCGACTCTGTGCCCATGAACGCGCCGCAGAGCACGAGGAAGCAGGCTGTGACGTTGACCGTGAGCTGGAAGAGGAGGAAGCGCTGGATGTTGCGGTAGAGCGAGCGGCCCCACATGACGGCCTTGCCGATGCTGGTGAAGGAGTTGTCGACGATGGTGATGTCGGAGGCTTCCTTGGCCACCGAGGTGCCGTCGCCCATCGAGAGGCCCACGTGGGCGGCCTTGAGAGCGGGCGCGTCGTTGGTGCCGTCGCCCGTGACGGCCACGACCTGGTTGAGCTTCTGGAGCGTTTCGACGAGTCGCTTCTTGTCCATCGGGCGGGCGCGGGCTATGATCTTGAGGTCGAGGATGCGCTTTTCGAGTTCCTCGTCGGAGAGTGCTGCGAACTCCGGCCCGGTAATGAGGTTGCGCTCGGTATCGGTCTCCTTCCAGAGCCCGATCTGCCGGCCTATCTCGCGGGCCGTGCGGGGCGTGTCGCCGGTCACAATCTTGATGTGGATGCCGGCTTGGAGGCACTCCTTGACAGCGGCGGGCACTTCGGCGCGCACGGGGTCGGCAATGGCGGCAATGCCGATGAAGTGGAGGCCCTGGGCCGTGAGGCTGCCGTCGGTGAGCGGCGTGTCGCCCTCGGCGAGCACCTGGCAGGCAAAGCCGAGGGTGCGCATGGCGCGGTTCTGGTAGGCGGCCAGCTGTTCGTCAATCTGGCTGCGGTCCACGTTGCCCTCGACCGTACGGCAGAGGCCGAACACGATTTCGGGCGCGCCCTTCACGTAGAGCACGCGTCGGCCGGGCTGGGCCGCGCTCTCCACCACCGTGGCCATGTACTTGCGCTCGGTGCTGAAGGGCAGCTGTTCGACCACGGGAGCGGCCTCGCGCAGCTGGCGGTAGTCCTGGCCCTGGCCCCGGAGCCACAGCAGCAGGGCCCCTTCGGTCGGGTTGCCCAGCACCTGCGGCTTGTCGGCATGGGAGAGGTCGAGTTCGGCTGTCGAGTTGGCCGCCATGCCCTCAAAGATGACCGCCTGCGGAACGCCTTGGCCGTAGAAGCACGTTTCCTCGACACGCATCTGGTTCTGCGTGAGCGTGCCCGTCTTGTCGGTACAGATGACGGTGGTGGCACCCATCGTTTCGCAGGCGTGCATCTTGCGGACCAGGTTGTTCGTCTTCAGCATGCGGCGCATGCTGTAGGCCAAGCTGAGGGTGACGGCCATGGGCAGGCCCTCGGGCACGGAGACAACGATGAGCGTCACGGCAATCATGATGGTCTGGAGCACATGGGCCACCAAGGGCATCCAGTCGGAGAGTTCGAAGCCCGGCTGCATCATGTACATGGCGATGCGGCCCACCACGATGAGGGCGGCGAAGGCGTAGCTGATGCGGGTTATCCACTTGCTGAGCCAGGAGAGCTGTTCGTCGAGCGGGGTGCGCACGCTGTTGTCGATCTGGGCTGCCACGAAGACCTTCCCCTGCTCGGTGTGGTCGCCTACGCGGAGCACGCTGAAGAGGCCGTGGCCTTCCATCACCTTGGTGCCCTTCATCACGTGGTCGGTGGGGTAGGTGGCCTGCGGGTCGGCCTGGGCTGGGTCAGTGCTCTTGCGGCAGGAGGGCTCGCCCGTGAGGGTCGACTCGTCGACGCTGAGCGACACGGCTTCGAGCAGCTGGCCGTCGGCGGGAATCTCCTCGCCCGTGTTCAGCACGACCACGTCGCCGACCACGATGTCGCGGCGCGGCACCTGCGTGACGGCACCGTTGCGGATGACCTCGACCGGCTCGTCGTCGTTCACCTGGTTGAGGATGCTGAACTCCTTGTCGGCCTGCATCTCGAAGTAGAAGGCGAGGCCCGTGGCCAGGAAGATGGCGATGAAGATGCCGACCGGCTCGAAGAAGACCTGGGCACTCTGCGCCAGGAGGAAGTATTCGTAGAGCGATATGCCCACCGAGGCGAAGCCCGCGATGAGCAGCACGACGATGAGGGGTTCGGTGAACTTTTCCAGCAGCTGTTTCCAGAGCGGTTCCTTGGCGGGCGGCGTGAGCACGTTGGCCCCATGTTTGAGGCGGCTCTCCTGTACTTGCACGTCGGTCAGGCCGGTGTAGTGGGTTTGTTGTTCCATAAAGGGGAATGAGGTAATGTGATGTTCAAGCTTTGAGGGCGCAAAGTTAGACAGAAGTCGCGAGTTTTGCCTATATTTGCCCGCAAAAACAAGCTATGGAAATAACAGTTCAATCCGAAAACGAATTGGCCCAGGCGGCGCGCACCTTCGTGCAGGCCATGGACCAGGCCACCGTGTTTGCCTTCTACGGCAAGATGGGTGCCGGCAAGACTACCTTCATCAAGGCCCTGTGTGAAGAGCTGGGCGTGAGCGACGTGGTGAATTCCCCGACGTTCAGCATTGTCAACGAGTATCGCTCGGACACCACGGGCGAGCTGGTGTACCACTTCGACTTCTACCGTATCGAGAAGCTCGATGAGGTATACGACATGGGCTACGAGGACTACTTCTACAGCGGCGCGCTCTGCTTCATCGAGTGGCCCGAGCTGGTGGAGGAGCTGTTGCCCGGCGATGCCGTGAAGGTGACAGTGACCGAGGCCGAGGACGGCTCGCGGTGCATCGCGTTCTGACGCATCCCTTTCGGGGCGTGCCTTGAACGCTTGTCATCCTGCCATGGCGTGCGTTGCCCCGGCGCTCCTTATATATAATATAGCCTAATTTTCTTCTCTATACCATGAAACCCTTGCTGACCTTGGCGGCCCTGACGCTGGCCGTGTCGATGCAGGCCCAGAAGGTGGGCCGCATGGACGAGCTGCAACCGCAGCAAAAGGCGGACGCGCTGCACCTGACGCTGTGCGGCAAACTAACTATCCAGGGAAATTCTGACTTCCGCCAGCTGCGCGACCTCTGTTGGCAGCTGCAAACGCTCGACCTCAGCGAGGCCGACTGTCAGCGTGTGCCCGACAACGCCCTCCACTCGCGGGCCCGCCTGCAGGAGGTGGTGCTGCCGCGCGGCGTGCGCTCCATCGGGTCGCAGGCCTTCTTTGCCTGCCGCTCGCTGCGCAGCCTCGTGCTGCCGCGCGCGCTGGAGGAGGTAGGCACCATGGCCTTTGCGCAGTGTGAGGGCCTGGAAGAACTCACCATCGAGGGTGCGCCGCGGCTCGGCGAGTTTGCGCTGAGCGGACTGGGCAGCCTGCGCCGCCTGCGCGTGCTCTCGGCCGTGCCGCCCCAGGCCTGCGCCTCGACCTTCGAGGGTGTGGACCGCCGGTGCGTGAAGCTCGAAGTGCCCGAGGGCAGCGAGGAGCTGTACCGCCGCGCCGAGGGCTGGAGCCGCTTCTATGCGGAGCCGGCCAATCCGAACTTGGTGTGCCGCCCTGCCGAGGTGCTCGTGCCTGCGCCCGCCTCGCTGCAGCTGACCGAGGGCGCGCCGCTCAGCCTGCGCCGCCGCTGGACGGTCGAGGCCGATCCCGCGCTCGACAATGAGCGGGAGCAGGCGCAGCTGTTGGTCAACACGCGGCTGGCCCTGCTCCAGCCCACTTCGCGTAGCCCCAAAGGCATCATCCGGCTGGCCCTCAACCCCGCGCTGGACGACGATGAGGCTTACCGTCTGGAGGTCGGGGCCGACGGCATCAGGCTGGAGGGCCGAACCCCGGCGGGCGTGTTCTACGCCCTCATGACCCTCGACCAGCTGCTCCGCGCCGACGGCTCGTCGGCCTGTTGCGAGTTCATGCCCCGGCTCATGATCGACGACGCGCCCCGCACCCACATCCGCGAGCTCATGGTGGACCCCTGCCGCACCTTCATCCCCTTCGAACAACTCAAGGCTTTCGTGCCCGAAATGGCCCGCTACAAGCTCAATGCCCTCCACCTCCACTTGGTCGACGACCAGGCGTGGCGCATAGAGGTCAAAGCCTACCCGCAGCTCACCGCGCAGGCTTCGAGCCGCGTGGGCATGGACGACATGCTCAGGCCCGACAGCGGCTTCTACACCCAGGAGCAGATGCGGGAGCTGGTGGCCTATGCCGCGCGCTACCACGTGCAGGTGGTGCCCGAGATTGAGATGCCCGGCCACGAGGTGGCGGCCATACACGTGTTCCCCCAGCTCACCTGTCACGCCAAGCGCGTGCCGCTGCGCACCACCTGCGGCGTGTCGGACGAGCTGCTCTGTCCCGCCAGCGAGTTTACCTATGAATTTCTCGGCAACGTGTTCCGCGAACTGGCCGACGTGTTCCCTTCGCCCTACGTGCACCTGGGCGGTGACGAGGCGGGCAATCCCGCGCTCGACTGCTGGACCTCATGCCCTGCCTGCCAGGGGCTCAAACAACGCCTCGGCATTACCACTACCGACCGCTCCGAAAACTGGAAGCTGCAGGAGTATCTCTTCAACCGCGTGATCGACACGCTGCGCACGAAGCACGGCAAGACACCCATGTTCTGGTACGAAACGGACTTCAAGCGCATTCCGAAAGGTTGCGTCACCTTCGCCTGGCGGCACGGCCTGACGCGCGCGGCTATCGATGCCGCCGTGGCCAATGAGGCCCGCATCATGCTCTGTCCCGGCGAGCACTGCTACCTGGACTACCCCATGGCACCGGGCGACATGCCCGAGGTGAACTGGGGTATGCCTGTCACTTCGCTCAAGCAGACCTATGAACTGGACCCCGCCTGGGGCATGGACGAAACCTTCGAACGGCAGAACCTCTTCGGCGTGGCCGGTACGCTGTGGAGCGAATGTATCAACAGCCCCGAACGCATTTACTACCAGGCCTACCCCCGTGCGCTCGCCTTGTCCGAGGTGGGGTGGAGTCCCGCCCGGGTGCGCTCGTGGACGGACTTCTGCCGCCGGCTAAAGCCCACCGTGCGCGACATGCAGCGGCGCGGCATCAGCTGTTCGCTGGCCTGGTAGGCCGCCGCCCGCTATTGGCAGAGCACGCGGCAGACGCGGTCCTGGAAGTTGCGGCCCGTCGAGGTGTGGCGTATGCCTTGGTTCATGATGCTGAAGCACAGGCGGTGGCCGTTGGCCGCCGTGCAATAGCCCGATAGGGTGCTCACTCCCTCTACCGTTCCCGTCTTGGCCTGTACGTTGCCCGCTGCGCAAGTGCCCTTCATGCGCTTGCGCAGCGTGCCGTCTTGTGCGGCCACCGGCAGGGAGGGCAGCAGGTGGAGGTAGAGCTCTTCGTGGCTGTAGGCGTAGCGCAGGAGGCAGCCCAGCAGCTGCGGCGTGAGGTAGTTGTAGAGCGAGAGGCCCGATCCGTCGGCTATCTGGTAGTGGTCGGGGTCGAGGCCGAGCTGGCGGATGAGCTTCTCCACCTGGGCCACAGCCTGCTTGCGTCCCGCCTGGCGCTTGCCGCTGTGGGCCGCGAGCTGGTAGAAGAGCGACTCGGCCATCGAGTTGTCGCTCTGCTTCATCATGGGGACCAGCACCTCGTCGAGCGAGTGGGTGCGGCTGCAGAGCCACTGGGCCCGGGCCGGAACCGGCCCGTCGGCGAAGCTGGCGCAGCAGTCGATGCCCGCCGCCTGCAGGGCCTGCTCCAGGTGGGCCACGAAGGTCGGGCGGTTATCGTAGAGCAGGGGGTCGAGCGGCACCTCGTCGTCGTCCCAACACCAGCCCCAGCCCCACTGCTTGTTGTCCTTGAAGGAGCGGTCAATCCACACCGTGCCCTCCACGCGGCTCACGCCCCGGGCGCGCAGCGTGTCGGCGAAGGCCTGCATGTCGGCGGCCGCGAAGAGCGGGTCGTAGCCTGCCTTGACACAGAGGCTGCGACACACGCCCGAGTCGGCGGGTTCGGGCAGGATGGCGTAGAGTCCGGTCTGGTAGCGGTAGTCGGTGCCGAGCGTGGCGAGGGCCGTGATGGCTGTCACGAGCTTCTGGTTCGACGCGGGCCGCATGCACTGCCGTTCGTGGTAGGCAAAGAGGAGCGAGTCGTCGGTGAGGTCGTAGACGTAGAGCCCCACCTGTGTGCGCTCGAAGATGTCGTCGGCCAGCAGCTGCTGCAGGCGTTCGGCGAGCGGCAACTGGCTGAAGGTGGCTTCGGGCTCGACCACCGCCACGTCGGCCGTGTCGCGCGCGGGCAGGGAGTCGGGGAGGTGTTCGGGCTGGGGGTCGGGGATTTGGGCGGAGGCGGCGCCGCAGAGCAGCGCCAGGAGCATACACCAGAGCTTATTCATGGGGAGAGGTTCTTGGGGGTGGGGGTTGGAGTGGCCCGGATTGTCCGGATCGTCCGGATCGTCCGGAGTTTCCGGGGGCAGCGGCGAAAGTACCATTTTTTTCTCAGCGGGCCAAGCCGCCGTGGCGCAGCTTGGGCTTCGGGCGGCGCGCAGCCCGCTCCGCCGCACACAGAAACTGCCGCAAAAGGCCGGGCGGGCCTTTTGCGGCAGTTTCTGTGTCAGGGCCTGTGTGCCCTTCAGGTCATTTCGCGTAGCACTTCACCTTGGTGCCGTCGTAGCCGACAGCCATGATGTAGCTGGCATCTTCGCCGGAGGGGAAGAGCACGTAGGTGTAGCGTGAGGACATCTGGGCGTCGCCCAGGCCGAACATGGTGATGCGCACCAGCTCGTTCTTGCTGTTGTAGGTCTCGTAGCCTACGGCACCCTTCCACACGTTGTTGTCCACCTTCACGCGGTCACCGTTCTGCGCGGTGCAGCCCTGGTTCAGTCCGGCGTCGGTGAGAGCCACCTTGTCGCGGAAGTTCTGCCAGTTGTAGGCGTTGATGTAGTTGAGTGCGGCGGGAGCTTCCTTGTAGCCCTTGGCCTCCACGTCGGCCTTGAGCTCGTCGAGCATGGCCTGCGTGATGATGTTCCATCCGGGGGAGTAGTCTTCGATGTAAGCCTTGATGGGTCGGTTGAGGCCGGCCTTTTCGAGGAAGGGCAGGAGGTTGTAGCCCGTGGCCTCGCAGAGGCGGCGCATCATTTCAACCTGCTGCTTGCCGTTCGTGTTGAACTTCTTCTGGTCGAAGCCCTCGCGGTAGCTGCCTATGAGGCGTCCCATCGAGCCCGGGTTAGCCCCTACCTCCTCTGTCCAGAGTGTGATCTGCCAGAAGGGGACTACCTTCACGAAGTGGTCGAAGTTGCGGGTCTTCGTGGTGACCTGGCCGAGCTGCTT
>CALZRA010000033.1 GCA_945828345.1 uncultured Bacteroidales bacterium
GGGCGCGCCTTGAACGCATGTCTCCTTACCTGAATGAACATTTATAACTTGAATTAGGCGGGCTATGTGACTGACGAGATTTACATAATAACATCTCTAAAATCCAGCATCCAACTCGGTCTAATTTATAGAACACCCCTTCAGCTAATTCCTCTATTGCGTACGTAGCAAGCATGATTACACCATACACGCAAGCAGGGTAGGGTGGCACACCGAGGAAAATCGGATGAAAAAACACGTATCTCACAAAAAAACGCTACCTTTGCAAGGTTTAAGGGGTGTTCTATAAATTAGACTGTAAAGAATGCCCCTGGGTGGACTTACTTATTCCGGCTGTCTGCTGTTTTAGAGCATCCAGCCCAGCCTAATTTATAGAACACCCCTTCAGAAATAGAACAGAAAGATTCAACCATAATGGAAGAAACAGAAAAGAACGGCACGGGCAATTACAGTGCCAGTAACATCCAGGTGCTCGAAGGCCTGGAAGCTGTGCGGAAACGCCCGGCCATGTATATAGGCGACATCAGCGAGAAGGGCCTGCACCACTTGGTGTACGAAACCGTCGACAACTCTATCGACGAAGCCCTGGCAGGCTTTTGTACCCATATCGAGGTGACTATTTGCGAAGACAACTCTATCATCGTACAGGACAACGGTCGCGGCATCCCGGTCGACATGCACCCCAAAGAACACCGCTCGGCACTCGAAGTGGTGATGACCGTGCTGCA
This sequence comes from uncultured Bacteroidales bacterium, assembly GCA_945828345.1. Classification (GTDB taxonomy): domain Bacteria; phylum Bacteroidota; class Bacteroidia; order Bacteroidales; family Bacteroidaceae; genus Alloprevotella. The sequence continues at coordinate 729 of CALZRA010000033.1, forward strand.
CGCAGGCGGCAAGTTTGACAAAGGCTCCTACAAGGTGTCGGGCGGCTTGCACGGCGTAGGTGTGAGCTGCGTGAACGCCCTGTCGAGCAAAATGGTTTCGCAGGTGTATCGCGACGGCAAAATCTACCGGCAGGAATATGCCAAGGGCCATCCCGTGACAGGTGTCGAAGTGGTAGGGACCACCGAGCTGCGCGGTACGCGTCAGCAGTTCTGGCCCGACCCCACCATCTTCACCGTAACTACTTATAAATACGACATACTGGCCAACCGTATGCGCGAGCTGGCCTACCTGAATGCTGGCATCACCATCCAGCTCACCGACCTGCGCAAGGACGATGAGGGCAACACGCGCAGCGATGTGTTCCACTCCGACCTCGGACTGCGCGAGTTCGTGCGTTACATTGACTCCTCGCGCACCCACCTTTTCGACGATGTGGTATACATCGACACCGAAAAGAACGGCATCCCCATTGAGGTGGCCATCATGTACAACACGTCGTACACCGAAAACCTCCACTCCTACGTCAACAACATCAACACCATCGAAGGCGGCACCCACCTCATCGGCTTCCGTTCGGCCGTGACCCGCGTGCTCAAGAAGTATGCCGAAGAGACCGCCTCGAAGCAGCTCGAAAAGGCCAAGGTCGAAATTGCGGGAGAGGACTTCCGCGAAGGACTCACCGCCGTTATCTCGGTCAAGGTGGCAGAACCCCAATTCGAGGGCCAGACCAAGACCAAGCTCGGCAACAGCGAAGTGGCCGGTGCTGTCAACCAGGCTGTGGGCGAAGCGTTGAGCTATTATCTGGAGGAGCATCCCAAGGAGGCCAAACTCATTGTCGACAAGGTGGTGCTGGCCGCCATGGCCCGTGTGGCCGCCCGCAAAGCCCGCGAAAGCGTGCAGCGCAAGAGCCCGCTCTCGGGCGGCGGACTGCCCGGCAAGCTCGCCGACTGCTCATCGAAGGACCCCGCCGAGTGTGAGCTCTTTCTGGTCGAGGGTGACTCGGCAGGCGGCTCGGCCAAGCAGGGACGAAGCCGCGCCACACAGGCCATCCTCCCCCTGCGAGGCAAAATCCTGAACGTCGAGAAGGCCATGTGGCACAAGGCCTTCGAAAGCGACGAGGTCAACAACATCATCCAGGCACTCGGCATACGCTTCGGCCTGGGAGAGGACTCGAAGGAGGCCAACCTCGACAAGCTGCGCTACCACAAGGTCATCATCATGGCCGATGCCGATGTCGACGGCCAGCATATCGCTACGCTCATCATGACCCTCTTCTACCGCTACATGCCGCAGGTCATCCAGGACGGCTACCTTTACATCGCCATGCCGCCCCTCTACCGTTGCACCAAAGGCAAGGTGCAGGAGTACTGCTACACCGACCGCGACCGTCAGATATTTATGGACAAGTACGGCGACGGTTCGGAAGGCAGCATCAAGACGCAGCGTTACAAAGGTTTGGGCGAAATGAATCCCGACCAGTTGTGGGAAACCACCATGTGCCCCGAGACCCGCCTGCTCAAGCAGGTGACATTGGAGAATGCGGCCGATGCAGACTACATCTTCTCCATGCTCATGGGTGACGACGTGGGCCCGCGCCGCGAGTTTATCGAGAAGAACGCGCTCAACGCCAACATCGACGCATAAGGCGCACAGTCAAGCCGATTGGGAGAACGGGTGGCCCACCTGTCCTCCCAATCGGCTTTTTTCGGCCTTGGGCCACACTTTCCCCCTTTCCCTTTAGCCATGAAAACCCTTCTATGCCTCTGTGTGCTGCTTCTGTCGGCCGGTATGCCGTGCCGGTTGTCGGCACAGGAACCCGTTGACTACGTGAATCCCTTCATTGGCACCACCGCCTACGGCACTTGCAACCCCGGTGCGGTCTGTCCCCACGGCATGATGAGCGTAACCCCCTTCAACGTGATGGGGTCCGACCAGAACAGGTATGACAAGGACAGCCGTTGGTGGAGCACCCCCTATGACTACACCAACACCTACTTCACGGGCTACTCCCACGTCAATCTGAGCGGCGTGGGTTGCCCTGATTTGGGCGCGTTGCTGCTCATGCCCACCCTGGGCGACACGCTCTGTGTCGACTACCGCCGCTATGGCTCGCGCTATGCCGACGAGCAGGCTGAGCCGGGCTACTATGCCAACCGCCTCACAGACTACGGCATACGCACCGAAGTCACCGCCACCCCGCGCACCGCCATGGCCCGTTTCACCTTCCCGAAGGGCAAGGCACACCTGCTGCTCAATCTCGGTCAGGGCCTCACCAATGAGAGCGGAGCCACGGTGTGTTGGGTGACGGACCGCGAGTTGCAGGGCAGCAAGCTGCTCGGCACCTTCTGCTACGACGCCCGCCAGGCCGTGTTCCCCGTCTACTTCGTACTGCGCATAGACCGCCCGACAGCCGCTTCGGGCTACTGGAAATACCAGCGGCCCAAGGGCGGTGTGGCCGCACAGTGGGATGCCGACGACAGCCGCTACAAGGTCTACACCCGCTACCGCAAGGAACTTTCGGGTGATGACATCGGCGCGTGGTACAGCTTCGACGCGGAGGCCGGCGAGCAGGTGGAGGTGCGCATGGGTGTCAGCTTCGTGAGCATCGAGGGCGCACGCCGCAATCTCGAAGCCGAGCAGCGGGGCCGCCATTTCGATGCGCTTCGCGCCGAGGCCAAGGCCCGCTGGCAGGCCGACCTGTCGCGTATCAGGGTCGAAGGCGGCACGGCGGCCCAGCGTAGGGTTTTCTACACCGCCCTCTACCACCTGCTGCTCCATCCCAATGTGCTGCAGGATGTGGACGGACGCTATCCCGCTATGGAGCAGTCCGAAATACGCACCACGCAGGGCAACCGCTACACCGTCTTTTCCCTGTGGGACACCTACCGCAACCTGCATCCCCTCCTCTCGCTCGTCTATCCCGAACGCCAGACCGACATGGTCCGTTCGCTGCTCGACATGTACGCCGAGAGCGGCCGTCTGCCCCGGTGGGAGCTGTATGGAAGGGAAACGCAGACCATGGAAGGCGACCCCGCCGTGCCCGTCATTGCCGATACCTGGCTGCGCGGGCTGCATGGTTTCGATGCCGGACTGGCCTACGAGGCCATGCGTAGGGCCGTGACCGAAGGCGGCGCGCAGAGCCTGCTGCGCCCCGACAACGACGACTACCAGCGGCTGGGCTATGTCCCGCTGCGCGACTCGACCGACAACTCCGTGAGCCATGCCCTCGAATACTACATGGCCGACTATGCCCTGTCGCGCATGGCCGCCGCCTTGGGCCATGCGGACGATGCCCGCCGCTTTGCTGACCGCTCGCAAGGCTACCGCCGCTACTATAGCCCCGAGAGCGGCACCTTGCGCCCCCTGCTGCCCGACGGCAGTTTTCTTTCGCCCTTCGACCCGCGTCAGGGCGAGAACTTCGCGCCTTGTGCGGGCTTCCATGAAGGCTCCGCCTGGAACTACACCTTCAGTGTGCCCTTCGACGTGAAGGGCCTGGCCCGCCTGATGGGTGGCGAGCGGGCCTTTGTGCAGAAGTTGCAACACGTGTTCGACGCCGGGCTGTATGACCCCACCAACGAGCCGGACCTCCATTATCCCTACCTCTTTGCCCTCTTCCGGGGCCAGGCTTGGCGCACGCAGCAGCTCACCCGCCAGCTTCTACAGCAGCACTACACCGACCGTCCCGACGGCCTGCCGGGCAACGACGACACCGGCACGCTCTCGGCCTGGGCCGTGTTCAGCATGTTGGGCTTCTACCCCTATTGTCCGGGCAAGCCCGAATACGCGCTCACCGCCCCCGTCTTTCCCCGCACCGTCATCCGCCTTCACCCTGACTACTACACCGCCGACAGCTTAGTCATCGAAGCACCCGGAGCCGCTGACACTTCGGCCTACGTGCGGCGCGTCAGCCTCGGAGGCCGGCCGCTTCGCGGCTATACCGTGTCCCATGAAGCCTTGACGGGCGGGCGCATTCTGCGCTTCGAGTTCGGCGGCAGCCAGCCTGCGGACGGCCCGGAATCACAGTCCCCGTCGTCCCGCGAAGCCTTGCGTTCCCATCAAAAAAACGGCAAATAATTTGCAGTTGTCGAAATAATGCCTACCTTTGCACCGCTTTCAGCCCCAACAGGGGCAGCGAAGTAGCCCAGATGGCGGAATCGGTAGACGCGCTGGTCTCAAACACCAGTGGGGCAACCCGTGCCGGTTCGACCCCGGCTCTGGGTACAAATCACGGCTGAAAATCGCGATCGATTTTCAGCCGTTTTTGCTATTTCTGCTACAAACAGCGTATCAACATGAAGAAGCTTTTATTGTTTTTCCTCCTGAGCGGTTCGTTGTCGGCCGCAGCCCAGAGCGACCTCAGTTGGAAGGTGACGATGCAGTCGACCAACAGTTCGGGCGACTACACGCCGTTGTGGCTCAATGCCAATAAGCACGGCCTGAGCAGCCTTGACAAGAACAATGGTTACCTCATGGCTGGTGTGAAGAAGTCCATGCAGGCCGACTCCCTAAAGCGGTGGAGCTACGGATTCGGCGCATCGCTGGCCGCCACCTATAATTTCACCAGTCCCGTTGTCGTACAGGAAGCCTATGCCGAAGGCCGCTGGCTCAAGGGCGTGCTCACTGTCGGCAGCAAGGAGTGGCCCATGGAACTGAAGGACAACGCGCTGAGCTCAGGTTCCCAGACCTTTGGCATCAACGCCCGTCCTGTGCCCCAGGTGCGCATTGCACTGCCTGACTACTGGACTTTCTTCGGAGGCTGGTTCGGCATCAAGGGACACATTGCCTACGGTATGGCCACCGACGACGGCTGGCAAAAAGACTTTACCGACAAGCAGTCCAAGTACACCCAGGATGCACTCTACCACTCCAAGGCGGGCTACCTGCGCATAGGGAATGCCGAAAAAACGCGTTTCAGCCTTGAGCTGGGACTTGAAACGGCCTCGCTCTTCGGCGGCACGTCCTACCGCAAGTGGGAGAACGGCCAGCTCGTAGGCGTGAAGAACGGCACCGGACTCTCCTCCTTCTGGAACGCCTTTATCGGTGGTGGCAGCGATGTGGGCGAAGACGTGTACAAGAATGTCGAAGGCGACATCCTCGGCAGCTGGGTGGCGAGGGTCAGCTACGATGCGCCCACCTGGAACCTCGGTGTCTATGCCGACCACTTCTTTGAGGACCACTCAGCCATGTTCCTGCTCAGCTACAATGGCTATGGCCAAGGCGAGGAATGGCAGGTGAAGAAAGACAACCGTTTTTACCTCTACGACCTCAAGGACATCATGCTCGGTGCGGAGCTTACGTTGAAGAACTGTCCGTGGGCGCGGAAGATCGTAGTGGAATACCTCTACACCAAATACCAGTCCGGCTCTCTCTACCACGACCACACCGCCAACATTCCTGACCACCTCTGCGGCACCGACAACTATTACAACCACAGCATCTTTACGGGCTGGCAACACTGGGGACAGGTGATGGGCAATCCCCTTTACACCTCGCCCCTCTACAATACCGACGGAACGATACAGGTCAAGAACAACCGCTTCGTGGCCTGGCACGCAGGGGTGAGCGGCAGCTTGTCCCGTGCGCTCGACTACCGCCTTCTGGCCACCTATCAGAAAGGATGGGGCAGCTATGGCAACATGTTCCCCCACCCGCGGCGCAATGCCAGCCTCATGGCCGAAGCCACCTACCGCATCCCGAAGAGCGGTTGGCAGGTAGCGGCGGCAGCGGCCTTCGACAAGGGGAGCCTGTTGGGCGATAACGTAGGATTGCAGTTGACTGTAGTAAAGAAAGGAGTGTTCAAATGAAGAAGATCATCTATCTCATGACGCTGGCAGCCCTGTTGTGTACGGCCTGCGAGCTCGACACGTCCGACAGCGGCCGCTTTGAAGGACTGTGGAAGATGCAAGGGGTTGACTCCTTGGCTAATGGGAAACACGTGGACATGACCCAGCGCCAAGTGGCCTACGCCTTCCAGAGCAAGCTGTTGCAGCTGCGTGGCGGCGGCGCATCTATCTTCTGCCGCTTTGAGCAGAAGGGCGATTCGCTCATCCTCTCCGATCCGCGCAAGGCAGGTTCTAACAATCCGCCTGTCGAGTCGCTCGATGCACTCCGTCCTTACGGTGTCACCGCCTTCCGAATGCCTTTCTACATCGAGCGGCTGAACGGCAAGCAAATGGTATTGAAGTCAGACGAAATCAGAATGTATTTCGACAAATACTGAGCGGACGCCCTGCAAGTGCAAAAGCGCGAGAAAATGATCGTATGAATCTACGCTTTTGCCCTTGCAGGGCGCACTTTATCGCCTCATGCTACCCAGGGCAACGCCCTGGGCTATGCGCTGTTGCCCCTCCGGGGCGTGCCTTAAACCCCTGTATCCAATCTGGTTGCCCTGGGCTGAATGAGGCGATTAAGTCCGGTCAGCGAGAATGTGCAGCATCTGCCACAGAAAGTCAGGTTCTTGTGGCGGCACTCGGTGTGCCTTGCAGGCCGCCGCGAGCCGTTGTGCCAGCTGCTGCCGTGCCGCCACCGCTTCGGCGTTCAGGCGCGTTTGGCGGCCAATCAGTTCTTCCAGTCCAATCTCCCCTTGTCGGTCAGCCAGCTGTACGCGGGCCAGCTCCGACTGAATGTCATGCAGCTTCTGCTCCGTGTCGTCCACCTCATCGCGCAGCTCGTCGGCCACCCGCTGGTAGGCCGTCAGGTGCTGCTCTACCGTCATTCCCCTTTCAAACAGCCGTTCCAGCACAACCTTGGCCGTCAGGCGGTTCTGCTCGTCGGTTTCGGTCAGCTCGCGCCGCAGCATCAGGTGCTCGGCCAGTCCGGGATAAGGCGCGGTCATGCCGACGCGCACCCCGCCGCTCATCACCTCGCAGTAGCCTTGCAGCAGGCATTTGTCGTAGGAGGTTTCAATAAAAAGCTTTTGCATAGTCAGACAGTGTGCCGGCCCCCGCCCATTCACGGGGCGTGGCCATGGTTCGTAGGTCGCAAAAGTAGTGATTATTTGTCGTTTGTGCGCTGCGCCGCCTGCGCTTTTCACCTTTCCGTTCGGGTGTGTTCCGCCCGGCCAGTCCTGCATGGCACACTGCGTGTCCGCTCCCCCCTCGGGACGGCCTTTTTACAAGCAGAAATACCCCTTTCCCTCGGCTTTTTTTCTTTTTTCCGTTTTTTAGCGCGCGACAATGGGGTTCCGCTTGCAAAAATGCCTATCTTAGCCTCGCAAACAGCCGAAAGGGTACAGGCTGCCTATAGCCGACGGCCCTTGTGGCGCAGTTGCACATCCAATCATTACCCCCTTTACACTTATCACATGGAAGCTACAAACAAGAACTATTGCATCATCCTGGCCGGAGGCATAGGCCGACGGCTTTGGCCTGTCAGCACGAAGGAAGCACCCAAGCAGTTTCTCGATTTTTTCGGGACGGGGAAGAGCCTTTTGCAGCAAACGTTCGAGCGTTTTGTTCGCTTTATCCCGCGCGACCATATATTCGTTTCGACCTACCAGAACTACGTGTCGTTGGTGCGTGAGCAGCTGCCCGACCTGCCCGAGCAGAACATCCTGCCCGAACCTGTACAGCTGAACACCGCCCCGGCGGCCATTTGGGGCACCTGGCACACTGTGCTGGCCGATCCCGAAGCCTGCGTCGTGGTGTCGCCCGCTGACCAACTCATTCAGGACACCCAGGCTTTTGAGCGACAGATACTGAACGGCCTGGCCTATGTCGACGCCCACGCCGAGTTCCTGGCCATGGGCGTAAAGCCCACGATGCCCAACACCGCCTATGGCTACATACAGATGGGTGAGGAGCAGCCCGGACCCGACTGCTTCCGCGTACTCTCATTCAGCGAAAAGCCCGAGCTGACCTATGCCCGGATGTTCTTGGAGAGCGGCGAGTTCCTCTGGAACACCGGCATCTTCCTGTGGAAAGGGCGCACCATGGGCACCCAGCTGTCGCGCGACGGTCGCCGGCAGGACCTGCCCGTCGAGGCGGTAGCCCGCCAGATGGTGACCATCGCAGAAGAGATGGAGTACGTGCGCTCCAGCTTCAACGAGAACATGCCCCACCAGCTCGACCTCTTCATCCTCGAACACTGCCAGAACGTGTCGGTCCAGGTGTGCAACTTCGGCTGGGCCGACGTGGGCTGCTGGAAGGAACTGCGCGAGGTGTCGCGACAGGATGCCGACGGCAATGTGGTGAGCGGAGGCTCCGGCGTGCTGCTCTCGGGCAGCCAGAACTGCATGGTACGCCTGCCCGAAGGCATGAAGGCCGTTGTGGCCGGGCTCGACAACTATGTGGTGGCCGTTCAGGACAACGTGCTGATGGTATGCCCTAACGATAATCCCGATGCTGTGCGCCGCTTGATCAACGAGGCACAGATGAACCTGTAACATGACTCTCGGGCCGCCCCGGGCTCCCGGCGGCGGCTCCCGACACAGACTGACAGACTCCAGACTATGAAACAGAAAGTGACTGTGGTGAAGGTGGGCGGAAAAATCGTAGAGGCCCCCGACACCCTCGAGACCTTGCTCCACCGCTTTTCGGCCCTCGAAGGCCTGAAGGTACTGGTGCACGGAGGCGGCCGCACCGCCACCGAAGTGGCCGCCAAGCTGGGCGTTGAGACCCACATGGTCGACGGCCGGCGCATCACCGATGCCGACATGCTGCGCGTGGTGACTATGGTATATGGCGGCCTGGTCAACAAGCAGGTCGTAGCCCGCCTGCAAGCCTGCGGCGTGAATGCCTTGGGGCTGACCGGAGCCGACATGAACCTGATTCGCTCCCACCGTCGTCCCGAACGCAACGGGGTGGACTTCGGCTTTGTGGGCGATGTCGACACTGTCGATGGCGAACGCCTGGCCCAGCTGCTCCATAGCGGCGTGACCCCCGTTGTGGCTCCCCTCACGCACGACGGCGAGGGCCACCTGCTCAACACCAATGCCGACACCATGGCCGGCGAGGTGGCCAAGGCCCTGGCCCGCCAGTTTGAGGTGACGCTGGTCTACTGCTTCGAACACGCCGGCGTGCTGGCCGACCCCGACAACGAGGCCAGCGTCATTCCCCTCATCACCCGCCGCGACTTCGACGCGCTCAAGGCCCAGGGAGTCGTGACGGGAGGCATGTTGCCCAAGATCGAGAATTGCCTTTCGGCCGTCGGGGCAGGCGTGCGCCGTGTGGTCATCACCCGCGCCGACACCCTGCAGGAAGGCTGTGGAACAACCATCGAATAATCCAGACTGCATGAACACCTACGAAATCATGGCTCCCGTCGGCTCGCGCGAGGCGCTGGCCGCCGCGCTCAAGGCCGGTGCCGATTCGGTATACTTCGGCATCGAAGCCCTGAACATGCGGGCCCACAGTGCCAGCCGCTTCACCATCGACGACCTGCACGACATCGCCGCGCAGTGCGCCACACAGGGAGTCAAGTCCTATCTCACGGTCAACACCATCATCTATGACGAGGACATCGAGCTGATGCACCGCATCTGCGACGCGGCCCACGCCGCGGGCATCTCGGCCGTCATAGCCTGCGACGTGGCCGTCATGGCCTACTGCCGCAGCATCGGCCAGGAGGTCCACCTGTCTACCCAGCTCAACATATCCAACTGCGAGGCCCTGCGCTTCTATGCCGCCTTTGCCGATGTGGCCGTGCTGGCCCGCGAGCTGAAGCTGGAACAGGTGGTCGCCATCCACGACTTCATCGGGCGCGAACACATTTGCGGTCCGTCGGGCAGCCCCGTGCGCATCGAAATGTTCTGCCACGGCGCGCTGTGCATGGCCGTGAGCGGCAAGTGCTACCTCTCGCTCGACAACCTCGGACACTCGGCCAACCGCGGCGAGTGTATGCAGGTGTGCCGGCGCAGCTACACCGTGCGCGACCGCGAAACCGGGGTGGAGCTGGATGTCGACAACAAGTACATCATGAGCCCGAAGGACCTGAAGACTATCGGGTTCATCGACAAGATGATGGAAGCCGGCGTGCGCGTGTTCAAGATTGAGGGCCGTGCCCGCAGTGCCGAATATGTCTACACCGTGGTGCGCTGCTACAAGGAGGCCGTCGAGGCCGTGCAGCAGGGAACCTTCACGGCCGAAAGGGTCGAGGAGTGGAACCGCCGCCTGGCCACCGTGTTCAACCGCGGCTTCTGGGACGGCTACTACCTGGGCCAGCGGCTGGGCGAGTGGAGCCAGGTGTACGGGTCGAGCGCCACCGAAAAGAAGCAGTACGTGGGCAAGGGCATGAAGTATTTTTCACGGCTCGGCGTGGGCGAGTTCTACATTGAGGCGGGCAGCTTCAGCGTGGGCGACAGGCTGCTCATCGTCGGCCCGACCACCGGAGCACTCTATGTCGAAGCCACCGACATCCACGGCGACAGCGGGCCGGTCAGTGAGGCTGTCAAGGGGATGCGCGTGTCCATTCCCGTGCCCGAAAAGGTGAGGCCCTCCGACAAACTCTACAAAGTCGTTACCAACAAAGCTTAGTCTATTCTCTCCATGATACTCCTCTTCGACTTCGGCGGCGTGCTGGTCGACCTCGACAAGGCCCGCTGCATCGACAGCTTCGCCCGTCTGGGTTTCGACATCCGTCCCTATTTGGGCACCTACAGGCAGCAAGGCCCCTTCTCACTGCTCGAACGCGGCGAAATCGACGTGCCGCAGTTCTGCAGCGAGCTGCGACGGCTCGGCTGCCGTCCTGGCACGACCGACAGCGAAATCGTGCGCGCCTGGGAAGACTACCTGACCGAAGTGCCCGCCGAGCGGCTCGACATGTTGCTCAAAATCAGGCGACACTACCCCGTGAGCTGCCTGAGCAACACCAACTGCATCCATTGGGGACAGGCCGAGCGCGACTTCTTCAACTACCGCGGCAGGCAGGTCGGCGACTTCTTCGACCACGTGTTCCTCTCCTATGAGTGCCACCTCGAAAAGCCCGCCCCTGAGCTGTATGCCCACGTCGTCCGTACGCTGGGCGTGCCCGCAGCCGAGGTGCTCTTCTTCGACGACAGCGAAGTGAATTGCGAGGCGGCCCGTGCCTGCGGCCTGCAGGCCCTGCTGGCACCCGCGGGCAGCCAATGGTTCAAATATTTCGACGAAAATGGCAAACTACACCTTCCATAGCTTTCGCTCGGCGGCCGATGCGCCGCAGGGATATTGCGCCACGGTGGGCTTCTTCGACGGCGTGCACCGCGGTCACCGTTATCTCATCGACCAGCTGAAGGCTGAGGCGGCGCAGCGCGGCCTCTTGCCGCTGGTCATCACCTTCGAGGAACATCCGCGCCTGGCTCTGTCACACACCCGCTACTGGCCCGAACTCCTCACCACCAACACCCAGAAGCTCCACCTGCTCGAACAGGCCGGCGTGGCCGCTGTGGCCATGCTGCGCTTCGACCAGTCTATGTCCATGCTCACCTCGCGCGAGTTCATGCAGCAGATGCTCCGCGAAAAGCTCGGCGTGCGCTGCCTGTTAGTGGGCTACGACCACCACTTCGGTTCCGACCTCTCGGCCGGTTACAAGGACTACGTGCGCTACGGGCGTGAACTCGGCATCGAGGTGCTCCGCGAGCGTCCCTTCGAGACTGCCGACCTGCGCATCAGCTCGTCGGCCACCCGCCGCTTCCTGACGGGCGGCAATGTCGAGATGGCCCGCGCCTGTCTGGGCCGTCCCTACCTGCTCGAAGGCATCGTGGTCGAGGGACATCACGCCGGCACGCTGATGGGCTACCCCACCGCCAACCTGAAGCCCGAGTGCGAAGAGCAGTTGGTGCCCGGCCGTGGCGTATATGCCGCACGGGCCGAAATCGGAGGCTTCACCTACATGGCCATGGTCAACATAGGCTGGCGGCCCACCCTCGACAACGGTGGCGACCAGACCATCGAGGCCCACCTGCTCGACTACACGGGCGGCGACCTCTACGGACAGCGGCTCAAGCTGCACTTCTATCGCCGTGTGCGCGACGAGCGCCGCTTTTCGGGCATCGAAGCCCTGCAGGCCCAGCTCGCGCTCGATGCCGACTGTGTGCGCAAACTCTTCAGCGAGCCATGAAACCCCTGCTGTTGTTCCTGCTGTTTGCGGCAGTCCAGGTGGTCGGCTCGTCAGTTGCCCTGTTGGCCAGCCACGCAGACCGTCTGGCCCAGGGTGGCCAGCTCGACCATCTGACACCCGACCCTGTGGTGCTCGGCACCGTCATGTGTGTCGCCGAAGCCCTGCTGTGTGTCGCCCTCTGGTGGTGGTACCGCCGCCAAAGCCCGTGGCAGCGTACGTTCAGGCCGCTCCGCCGCCCCTGTGTCGCCATGGTGCTGGCCGCAGGCGGCGTGTGTGGGGTGAGCCTCCTGTTGTCGTGGATGCTCGACCCGTTGGGCCTCTCTGACGGCGGCACCACCTCCCTCTTCACGGCACAGTTGCACAATCCCGGCGGGCTGCTGCTGCTCTGCGTGGTCGGTCCGTTGTGTGAGGAACTGGTGTTCAGGGCCGGCATCCTGCGCAGCTTGGTGGTGAGTCACCGCCTGCCCGACTGGGGTGCCGTAGCGGTCACCTCGCTCTCGTTTGCACTCGTACACGGCAACCTGGCGCAGGGCATACCCGCCTTAGTGCTGGGCCTGGTGCTCAGCTACCTGTATCTGCGCACGGGCAACCTGCGCCTGTGCCTGCCCGCCCACGTGGCCAACAACGTGCTGGGCGTGCTCCTGCTGGCCTTCTAACCCGAAAACCCTTGGCATGAAAATAGGAAATCTCGATTTGGGCAACCGCCCCGTACTGCTCGCTCCCATGGAGGACGTGACCGACATCGGCTTCAGGCTGCTGTGCCGCCGCCTGGGAGCCTCGATGGTCTATTCCGAGTTTGTGGCCGCTGATGCCCTGGTACGCATGGTCAACAAAAGCTTGGAGAAGCTCACCGTCTGCGAGGCCGAACGCCCCGTGGCCATACAGATATACGGAAAAGACCCTGTGGCCATGCGCGATGCCGCCCAGATTGTGGTAGAACGCGCCCACCCCGACGTGCTCGACATCAACTTCGGCTGTCCCGTCAAGCGCGTGGCCGGCAAGGGAGCCGGGGCCGGCCTGTTGCAGAATGTGCCCCTCATGTTACAGATAGCCCGCGCCGTGGCTGAGGCGGTCGATGTGCCGGTCACGGCCAAGACCCGTCTGGGCTGGGACGAAGGACACAAGATCATCGTGCCGCTGGCCGAACAGCTGCAGGACTGTGGTCTGCAGGCCCTCACCATCCACGGGCGCACCCGTTCGCAGATGTACACCGGCGAGGCCGACTGGAGCCTTATCGGAGAGGTGAAGCGCAATCCGCGCATGCGCATCCCCATCATAGGCAACGGCGACATAACCCAGGCCCAGGGCGCAGTCGACGCCTTCGACCGCTACGGAGTCGACGCGGTGATGATAGGGCGTGCCACCTTTGGCCGTCCGTGGATATTCAAGGAAGTACACGATGCCCTTCACGGCGAAGGCCATGACGTCGACACCGTCGTGCCCAGCCGTTTTGCCCCGATGAGTGCCGACTGGAAGCTCGACGTGCTGAAGGAGCAGGTGCGGCAGAGCGTGGAGCGCATCGGCGAGTACCGCGGCATCCTGCACATTCGCCGCCATCTGGCCGCGTCACCTCTGTTCAAGGGCATAGCCAACTTCCGGCCCACCCGCATCGCCATGTTGCGGGCCGAAACCGTTGGCGAGCTGTTCGACATCATGGAGCGCGTGCGCCCCCTGCTGGTTTTGGGGCAGGATGAGGCTCCGGGGCCTGCGTGAGGCCACCTGAAGCCGTATCGCCCGGGGGAGCTCCCGGGGTGAGCCCGTCTTCTTCAGCCTGTTCAACTCACATCTTATTTCTCAACACATTGCATCATGAAACACTATTTTTTCGAATCGGCCATTGTGGCCGTGGGACTGGCCTTGCTGGGCTTGTTTGTGTATATGGGTATCGCGTCGTTTGCCGCCCGCGACCGCGTGGTGTCGGTGCGCGGTCTGGCCGAGCGCGAGGTGCAGGCCGACCACGTGATCTGGCCCATTGTGTACAAGACCACGGGCAGCGACTTGCAGCAGATCTACGCCTCGCTGAACCGTACGAGTGCTGAAATCAGGAGCTTCCTGGAAAAGGAGGGACTGCCCGCCTCAGACATCAGCGACGGAGTGCCCCAGATTGTCGACCTGTGGGCCGACCGCTACGCTTCGTCCGAGGCGGTGGCACGCGACCGCTACAACGTGACACTCACACTCACAGTCTCGTCGGCCAAGGTCGACCTGGTGCGCAGCCTTATCTCGCGCATGGGCGAACTGCTCAAGCAGGGCATCGCCATCTCCGCGAGCGACTACGGCTCGCAGGTGGAGTTTGAGTTCACCAGCCTCAACAAGATCAAGCCGCAGATGATTGAGGAGGCCACCAAGAACGCCCGCGAGGCCGCCGAGAAGTTTGCCGCCGATTCGGGAAGCAAGCTCGGTGAAATCAAGAGTGCCGAGCAAGGTTACTTCAGCATCGAGAACCGCGACCAGTACACCCCACACATCAAGAAGGTGAGGGTCGTTACCTCGGTAGACTTCTATCTGTAACACGCCCCCTCCGTTCGCGGCCTGCCCCAAGGCCGCCAGTGGCGGAGAAGAAGATTTAAAAACGCAAGGAAGCACCGAAACGGCAAAAAATGTTACTTTTGCCGCGCAGAAGGGCTGCTGCGGCTCACCGCCCGTAGCCGCAGCCGTCCCTCGCACAACCCAACCGACTCATCCAAACACCCAGACGAATGAAAATAGCTCTGATAGGCTACGGCAAAATGGGGCATATGATCGAAGAGATTGCCCTGCAGCGTGGCCATGAAATAGTGTCGATTATCGATGTCGACAACATGCAGGACTTCGACTCCGATGCCTTTCGCAGTGCCGAGGTCGCCATTGAATTTACCAACCCCACCGCCGCCTACGACAACTACCTGCGCGCCTGGAAGCAGGGCGTGAAGGTGGTGAGCGGCAGTACGGGCTGGCTCAGCGAGCACGAGGCCGACGTGCGCCGCGCCTGCACGCAGCAGGGCCACACCCTCTTCTGGGCATCCAACTTCTCGCTCGGAGTTGCCATCTTCTCGGCCGTCAACAAATACCTGGCGCGCATCATGAACGACTATCCCGCCTACGATGTCAGCGAAGTCGAAACCCACCACGTCCACAAGCTCGATGCGCCCAGCGGAACGGCCATCACCCTGGCCGAACAGGTGTGTGAATGTCTCGACCGCAAGCGCGGATGGGTGAAGGGACAGGTGCGCCAGCCCGACGGCACGCTCGAAGGCACCGACCAGACGCCCGCCGACCTGCTGCGCATCGACGCGGTCCGCGAAGGGGAGGTGCCGGGCATACATGCCATCACCTACGACTCCGAAGCCGACATGATACAAATCGTTCACTCGGCACACAACCGCAAGGGATTTGCCCTCGGTGCCGTGCTCGCTGCCGAATTTACCGCCACCCACAGCGGACTCCTCACTACCGACGACCTGTTTCACTTCTGATGGCCGCCAGTCCTCTGACTGGAAGGCCCATACAACTCCTCAGTTTCATGCCTTCGAAAAAGAATAAAAACGCCAAGACCCTGTCCTTCCTCAAATTCGGCATCGTCACGTTGCTCTATCTCCTCTTCCTCTATTGGGTAGAGTCCTGGTGGGGACTGCTGGTCGTGCCTTTCATCTACGACCTCTACATTTCCCACCGCATCAAGTGGGGCTGGTGGCGCGAACCCGAAGTAGGCCCTGTCACACGCTTCGTAATGGGCTGGGTCGATGCCATTGTCTTCGCGCTGGTCGCCATCTACTTCCTCAACCAGTTCTTCTTCCAGAACTTTGTCATCCCCTCTTCGTCGCTCGAAAAGACCCTGCTCACGGGCGACTACCTGTTGGTGTCGAAACTCTCCTACGGGCCGCGCATACCCCAGACACCGCTCTACATGCCCCTGACCCAGCACACCCTGCCCGTGGTCGGATGCAAAAGCTATCTGGAACACCCCCACTGGGACTACCGCCGGGTCAAGGGGCTCGGCGAGGTGCAGCAGGGCGATATCGTGGTGTTCAATTATCCCGCGGGCGACACCGTCGCGCTCAACCAGCAGAACCAGGACTACTACCGCATGTGCTACCAGATGGGCGACCAGATTCTCTCGCAGGCCGATGCCTTCGCCCCGGCTGCCGAACAGCCCGACATGTTCTCGAAGCAAATCAGCGACAGCCTGACCTACGAACAGCAGCAGGCCCTCTACAGCCGCATCTATGCCGCTGGAGCCGCTTACCTGCGCAGCCAGCCCGAACAGTTCGGCGAGGTGGTGGCCCGGCCGGTCGACCGGCGCGAGAACTACGTGAAACGCTGCGTCGGACTGCCCGGACAGACGTTACAGATCAAGGACAACATCATCTATCTCGACGGCAAGCCCAGTCCCGAACCCGAGCAGGTACAGTATGGCTACGAGGTGACCTTCGTACAGGACCTGCCGCTCGATGTGAAACGCGAGCTGGGCATTACCGACGAGGACCTCTACACCGTGCGAAACGGACAGACCGTCTGGATGCCCCTCACCAGGCAGGTGAAGGACGAACTCTTGCGCCACCCCGAGTGGGTCAGCTCCATCAGGCCCGCTGAGGCCGCAGCAGACTGGCTCTACCCCCAAAACATGGCCAAGGACTGGACCACAGCCAACTATGGCCCGCTATGGATTCCCAAAAAGGGCGAAAAACTCCGGCTTACGCTCCAGAACCTCCCCATCTACGAGCGGCCCATCCGTGTGTACGAAGGCAACGACCTGCAGGTGCGCGGCGGGAAAATCTATATCAACGGACAACTGGCCGACTCCTACACCTTCCGTCTCAATTACTATTGGATGATGGGCGACAACCGCGACAATTCAGCCGACTCACGCTTCTGGGGTTTCGTGCCCGAAGACCACGTGGTGGGCAAGCCGCTCTTCGTGTGGATTTCGCTCGACCCCGACTACTCCATCTTCGGCGGAGGCATACGCTGGAACCGCTTCTTCAAGCGGGTGTGGGACATCCAGTGAGCCGGTCCCCCTCCCGACTCCCAGCCATCCTCCTCCCTCCCATGCAGACTCTATGAAAAAGCTCCGCAAACTGACAGGCCCCGTGCTGCTGGCAGCCATTTTGCTGCTGGCCGTGCGGGGTCTGCTTGTGGGTCACCTGCAGCTGGCCCGGCCCCTGAACGTTCCGGGTCTCCCTGAGGGCGAACACGTGCTGGTCGGCTTGACCGACTACGGGCTGCGCTTGCCCGGCGAGGCCTATTGGGGCTATCACCGTCTGGGCTACGGCGAGCCTCGCCTGCTCGAAGGCGTAGTGTTCACCGTGCCCGTAGACCGCAAGCCCAACCAGAAACCCCTGTGGCGCTACGAGGCAGGACTGTGCAGCGCGCTGCCCGGCGACACGGTGTGGGTCGACCCCGAGCGCCGCCTCATTCTGCCCGCGCGTACCTCGCCCGATGCCCGGCCCGTCGTGGTCCCACGCAGCGGCCAGGCTGTCAACCTCACGCCCCACAATGCGCGGCTCATGGCCTACCTGCTCACCCACTATGAGCACGTGGAGGCCCAGCCCACCGACAGCGGACGACTCTTGGTGGGAGGCCGGGAGGCCACGCGCGTGCGTTTGCGCAACGACTACTACTGGATCGAAACCCGTCCCGACTCCTTCCTGCTTGTGCCCCACCGTGCATTGGTGGGAAAGATACTCTGCGCCTTTTCGTTTTGACCTTCGGTTTCAGCCATGCCGCCCTGGCCGTTTCTTCTCATCCCTACTTCCATGCACTTACTCCTGCCTTCCGTCTATCTCGGCCCCGTCTCCTGCTACGCCTGTCTTTATGCGGCCGAAACAGCCGTCGAGGACCGGGGCGAGCACTACGTCAAGCAAACCTACCGTAACAGGTGCTACATAGCCACCCCCCAAGGGCCGCAAGCGTTGGCCTTGCCTGTCGAGCGGGCCTTGGGTTCTCACACACCGATGCGCGACCTGCGCCTGTCGGACCACGGCAACTGGCCCCGGCAGCATTGGAACGCCTTGGTATCTGCCTATGAGAACAGTCCCTACTTCGAATATTATGCCGACGATTTCCGTCCGCTTTACGAGAAGCCGGCTCCCTATCTCGTAGACTTCAACGAGGCCCTGCGCGAAACCGTTTGCAGCCTGCTGGGGCTGCCCTGCATCGTGTCGCCCAGCAGCGACTACGTGGCAGAGCCGGCTCCCGACACGGTCGACCTGCGCGGTGTGCTCACGCCCAAGCGTCCCGACAAGTCGGAGCTCGCCTTCCGTGTCGTGCCCTACTACCAGGTGTTTCGCGAGCGCACAGGCTTTCTGCCCGACCTCAGCATCGTCGACCTGCTCTTCAATCTCGGGCCAGAGAGTCGCCTGATATTGCGCAAGAGTCTGCCGGTTTCTTTTTCGGCTATATAAATACATTATTCAGTTTCGCAAGTATTCACTCGTAGCTGACAAACGTACATGGAGCGGGCTGAAGGCCCAGCAAGCGCAAGTGTTCACTTGTAGTTGACAAGCATTTAAGGGGCGGGCTGAAGGCCCAGCAAGCGCAAGTGTTCACTTGTAGTTGACAAGCGTTTAAGGAGCGGGCTGAAGGCCCAGCAAGCGCATAGCCCAGGGCAACCGACGAAGGAGTGAGAGTAGAGCGGAGCTTGCTCCAGCTATACCGAGCGAGAAGGAGGAAGACGAAGTCAACGCCCTGGGTAGATTTGCCGCCGCTATTGCGCCCTGAAAGGGCAAAGATTGTGCAAGTGAGAGCAAAGCCAAGCTTGCTTGAGCTATGCCGAGCGCAGCCAATCTTATGCAAAAGCATTGGTACAAAACGAATGTATTCTAACGCTTTTGCCCCTTCAGGGCGCACATCATCGCTTCATCATACCCAGGGCGCTGCCCTGGGCTATGTGCTCGTTGCCCCTGCGGGGCGTGCCTTGAACGCTTGTGCTATTCTCTGATTCAACTTGCGAAACGTGAGTTCCTAATATCCAAAGCCAGCCTTTTCTGAGGAATTGTAATCTTTTCCACTTTCCATCTCCACCTTTTGCCGCGCCGAAGAATTTTGCACCATCCATTAAAACAAATTATGTATATGCGTCAAGTCACATTTCTAATCATGCTTTGTTCTTCCGTCATGCCCTTTGCTTAAAAAGCTTATTTGTCTGTGGCCCTGAAACCACAGTATGCACAGAGCTATATTGCCAATGCCGAGTTGGCCCATTCGGTATATTGTTTGTATTTTTGCACTTACAAAAGGGAATTTTCATTATGACCCATCAACCAAACAAGCAATTCAACACATACAAGGAGGGACTCGATTTGGAGTTCCTGCGAGAGTACTGCATGGAGCACGGGGAGCGGCGCGTGATGGAGCGGGGCGAGACGCTGGAGAAGGCGGGAGAGCCGGCACAGTGGGTGGCCTTCG
>CALZRA010000034.1 GCA_945828345.1 uncultured Bacteroidales bacterium
CATCCGCCCGCGTCCGTGAGGACCAGCGACTGGCTGTGGGTGAAAATGTCCAGATTCAGCGCGCCGGCCGAGGTCACGTAATGGCAGGGCAGCATCTGCCCTTCGATAAAGGTGAGGCGCGAGCGCACGTCGCCCTGTCGCTTCAGGTCGGCCAACCCGGTGGTGATGAGCAGGTGTGCCATACCGTGATTGTCGGGTTCGGGATAGCGCAGCATGATGTCGCCGTCTTGCATGAGGCAGCCTCCCTGACTGGTGGTGCGAATCTCATCGTTGCCGTTTTCGCCCGTAGTGACGAGCGTGGTGTATACTTCTACTTTCTTGAGCATGGCTTTGGATTTCAATATATGACGGGCTGCACCCGGCCGCCCTGTCGCCGCAGGTAGACTCCACGAGGCAGAGGCGGAATGACGCGCTGGCCCGACAGCGTATACCAGGCCTCGGGGCCGTCTTCGCGCGCCGTTCCCTCAGCTTCGTGTAAGGCCGCAGGCACAGGTACCGTGAAGCCCAGGCTCTGCACGATAGGCCAGCGGCGGCGCACCCTCAGGGTGTAGGTGCCGCCGGGCTGCAACGAACTGAACTGCACAGTGTCGGTGCGACTTTCGCCCGGCTGGAGATAGATGAAATGGGTGATGCGACGGCTCTGCTGCGTGGTTTCGTTGAGCAGGTCGTACTCGAAGAACTGCGCGGCCCGGGTCGTGTCTTCGGGATTGCTGAGCGGAATGCTGAAGCGGGCCGTGAGCGGTGCGGGAAAGGTCACCTCGGGCTGTGCTGCGTCGATCAGCAACGTGCCTCCCGGTTCCACCTTCACCCGCATACTGTCGATGATTTGCAGGCCGTCGGGGATGATGCAGAGCCAGGAGTCGCCACTGCGGGCAAACTGTACGTGCACACACAGGGTGTCGCGCTGTCCTGCCGCGAGGGTACGCCCCGTGAAGGCCAGCCAGTCGCCTTGCACCAAGCGGGCCGTGTCGGCCGGCATGGACTGTACCAAGGCAAAGGGAGTGGTGAGCGCACGGTCGGCGGTGTTGCGCACATCGAGCATCACCTGCGTGTAACACCCTGTCTGGGGAGGCTGCTCCGTCCACATGCCCAGCAGCTCTATCTCGCGCCCGGTTCGCGCCAAGGTGTCGGGGGGCAGCACGCCGGCCACCTCGTCGGGACACACCACCAGCGCCTCCTGATTGCAGAAGAAGCCGCTCTCGACAAATTCCTCCCGGCGCTGGTCGTCGGGCTGCATATAGGCCAGCACATCGAGGCGGAAATAGCCGTCGAACTCGCCGCCATAGCCCCAGTTCACGTGGAACAGGCCGTTGCTGTCCAGCCCATCGATCACGAAGGCATGTCCCCCCGTGCGCATGATGGATCCGGCATAGTACACTGGCCGGCCCTGCATCAGTTCGGCTGCCAGAAAGTTCCAGTAGGCCGTAGGGTCATACTGGTAGCTGTCGAGGTAATGCACGTATTTCAGTCCGAAAGCCCGCTGCAACGGTTCCACTAACCGCGAGGTGGAGGCCGCGCTCTCACTCACACCCCACTTCATGTGGCAGGCCACTCCCAACCAATACGACAGCCGGGCCACGGCATCGACCTCAGCCGGCGTGGCCAGGCTGTCGGCATAGTCGGCCCGTATGAGCCGGCTGTCAACCTGTTCGCCGGGCAACACGTCGGGTATGTCGTAGTGGTCGGTAGTCCAGCCGTGCAGTGTGTCCTGCAAGACATAGGTGCGGCGGTAATAGCTCAGGATCTGCTCCATAGCCGTTGCCACACAGCCCACCACGCAGGGCCGTTCGCTGAGCGTACCGTCGGTATAGCGGTAGTAAGGGCACTGGTTGTTGTAGGGGGCTTCTTGATGGCGCACGGTAGACAGCAGGGGCGACACGGCTGTAAACGATACGTGGGGCGGAGGATAGGCAGCTGCTGTGGTACGGCAGGGCCGTGACAGCAAAGCGGACAACGCGGGAGGCATGGCCTCCGGCTCGGACCGGACAGCACGGGTACCATAGCCCAAAATGGCGGGATCTGCCTCATCGGCAGCCACCAACACAAAGTGCCGCTGCTGCGTAAAGAGGTAGGCACGGGGTGTCTGGGCCTGCATGACCACCGCATCGGCCCGGCGCGCAGCTCCCGGTGCCGGGAGGTATTGGCCGAAGAATGCGGCTGCTGTTTGGGATGCCGCAGCCTCACTGACCGGCTGTGCCACGGCTGCTACCGCCCATGCGACACAGAGCCAGATGACAAGCAGGGCCTTCTTCATTTGCGCGTATGTTCTCATAAGCGAAGTTACACCTTTTCTAACCTTACAAGGTCATAGCCTTTGATTTGTGCGATGATGAGATGAAGTTCCGTTTCGCCTGCCAGCAATCTCACTTGCTTGCCCTGGGCATAGCCGCGTATCTGCTCCACTGCCTCCTGCCATTGGGCTTCGGCCTGCGCCTCAGTGGCCGTCATGGGCAGGTATTTCAGCTCAATTATATACGAATGACGCACATCGGGGTAGCGAACGGTGTCGGGAAGGAGGAAGAAATCACAGAAACCATGGTTGAGTTCCACTTCCGGGCACACCAAGTAGAAGGGATTGAGCGTGAGCAGCGCGTTCATGAAGCCTTGCAGGTTTCGTTCACCCTCAATGAGACTGCGTACGGAGGTGGTGTCGTGATATTGCTGGCAGATGGTTTCCATCATGCCACGCCACTGCCCGCGGTAGGCTGCCTTTCGGAACGCCTCTTCCAGTATGCTGACATTCAACGGACATATTTTGTTGTACTCCACCAACAAGTAATTGAAATACTGCTCACGGACGTTCAGGTTGGGTATGCCGAGAATGGGCATTCCCTCTTCTATGCCCTTGATGGTCACCATGCCGTAATAGAACAGCAGGCTCTTGAACATGTTGGGGTCAGTGATTTCATGGGCGGGAAACGAACGTTTGACTCTGCCGTACGTGTAGCCTCGGTCTGCCACCTCGATGATGACCCCCTTGCGGTCGCCGTCCATCTTGTCGAGACGTACCACACGGTCGAGCTTGGCATAATCCGTCTTGGTGTTCGGGTCTACCATATCCTTAGGCGGTTCGCCTTCTTCTATATAGTTATTGAGGTAATAGAGCACCATATCGGGATTGTACACATGATGTCCCGTCACATGCTGGAACTCTGAGAAACAGTAACCGTCATACCATGGTTTTATCGTCTGAATGGTCTCTTCTACATCGACATCAATCAAGCCCGACTCATTGTAATATCGGATCATTTCCCTCACATTCTCCTCACTGAAGCCGAGCATCTCGTTGAAGTTCTTCTTCAGCGTCAATGCCGTGGCAATATTGTAGCCACTGGTCACATCGTCCATCGTCACAGGGCTTACCCCCATCATCAAGATGCGGTCGTAGCTGCCCTTGAACCTCTTGAACAGGTTGCGGTAGAAGCCTTCGGCATGTGTCATGGCATGATACACCTGCTCACCGTGCTGGTTGAGTACGGCATTGGTGAAGTTGTCGTATTCATCGACAATCAGATAAGCCTTGATGTGATGCGCGTCGAACATCTGATGCACATAGTTGATGCGGTCGGTGGTTGACTTCTGCCGATAAAAGGCTTCCAGATAATTTTCCGGGTAATATTTCGCATATTTGTTGGCAAAGCTCTCGTACACAATGTCCAAATAGCCGTCCACAGTTTCCTGGAGTGTTTCCACACTGCTTGAAGGTTTGGAAAAGTCTATCCGCAGCACCTGAAACTGGTTGTGAAGCTCCGTGGGATGCTGGCCCACATAGGTGTCGCCAAAGAGCATATCGAAGTCATTCCGGGCTTCTATGTCATAGTATGACTCCAGCATGGAGAGGAACACGCTCTTGCCGAACCGGCGAGGACGGATAAGGAACAGGAAATTACCTGCATACTCCATTCTTTCCAAATACTTGGTCTTGTCAACCATATATTTCCCTTCGCGCTTTATCTGCGCATAATTAGAAATGCCATACGGCGGCAGCTTTATCTTTCCCATTTGCCATCAGATTTGTTTGGACAACATTTCGGAGGCAAAGATAGTGCAAGGCGAGCGAAATGCAGTGCAAGGCGAGCGAAATGCAAAAGAAAAGCTGAAAGATTTTGCATAATAAGGCGGGCTGGAAGCCCGCCCGTTGTCAAGCAGACTTGAGGCGACGCTGCACTGGGAGGGCGTGGCAAAGGCCCGCCCGTTGTCAAGCAGACTTGAGGCGACGAAGCAGGGCACGAGGTTGTTTTTTAGGCTCCCGGTGGGCAAGTTCAAGGATTTTGTATACTTTTGCGCAGTTCAACATTCAACCCCCTTCTATTCCTATTACTATGAAGCGTTGTTCCACCCTCTTGTGCATGGCTGCCTTGTCGCTCATGAGCTACCAACCCATACAAGCCCAATCAAGCGAATTGCTGCCCAAGCCTCATAAACTGATTCACACGGACTGTGTGCCTTTCGCGTTGGGCCGCAATGTGCAACTGACCGACCCTTCGGACTGCGCCTACCTGCGCACGGTGCTGGCCAACTATGGCTGCACGCTGAGCGAAACGGCACAGGCGCAGGTGACAGTGGAATTGGTTTCGAGCCTGCCCGAGGTCTTCAACCATCAGGTCAGCCTCTTTCCTGACGAGGCTTACCAGCTCGACATCACCACCGATGCCATACGCATCCAGGCCCTGACACCCACAGGGGTCATCCGCGCTGCCCAAACCCTGCAACAGCTGGGTGAGTCTGCCAAGGACGACGGCTCGCTCGAAACGCTGAGCATCACCGACTGGCCCGCCTTCAAGGTGCGTGGCTTCATGCACGATGTGGGCCGCTCCTTCCTGTCGCTCGAAGAACTGAAGAATGAAATAGACAAGCTGGCGCGCTTCAAGGTGAACGTGTTCCACTGGCACCTCACCGAGAAGCTGGCCTGGCGCTTCGAGGTGAAAGCTTACCCGCAGCTCACGGCCGACGAAAACATGATTCGCTATGCCGGACAATTCTACACGCAGGACCAGTGTCGGGAACTGGAGTCGTACGCGGCTGAGCGCGGCGTGACCATCATCCCCGAAATCGACATGCCCGGCCACAGCGACGTCTTCACCAAGGCCATGGGCTTCAGTATGCAGACCGACCAGGGCGTGAAGGCCCTGAAGAAGATTCTCGATGAGGTGGTCGAGGTATTCCCCAATGCCCCTTACATTCACATTGGCGGTGACGAAGTGACCATTACCTACCCCAACTTCCTGAAAACCATGGCCGACTACGTGCGCGCCAAGGGCAAGAAGGTGGTCATGTGGAACCGCCTCGTGGCCGGTCCGCCCACGGCCGAGCAGTGTGACATGACACAGATGTGGGCCACCGCCGGCAAGGTGGTGAGCGGACTGCCCAACATCGACTGCCGCTACAACTACACCAACCACTTCGACGTGTATGCCGACGTGGTGGGCATTTACCGGAGCAACATCTACTACACGCAGCAGGGCACGGCCGACGTAGCCGGCACTATCAGTGCGGCCTGGAATGACACCAAGACACCGACCGAAACCGACATCGTGCGCCAAAACAACATCTACGCCAACATCCTGGCCTCGGCCGAAAGGGCCTGGTACGGCGGCGGACAACAGTATATCGAGGCGGGGGGAACCACCCTGCCCAATGCGGGCGAGGAGTACGAGGAGTTTGCCGACTTCGAACGCCGTTTCCTCTTCCACAAGGCACACTCCCTGCAGAACGAACCTATCCCTTATGTGAAGCAGAGCAATGTGCACTGGCGCATTACCGAGCCTTTCCCGAACAACGGCAACAAAGCGCTGGCCCTGCCGCCCGAACTGTGTACCGACGATATTCTGCCACACACCTTCACCTATGAAGGCAAGACTTACACCAGCTTCCCCGCCACAGGTGCGGGCATCTACCTGCGCCACATCTGGCATCCGACCATTCCGTCATTCTTCACGAATCCGGCCAACAACCAGACGGCCTACGCCTGGACTTACGTGTACTCGCCCGTCGAACAGCAGGCCGGCGCACAGATAGAGTTCTACACTTATAGTCGCTCGGGCAACGAGAAGGCTCCGGCCGCCGGGGCTTGGGACCGCCGCGGCTCAAAAATCTGGCTGAACGGCGAAGAAATCGCCGCACCCGAATGGCAACAGCCCAACGCCGCCATCCCGCAGGACCACGCCGAGAAGGGACTGACCAATGAGAACCTCACGGCACGTCCCGTGGTGCAGCTCACGCTGAAGGAGGGTTGGAACAAGGTGTTCATGCGGTTGCCGCACGTGAACAACGGAGGGACCGGACGCGACAAGTGGCAGTTCACCTTCGTGCTGACCGACACCGAGGGCAAGAACGCACTCGACGGTATCGTCTACTCGCCCAACCAGTGTCTGGATGCCGCATCCGAGGCCGTGGCCAATGCCCTCGACGAGGCTGAGAACTACATCGTGCAGCACTGCAACGACCGCGTGGGCTACTACCCCGCCGAACTGGCAGCCGAGGCGCAAAGCAAGGTCGATGAGGTGCGCGCCACCCTGTCGCAACAGCTCACTGAGGCTGAGCGCAACCAGCAGGCAGCCGACCTGACAGCCGCCCTCGACGCACTGAAGCAGAAGATCGAAACAGCCGACATCAACCAACCCAAGGCTTACACCGACAGTGAGCCGGTGTGCTACCGCTTCAACACGCCTTACCGCGACAGCCGCTACCCGACCTCGCAGGGCGAAGGACAGGCGTTGACCGGCGAAATGACAGCCGGCAAGGCGGCCACCTGGAAGTTTGTGGCCCGCACCGACGGCACGTTCAACATCGTCAACGTCAACGACGGACTGTATATCTCGCCGGCCTCCGACAAC
Source organism: uncultured Bacteroidales bacterium (assembly GCA_945828345.1). Lineage (GTDB taxonomy): Bacteria > Bacteroidota > Bacteroidia > Bacteroidales > Bacteroidaceae > Alloprevotella. The sequence goes on from CALZRA010000034.1 coordinate 6,837, forward strand.
AACAAGCCCCTTACTACCACTGCCGCCGAACCCGAAGCGGGCTGGAGCCTGCTGAAGACGGGCGAACCCGGCTACGTGATTGTCACTTCGGGCACCGTACAGTTTAACCAGACGAATGCGGGCAACGGCTACAAGATTTTCAACTGGGGCGGCGGTACCAACACTACTGACACCGGTTGCAAATACCTGTTTGAGGAGGTCGAGCTGCCCTCCGCACCGAAGCTCAGCACCGACACCCACGCCTACTGGTATGAGTTCTGCACCCCGCTGCGCGGCAACCGCTACCCTACCTCGAAGGGCGTAGGCCAGCACTTGGTGGGCGAAACCACAGCCACCGATGCCTCAGTGTGGAAGTTTGCAACGCGCGCCGACGGCTCCTTCAACATCGTGAACCGGCAGGACAACACATACGTCTCGCCCGAAGCCGCCAACAACACGGCACTCAGCACCACCGCCACCGAGCCTGCTGCAGGCTGGGAGTTCAAGGAAGCTGCCACCTCAGGCTACTACATCCTGGTGAGCGGCACTTCGCAGTTCAACCAGACCAACAACGAGGGCCAGGGCTGGAAGGTCTTCAACTGGGGCGGCGGCAACAACACTACCGACACGGGCTGCCAATACAGCTTCACGCTCGTCGATGAGGTCACAGTGCCCACCGCCATCAAGCCAGCCCAACAGCCACAAACTGCCCCGCAAAGTCTCTACGACCTGTCGGGCCGCCGCCTCCAGACCCCGGCCAAGGGCATTTACATTCAGAATGGAGAGAAGAAAATGCGCTGAGCAACACGCCGCCCGACGCAACCCTCACCCCATTTACACCCATCTACAAATCTGGCGCGCACCACGCGTGCCCGCATATCATGACCGAACCCAAACACATCCGCATAGCCGACTACAACTACCCGCTGCCTGACCACCGCATAGCCAAATATCCGAAGGCCGTGCGCGACGAGTCAAAACTGCTGCTCTACCGTCAGGGCGAAATCAGCGAGGACGTTTTTCACCACCTGCCGCAATACATTCCTGCGGGCGAGCTGATGGTCTTCAACAACACCAAGGTCATCCAGGCGCGCCTGCACTTTCACAAAAGTACAGGCGCACTGATCGAGGTGTTCTGTCTCGAACCGCACACGCCGCTCGACTATCAGCTCAACTTCGCCTCGACGCGTCAGGTGTCGTGGACCTGCTTGGTGGGCAACCTGAAAAAGTGGAAGGAGGGAAAGCTGGAACGCCCCATCCAAGTGGGACAAAAGCAGCTCACGCTCACTGCTGAACGGCGGGGGCTGAGCGGCACGGGCCACGAGGTCTTGTTCAGCTGGCAGGACGACACCGTGACCTTTGCCGAAGTGCTCGAAGCCATCGGCGAGCTGCCCATCCCGCCCTACCTGAACCGCGACACCGAACCTGACGACCTGCGCACCTACCAAACGGTGTACAGCAAGGTGAAAGGCTCCGTGGCTGCACCGACCGCCGGACTGCACTTCACCGAGCGGGTGCTCAGCGAGCTGGACGACAAGGGCATCGAACGGAACGAAATCACCCTCCACGTAGGGGCGGGCACCTTCAAGCCGGTGAAGGCTGACGAAATCGGCGGACACGCCATGCACGCCGAATGGATCGCCGTGAAGCGCGAAAGCATCGAACGGCTGCTGGCCCACGAGGCCCGCTGCATAGCGGTGGGCACGACCTCGGTGCGCACGCTCGAAAGCCTCTACTACATCGGCATCCTCACCCACGACAACCCCGATGCCAGCCCCGACGACCTGCATGTGCCGCAATGGATGCCCTATGAGCTGGAAGCCTCGGGCCGTCCACTGCCCACGGCGCGCGAGTCGCTGCAAGCCCTGCTCGACTACATGGTGCGCCACGGGCTGCCCGTGCTGCACACCGCCACGCAGATTATCATCGCCCCGGGCTACCGCTACCACATCGTGCGCGGCATCGTCACCAACTTCCACCAGCCGCAAAGCACGCTGCTGCTGTTAGTTTCGGCCCTGGTGGGAAACGACTGGCGACGCATCTATGACTACGCGCTCAGCCACGACTTCCGGTTCCTGAGCTACGGCGACAGCTCCTTGCTGCTGCCCGACGCGCTCTGACGCACGCCGCTGCGCCCCGCCTCACGCCAGGAAGCCGGACCACATGCCGAGTTGGTTTTTCTAAGTGCCGCTTAGAAATTCCTACATGCCGAGTTGTAAATCCTAAGTGCCGAGTTGTTGCCGGCCTGAAACCGGGCCATCCAACGCAGATGCCGCCTTGCTGTTCCGAACCAACGGAACAACAAGGCGGCATCTTGGATATGGGCAGTCAGGCGCGAAGGCGTTTCCACGCCTCAACCTAATCCTGCACTTCGGGGGCTTCCGAACCGGGCAGTGCTTCGCCAAACACCTTCCAGACCCCTTCGGGATAAGGGGCATCGACCGATATGAGCTGGTGGCTCACGGGGTGTTCGAACTCGATGTGGCGGGCATGGAGCGATATGGAGCCGTCAGGATTGGAACGGCGCGCCCCATACTTGAGGTCACCCTTGATCACACAGCCTATGGCAGCAAGCTGGCAGCGAATCTGGTGGTGGCGGCCCGTGTGGAGATTCACCTCCAACAGGTGGTAACGCTCAGAGGAGGCCAGCAGCGTGTAGTCAAGCACTGCCTGCTTGCTTCCAGCCACCTGCCGGTCATGGGCGTAGGCCTTGTTCTGCCGTTCGTTTCGGGTGAGCCAGTGCACCAGCGTGCGCTGCGGCTCGGCGGGCATCTCACAGGCCACAGCATGGTAGCACTTGCGCACCTGTCCCTGTTGGAACATGGCATTCAGCCGGGCCAGCGCCTTGCTGGTGCGGGCAAAGACCACCACACCGCTGACGGGCCTGTCGAGCCGGTGTACCACGCCCAGAAATACCTGACCGGGCTTGGCGTACTTTTCCTTGATATACTGCTTGACCGTTTCCGACAGCGGACGGTCGCCGGTCTTGTCGCCCTGTACGATTTCGCCCGGCTCCTTGTTTACTATAATGAGGTGGTTGTCTTCGTAGAGTACTTGCACGGAAGTAACTTGCTGGATAAACGGGTTAGTGTGCTGCGCACAGTACCCCAAGTGGAAAAACTAAAATCCATTGGGTCGCAAACAAGCTTGGAATGCTTGCGGCCCAATGGAGGAAACTTGCGTACGGCGCACCGGTTACATGTTCATGCCACCGTCAACCTGGATAACCTGGCCCGTCACGTAGCTGGCCAAGTCAGAGGCGAGGAAGGTGGCCACATCGGCGATATCTTCGGGCTTTCCGCCGCGACGCAGGGGGATGGCCTTCATCCACTCCTTGCGCACTTCTTCAGAGAGAGCAGCCGTCATGGCCGTTTCGATGAAGCCCGGAGCGATAGCGTTGGCACGCACGCCGCGGCTTCCCATCTCCTGAGCCACGCTCTTGGCCAGCGCAATCATGCCAGCCTTCGAAGCGGCGTAGTTCGACTGACCGGCATTGCCGTGAACGCCAACTACCGAAGCCATGTTGATGATCGAACCGCCACGCTGGCGCATCATGATGGGGGTGCAGGCATGGATGAAGTTGAATGCAGACTTCAGGTTCACTCCGATAACGGCATCCCACTGCTGTTCGGTCATGCGAATCATGAGTCCGTCCTTGGTGATACCTGCATTGTTGACCAGCACGTCGATGGAGCCGAAATCCTCGTGCACCTTCTTCACCACCTCAGCGGTCTGGGCGAAGTCGGCTGCGTTCGAAGCGTAAGCCTGGCACTTCACGCCCTTGGCTTCGATTTCCTGACGGGTGGCTTCGCCATTCTCGTCAATCACCAAGTCGGTGAATGCAATATTGGCGCCTTCTTCGGCGAACTTCAGTGCAATAGCCTTGCCGATGCCGCGGGCAGCGCCGGTGATCAAGGCGGTCTTTCCTGTTAAGAGTCCCATTTTGTTTTGTCGATTGGTTTGTTATTGTGAAGTTTTAGTTTAGAATGCTATGATGAGAGGCGGCGGGCATGTCGAGCACGCGCATCAGGATGTCCTTCACCATGGGATAGGTTTCGTCCTCCGACAGTCCCACGCCCAGGCGGTCGTAGATATAGGGCACTTCGAGGCCCTTGATAGTGCAATGGATAATGTCGGACATCAGCCCCACGTGCATCACCCTGAAGCGTCCGCTATCGACTCCCTGTTGCAGGATGGCGGTGAGCACGCGGTGTTCTTCTTCGTCGAAGGTGCGGCGCACCTTTTCGACCATCCAGATGTTGCGGAAGAACTCGGCACGCAGCGTACCGTTTCGCGCCACCGTCTCGCGTATGGCCTGCAAGTGAGTGTAAATCAGTTTGAACAGCTTTTCTTCAGGCGGCACATCCATGTCGAGCACGGCCGACATGTTCTGCGAAAGCCGCGCCAGCTCCTCCTCAATGACCGCATAATAGATTTCCTCCTTATTGCGGAAGTAGGTGTACAGCGTGCGCCGTCCGCGCCCTGAGGCGGCAGCAATATCATTCATTGTTGTAGCCTCAAGCCCTTTGTGGGCGAACAGTTCGCGAGCCACCTCTATCAGCCTTTCACGGGTTTTGGATGTCGACATAGTGCGGATGTATTCTGAATGTATGATTTAAGCACAATTTGGCTTTCAGTGTGCAAAGTTAGTGCAAGGCGAGCGAAGTGCAAAAGAAAAGCTGAAAGATTTTGCATAATAAGGCGGGCTGGAAGCCCGCCCTCCCAGTCGTTAGCGCTTCAAGCCGGCTGTTGTCAAGCGAATAGAAGGCGACGGTGCACTGGGAGGGCGTGGCTTCCAGCCCGCCCGTTGCCAAGACCACTTAATCACCAATCACCAATACCTAATACTTAATAAAACTGTGGGCCGCGCATGTGTGCGCATACAATTTATTCCTTACATTTGCACCTATGAAGAAGAAGAACAGACGACTCATCCGATGGGCGGCGGCCATTCTGGTGTCCCCTATAGCACTCTTCCTGCTGCTGGCCCTGCTGATATATTTGCCCCCGGTGCAGAACTTCGTGGTACAAAAGGCCACCGAAGTGCTGTCGGAACGCATGGGCATGGACATACGCATCGGCAAGGTGCGGCTGGCCTTTCCGCTGGACCTGGCCATCCACCACACCCTCGCCATCGAGGCGGGCGACACATTGTTGGACGCCCGGAGCCTGCGGCTCAACGTGCAGATGCTGCCGCTGCTGAAGGGAAGGGCCGAGGTGGACGGAGTGGAGCTCTACGACGTGAAGCTCGACACCAGGAGCTACCTGCCTGACACGCACCTCAAGGGACACGCCGGCGAACTCACCGCCGAGGCACACAGCATTGACTGGAAAAACGAGCGGGTGCGGCTCGACCGCTTCAGGCTGAAAGATGCCCGGTTCACGGTGGCGCTGAGCGACACGGCCCAGAAGGACACTGTGCCCAGCACGGCGCAGTGGGTGGTACAGGTGGTACAGGCCGACATCGAACGGTCGCACATCCAGCTCCACATGCCAGGCGACTCCATGCGCGTCGGCCTGCAGATTGGTGCGGCGGCCCTGCGCGACGGCTGCTTTGACACAGGCCGGGGAGACTATGCCGTGCGCTCGCTGCTGATGCGCCACTCTGGCATCAGCTACGACCTGCCCCTTCAACCTGAAGCCGCGGGACTCGACCCCAACCACCTGGCCTTCACAGAGCTGAACCTGAAGCTCGACACCCTGCACTACACACAGCAGGGAGTGCTCACGGCCGGACTCGGCGGACTCTCCCTAAAGGAGAAGAGCGGACTGGCGGTGAGCCGGCTGCAAGGCAGCGTATATATGGACAGCACCCGGCTCCGTCTGCCGGCACTGAACCTGCGCACTCCCTACTCGCGGGTGGATGCTGCCGTAAGCTTCGACTTCAAGGCTCTCCGGGCCGGACAAGGCGGCCACTGCCACCTCGACGTAGATGCCAGCATCGGCCGTGAAGACCTGCGCTGCATCGCTTCAGGGCTGGCTGACCCCGCCTGTCTGAACCTGCTGCCCGCACAGCCCCTCACGCTGAAGGCGCAGGCCGAGGGAAACATGGACCACCTGAGGCTGCCGCAACTGTCGCTCCACCTGCCAGGCATGGCCCGCCTGGAAGCCAAAGGCTATGTGACACAACCGATGAGCGAACGCCGGAGCGGACACTTCGAGGCTGACCTGCGCACGCAGAACCTGACGGCGGTGAAGAGTCTGATGCCGGCCTCGCTGAGACAGACCATCGACATTCCGAACGGCTTGGCAGCACGGGGCACGGCCGACTTCCAGGCCGACGACTACAAGGCCCAGTTGCGCGTGCAGGCTCCCGGCGGCACCCTACAGGCCAAAGCCACGCTGAACCTGCGTGGCGAATCCTACAGGTTAGCGGCCCAGGCTGCGCACTTCCCCATCCACCGCTTCGTAAAGGGCGTGCCTCTTTCTCCCTTTACCGGACAGCTGCGCATCTCGGGCCAAGGACTCGACGTGCTGTCGCCCCGCAGCTCGCTCACAGCCGACGCCCGCATCGACCAGCTGGCCTACAGCACCTACAACCTCAACGGCACCTCGCTGCAAGCCCGCCTGCGTGGCGGCAAGCTCCAGGCGGACTTCGCCGCCAACAACAACTGGATCGAGGCCTCGGGACAGCTGGCAGGACTGCTGGACAGCAAGGGCTACGACCTGCAACTGCGCACCGACGTGGCGGCCCTTCACCTGCATGAGCTGGACGCAGCGCGCGACACGCTGACCATCGGCACGGTGGCGCAGCTCGACTTCAAGGCGAATGCCGCACTCACGCGCCTGTCGCTCGGCGGCAGCCTGCGCACCAACACCTTTACTACTCCGCGCATCAGCAACCTGGCCAAGGACGTGACCTTTGACTTTGCCACCTCGGCCGACACGACCACTGCCTCGGTGGCAGCCGGCGACCTGACACTGCGCCTGGGCAGCAAGAAGGAAATTGCCGCACTCACCGCCCAGCTGCAACGCCTTGCCAGCGAACTGATGCGCCAGGCCGGCAACTACGAGCTGGACCAGGAACGGCTCAAGACCTTCCTGCCTACCCTCTCATTCTATCTGGATGCCGGACGCGACAACCCGCTCTACAACATAGCGCGCATCAAGGGCTACTCCTTCCACTCGGCCTATATCAACCTCAACACCGACCCGCGCCAGGGCATGTCGGGCGATGCCCGCATCAGCGCGCTGAAGATGGGTGCCCTGCTGCTCGACTCCATCCGCGCAAACATCGTGCAGGACTCGACCGGCGTGCAGCTCTATGCGCTGGTGAAGAACGGCCAGAAGAACCCCACTCCCCTCGAAGTGCGCTGCAAGTCGTACGTCCTGCCCACCGGTGCCGGTCTGGAACTGAAATATCTCGACAGCGAAGGCCAGACGGGCGTTGACCTGGGCGTGCGCGCCGAACTGGTCGAAGGGGGGCTGCAAGTGCGGCTCTACCCCGAACATCCCGTGCTGGCCTACCGCAACTTCAAGCTCAACAAGGACAACTTTGTCTTTCTGGGACGGGACAAAAGCATACGCGCCGACATCGACCTGCTGGCCGACGACGGCACCGGACTGAAAATCTACGGTGAGCCGCGCGACTCGATGAACGACCTCACCGTGAGCGTGAACCAGCTGAACCTGGGCGAGCTGTCGACCGTGCTGCCCTACCTGCCCCGCTTCACGGGCATGCTCAGCGGCGACATCCACGTGACTAACGACACGCTCCACTCCCAGCTCTCGGCCATGGCCTCCTTCCAAGCCGACGGCTTCGCGTATGAGGGCGTCGCACTGGGCGACATCGGCCTCGAAGTGCTCTACCTGCCCAAGACGGGCGGCGAGCACCACGCCTCGGCCTTCATCAGCACGGCAGGCGAAGAAGTGCTGGCCTGCAACGGCACCTACTTTGACCGAGACGGCGGCCTGTTTGAAGGCGACGCGCAGCTCCACGACTTCCCGCTCAGCCTGCTCAACGGATTCATGGCCGGCACCGACGTGGCCCTGAAGGGAAAGGCGGCAGGCGAACTCTCCGTCACGGGCAGTCTCGACCGGCCCGTGCTCAACGGCTCGCTCGACCTCGACTCGGCCCACATCTACTCCGATGTCTACGGCTTCGACTTCCGCACCGACGAACGGGCACTCGAACTCAACGACAGCCGCCTGCTCTTCAGCGACTACAAGCTCTACTCGACGGGCAAGGAGCCGCTGGTGCTCAACGGGGTGTTTGACATGTCCGACTTTGCGCGCATGTCGATGGACTTCGACATGAAGGCGCAGAACTTCGAACTCATCAACACCGGCAAGAAAGCACAATCGCTGGTGTTCGGCAAGGTCTATGCCAACTATCTGGGCACGCTGAAGGGCACGACCGACAACCTGGCCATCCAGGGCAAGCTCGAAGTGCTCGACCGCACCGACATGACCTACATACTCAAAGACTCGCCGCTCTCGGTTGACGACCGGCTGAACAACCTTGTCGAGTTTGTCAGCTTCTCCGACACCACACAACACACGCTGGCCAAGCCCGCGCCCGAAGGCTCCTTCGACCTCACGCTGGGCATATCCATCAGCGATGCCGCCCGCTTCCACTGCAAGCTGAGCGACGACGGACAGAGCTATGTGGACCTGGAAGGCGGCGGCGACCTCACCCTGCGCATGACCCCACAGGGCGAAATGCGACTCACGGGCCGCTTCACGACCAACAGCGGCGAAATGAAGTATACCCTGCCCGTCATTCCGCTCAAGACGTTCAAGCTTACCCAAGGCTCGTATGTCGAATTTACCGGCGACCCGATGAACCCGACCCTGAGCATAGCCGCCAAAGAGCGCACCAAGGCCGTCGTCACCGACAACGGACAGCAGCGCTCGGTGGCCTTCGATGTGGGTGTGGCCCTGACAAAGCCGCTGGACGAAATGGGACTGGAGTTCACCATTGAGGCACCCGAGGACCTCACCGTACAGAACCAGCTGGCCTCGATGAGTGCCGAGCAGCGCGGCAAGGCGGCTGTGACCATGATGGCCACCGGCATGTACATGACCGACGAGACCATGATGTCGGGCAGCGGATTCAAGGCCAACAACGCACTCAATGCCTTCCTCCAGAGCGAGATACAGAACATCGCAGGCTCGGCCCTCCGCACCATCGACATCAACCTGGGTGTCGAGAGCGGCACCAGCGAAGCCGGCACCTCCACCACCGACTACTCCTTCCAGTTTGCCAAGCGCTTCTGGGGCAACCGCATCAGCGTCATCATCGGAGGCAAGGTGTCGACCGGGGCCGACGCGACCAACTCGGCCGAAAGCTTCATCAGCAACATTTCGGTCGAATACCGCCTCGACCGCAGCGCGACACGCTACGTCAAAGTGTTCTACGACCGCGAGACGCAAGACCCGCTTGAAGGACAGCTCACCAAGACGGGCGCTGGCCTCGTGCTGCGCCGCAAGACGGACAAGCTCGGCGAACTGTTTGTTTTTAAGAAAAAGAAGTAAAGACGCATGAACCGCATACTCCCCCTACTCCTCCTGCCCCTACTCCTGCTGGCAGCGGCCTGCTCCACCACCAGCGCCCTGCCCGACGATGAGCAGCTCTATACCGGCATCAAGGACATCACCTATGCCGACGACCCCGTGAAACTGCGCAAGCTAAAGGGGCGCGACTCGACCGGTGTCATCACGGCCGTGGCCAATGCGCTCGAAGCAGTGAACAATGCGCTCGAAGGCAAGGCCAGCCTGACTCCCGACAGCCTGCAACAAGACCGGCTGACCCTCAGCAAGGAACAGAAGAAGGCACTGAAAGTGGCCCAGGCCCGCGACGAAGCCGACTTCGCCGTGGCCCGCGAAGAGGTCGAAGCCGTACTGGCCTATCCGCCCAACAACGCCATATTCGGCTCGTCGAGCATGAGCTGGCCCTGGCAGATTGGCCTGTGGGTACACAACGGACTGGCCGACAGCAAGGGCGTACTCGGCAAATGGATGTACCGCACCTTTGGCACTGAGCCCGTGCTCATCAGCCAGGTCAGCCCCGACATGCGCACCAAAGTGGCCACCAACACCCTGCACAATTATGGTTACTTCCACGGCAAGGTGGACTGCAGCATTCTGCCACAGAAGAACCCGAAGAAGGCCAAGGTGAGCTACCGTGTCGAAGCCGGCCAGCTGTTCCGCCTCGACTCTGTGGCCTACCTCCACTACCCTGCGCCCATGGACAGCCTGATCCGTGCCCACAGCCGGGAGGGACTGCTGCACCGGGGCGATGCCTTCAGCGTGGTCAACCTGTCAAACGAGCAGACCCGCATCGAGAGCCTGCTGCGCAACCACGGCTACTACTTCTACAACGCGGGCTACACAACCTTCCGGGCCGACACGCTGCAACGCAAGAACTTCGTACAGCTGCAGGTGATTCCCGTGGCCGACCGTCCCGAACGCGCCGACCGTCCCTGGTATATCGGCCGCACCTACATCACCGTACGCCACAAGGACAATGCGCCCCTCACCGGCCAGCTCGTGAGGCGCAACTACACCTACCAGTTCTCGGGCCGGCAGCTGCCCCTGCGCCCCAACATGTGGCGCCATGCCATCAGCCACCGAAGGGGTGAGCTCTACAGCCTCGAAGACCAGAAGCTCACACTCGAAAAGCTGGGGGCCATGGGAGTGCTCAGCCAGATGGACGTGGCCTACGTGCCCCGCGACACCTCAGCCACCTGCGACACCCTCGACATCGTGGTGACCGCCGTGATGGACAAGCTCTACGACTCCACCTTCGAGATGAACGCCACCATGAAGAGCAACCAGCAGATCGGTCCCGGCCTGTCCTACGAACTGGCCAAGCGCAATGCCTTCAGAGGCGGCGAGAAGGTGTCGTTCAAGATTTTCGGCTCCTACGAATGGCAGACAGGTGCCGGCAACGCCGGACACAATCCGCTGCTCAACTCCTACGAAATAGGCACCCAGCTGGCCCTGCGCTTCCCCCGGGTCGTCTTTCCGGGCATCAGCCGCCGCCGCGTGCGCCACTATGCCACCACGCAGTTCACACTCGATGCCGACTGGAAGAACCGCTCCAACTTCTTCAACATGGTCAGCTTCGGCCTCGGTGCGACCTATCACTGGTACAAGCGCGAAACCTCGCAACACGAGCTTACGCTGTTCAACCTGGAATTTGACAAGCTCAACCACACCACCCCGGCGTTTGACTCCATCATGCAAGCCAATCCCGCGCTCTACGTCTCCATGCGCGACCAGTTTGTACCCTCGCTCAGCTACACCTTCACCTACCAGAGCCGCACCTGGCGACAGAATCCCTGGTGGGTGCAGCTCAGCTTCAAGGAGGCGGGCAACCTGACCTCTCTCGGCTATGCCCTGGCCGGCCAGAAGCTCACCCGGCAGGGCAAGAAGCTGTTTGGCAATCCCTTCGCCCAATACGTCAAGTTCACGGCCGAGGCCCACAAGCTCTTCAAGTTCACACCGGGTACGAAACTGGCCGCCCGACTGTTTGGCGGCATCGTCTACAGCTACGGCAACAGCAACGCCGTGCCCTATAACGACCAGTTCTATGTGGGCGGAGCCAACAGCATCCGGGCCTTCACCGTGCGCTCGGTCGGCCCCGGCCGCTACAAGCCCGACAAGTCGCGGTATTCCTACATGGACCAGACGGGCGACGTGAAGTTCGAAGCCAACGTCGAACTGCGCACCCGCCTCATGGGCGACCTTCACGGAGCTGTATTCCTCGATGCGGGCAACGTGTGGACCCTGCGTGCCGACCCTCAGCGGCCCGGCTCCCAGCTGACGGCCAGCACGCTCACCGATATAGCCGTGGGCACAGGCTTCGGCCTGCGCTACGACATGCAGTTCCTCGTGCTGCGCTTCGATGTGGGCATTGCGCTGCATGCACCCTACGAGACGTCCAAGTCCGGCTTCTACAACATCGAACGGTTCAAGGACGGCCTCGGCCTTCACTTCGCCATCGGCTATCCCTTCTGACCCCCACTGGGAGGACGGGCGAAGGCCCGCCTAAAGCCCGCCTAACCCCCGCCTAAATTGCAAGTCCTGTTCCTCCACACCGCCCGCCCCTCCATGAAAGCCCTGTTCACCACGCCGCTCGGCCCCGTCCTGCTCCAAGCCAGCCCCACCGCGTTACAGTCGGCCCGCCTGCTCCATCCAGCCGATCCGCTTCCCGTGCTGTCCGACGACACCCGCCACAGCCCTATCTTGCGTCAGGCCACGGCCTGGCTTTCGGCCTACTTCAGCCGCGCGCCCCTGCCGCCGCAGCCCAACCTGCTGCCACAAGGCACGGCCTACAGCCGCCGCGTGTGGACTGTCCTGCGCACCGTTCCCTACGGCCAGACCCTCAGCTACGGCCAACTGGCCCGCCTCTTGCAGCCCGCCTCCTCGCCGCGCGCCGTAGGTCAGGCCGTTGGCCGCAATCCCCTGTTCCTCTTCATTCCCTGCCATAGGGTGACAGCAGCCCACACCCTGGGCGGATTCGCCTACGGCATAGAGGCCAAACGCTGGCTGCTGCAATGGGAGGGAGCGGCACTTGGGTAGCGGACATCCGTGACGACACACTCCAGCTATATACATATCAGCCTGCCCCTATAAGAAGTTGTCGCTTCTTATAGGGGCAGGCCTCATTCTCGGTGAAGGAAACAGACGGTTAGCCCAAAGCAAATATCGTCTCGTCACCACAGATATTGCGTATCTTGAGACGCAGAGGTTGCTTGGGGGCATAAATTCTGGCGTTCCAGAAGTCCTTTGTCTTCTGTCCGTTGAGTATGACGTAGCCGAGCTTGTCGATCTTTATCTCCGAGTCGCTGTGCCACTCGCCTTCAGCTGAGGTACAGTCTACGGAGAGGTATTCGATGGTTTCCAGTCCTTCCTCGCTGACAGCGATTGCCCTGAAGTATTTCTTCTTGTTGGTGTGCATGCTCCGTTCATTGAAGTCACGAATCTTCTGTATCACGCGGTCGCTGACGAACTTGGTTATCTCGATGTCGAAACCTTCCTTCTCGACCGTCTGACCACAGAGTTCCTCCGTGGCACGCTCCACCTTGTATTCGGCATAGTCAGCTGCCACCACATCGTCGAGCACGGCCTTCAGGTCGCGCAGTTCCACGAAATCCTTTGTCACCGACTTGTCTTCTTGGATGAATCTGTAGATTTCTTCCTCGTTAGTGATGTCCACATAATAGACTATGACCTTCCTGATGTCGCCCGGCAGTTCGGGGACGGCCTCGTGCAGGATGCGGTTCATCATCACCTCGTCGAGCAGTTTCGACGAGCTGTCCATGAGGTTGG
>CALZRA010000035.1 GCA_945828345.1 uncultured Bacteroidales bacterium
GAAAGCCCAGCAAGCGCATAGCCCAGGGCAACGCCCTGGGTGGAGTGAAGCGATGAAGCGCGCCCTGAAAGGGCAAAAGCGTTAGTAATCATGCGTTACGAACATACGCTTTTGCCCTTTCAGGGCGCACTTCATCGCCTCATTTCACCCAGGGTGATGCCCTGGGCTAAGCGCTGTTGCCCCTTCGGGGCGTGCCTTGGACGCTTGTCGTCCTACCCAGCAGGCTGCCTGAGCTATCCACTGTAGCCCTTTCAGCCCGTGCCTTTGAACGCTTGTTGTCAAGCCTCGTTATCTTTTGTAGCCTAAGAAAGGGGTGGCAGCCGTTTACTTCTTGCTGCACTGCTTGGCGCAACCCTTCTTTTCGCAGCTTTGCTTTTTGTCGCAGCTTTGCTTCTTGTCGCACTTCTTGCTGCACTTCTTGTCGCATTTTTTGCCGCACTTTTTCTGGCAGCATTCAACGCTGTCCTTCTTGCAGCAGGTTTTCTTGGCGGGAGTCTGAGCGCAAATGTTCAGCGCGAAAATGGCGGTCAGTGCCATCAGCATCATCTTCTTCATAGGGAATCAGTGTGTTTAAAGGATTTATAATGTGATTGTCGGCTGCGAAGGTAAGGCAAACTGTTCATTGCTGCGGCATACAGAAGCCTAATAAATTACAAATTATCCTGTTTGTCGTGCATTTTGCTCGTTTTGTTCCGCAAAATGTGTACGTTCCCTTCCAGCCAATGCCTCAAGAATGGTGGGTTTTCTGGGCTGTCGGCCGAATAAGACAGCCATGGCCAGCACACAGAATAGGGCGCAGCAGTCAAAAAACTTCTGGCGCGTACCAAAAAAGACGGGCCATATTGCTTGTTCAAAAGCAAGTTTCCCCTATTTTTGCAAACAACTTCCCTTTCTATACCGTGTAATTATTCCTTACTATATATCTATGAAAAAGAAGAACATCATTTTGGGTCTTGGCGCCCTGCTGTTCCCCTGGACGGCCATGGCGCAATACACCATTTACCCTGTCCCTCAACAACAGGTGGCAGGTACAGGAACGGCCAGTATGGGCCAGCAGGTTACGGTGGTGTGTGGTGAAGGCATCGACAGCTACACCCGTGACCGTGCCGAGCAGATACTGAAGGAACACGGACTGCAGCCCGTGTTTTCCGACACAGAAGTTGCCGGCACAGCCCAGCTCTTTCTGGGAATCAACGGCAGCGGAGATGCTGCCGACGAGCAGGCCACGCAGCTCAACCTCAGCCGCGACGTGTTCTCCCTCTCCGACAAGTATGACCGGCATGTGCTCTCACTCACTGCCGATGCCGATGGCAAGGCCCGCGTGGTGATTGTTGGCGAACATACCGACGCCGCCTTCTACGGTCTGGCCTCGTTGGAGCAGATGCTCGATGGCGGCACAGACAATATGCCCTGCGTCTGCCTGAACGACTATGCCGATCTCAAGAGCCGTGGCATCGTCGAAGGATATTACGGCTATCCCTATGCCGTGGCCGTGAAGAAGGACCTCATGCGCTTCATGATGCGCTACAAGATGAACACCTACCTCTACGGTGCCAAGAGCGATCCCTACCACTCCGAAAAGTGGAAGGACGCCTATCCCGCTTCACTGACCGCCGAACAGGAAAAGAACGGCTGGATGTCGCAGGCCATGATCAGCGAGGTAAGCGAAGTGTCCCACCAGACGAAGGTCAACTTCATCTGGGCCATACACCCGGGCAACGACTTTGTCTATAGCAACACCGTGGTCAATGACATCATGGGAAAGTACGAAAAGATGTACAGCCTCGGCGTGCGCCACTTTGCCGTGTTTGTCGATGACGTAGGTGTGCCTAACGCCGATGCTGACCTTAAGGCCAACGCCGACCACCTTACCGAGTTGCAGCACGCTATAGAGAACAAGTGGAACACACCGGATGCCGCACCCGCCGACACCGTACGTCCGCTTCACTTTGTGCCGCAGATATACTGCACCTCGTTCGCTTCGAGCACCGACCAGTACAACCGCTTCTTCCAGGCGTTGGCCACCACGCCGTCCAACGTGACCATCTACACCACGGGCAACGCCGTGTGGTCGGTGCCCAACAGCCAAGACCTGGCCACACCCCGTGCACAACTGGGCCGCAGTGTAGCCTGGTGGTGGAACTATCCGTGCAATGACAATGCCGACGCGCAGATATATCCCATGGACACCTATTCCAACTTCTACGACATGCCCGAAGTGTGGGCCAAGGCCACCCTTCCTGCTTCGCTCGACAACGGACTCGGTGTGGTGAGCAACCCCATGCAGCAGGGCGAGGTGGCCAAGACCCCCTTGTTCAGCGTGGCCAACTATGCCTGGAACAACGACGGCTTTGACAACCTGACCTCGTGGGAAGCATCGTTCAAGGCCGTGCTGCCTGGCAATCCCGAGGCACAGGCCGCCTACCGCTACGTGGCACCCTATCTGCGCTACAACAACCTGGATGACCTCTCTGCCTTGGTAGCCGCCTACAAGAAGAGCGGCGACAAGTCCGACCTCACGGCCCGCATGGAAGAGCTGGTCAAGCAGTGCGACGTGCTGGTGGCCCTGAAGGACTCGCCCGTCGATGGCGAAGCCCTGCTCTACACCGACCTCGCACCTTGGCTGCTCAAGCTGCGTGCCATGGCAGCCGTCACACGCGACATGCTCGCCACAGCCGAAGGTGAGGCAGGCGACGACAGCCGCTGGCAGGAGTACGTCGATGAGGTGAAGCGCGTGGAGTCACTCTCTACTGCCGAAGAGTTCAAGGCCTACGCCCTGGAGGGCATGGGTAGCGGCATCAGCACTTCGGTGCGCATTGCCCTGCCTTCGGTCACGGTGTTGATGCCCTTTGTGCAGTACATGAAAGAGCACACGCTCGATGGCTTCATCGAGCAGGCCGAACAGCCCACGCGTCCCGTCTATGTGAGCAACGTGGAAGGCAGCAAGGGTACACCTGCCGTCAATGGCGACCTCATCTATGTGGCCCAGTCGAAAGCCTACACGCTGAACAAGGGTGACTGGATGGGCGTACAGTTGGCCCGGCCGACACTCCTGACGCGCATTGCTGTGGCCGACACCTTGCTGGCCAACCATACCATCGTGATGAGTGCCGACGGCAAGCAGTGGACGCGTGTCACCGAAGCCGATTTCGCCCCCGAAGGCTATGTGCGTTTCCTCGGCGTGGTCAATGACAGCGAGCAGCCCCAGTCCGTCAAGTTGGTGAAGAAGTCCCTGAGCATGTACAAGCGAGCTGAGGCTAAGGTAGAGGAAGCCACGATTCCCGAAGGCAATATCTGGAATAACCACGGTGCCGAACTGATGTACGACGGCGACCTCACCACCTTTGTCTGCCTCAACCGCAACCAGCAGTCAGGCGACGCCTATGTGCTGAAGCTCACCGAGAGCCAGCCCATTGAGCGCGTGCGTGTGGCTGTAGGTACCGTCAACGGCGACTACATGACCGAGGGCCGTGTGCAGATTTCGAAAGACGGCACGAAGTGGACATCTCTGAAGATGCTCGGCACCGACAACATGGCCTACTCACTCACCTATCCACAGTGTGTAACCTACTCCGATGAGGTGAACACCTGCCTCTTCGACGGTGGCGGACAGACCGCCCAGTATGTGCGCCTCTACCTCAACAAGCCCAACACCGCCAAGTGGTTGCGCCTCTACGAAATTGAGGTGAACGGAGAAGGTACCTTCACGCAGAGTAAGATGGAGGACGCGCTGGCCTTCAGCTATCCGCAGGTGAGTGACGGCAATGCCTCCACCTCAACAGCCCAGGCCCCCGTGGGCGATGAGGGCGGTTGCTTCACCTACTATTTCCAGGAGTACAGCCTGTTACAGGGCCTCACGCTCTACTGTGACCCTGCCACGCTCGACCAGACTACTATGGAGCTGAGTGTGGACGGCGAAACGTGGGCCGCACGTAGCTTTGACAGCTCGACCGGCGTGGTACGCCTGCAGTTTACAGCCGACGAAGCCGCCGCCAAAGCCCTGCGCATCAGCTGGAAAGGCACAACGCCTCCTGCTATCTACGAGATTGTGGAACAAGCCGATGCAGCCCGCAAGCCCGTAGTCACGCGCATAGGAGAAGTGTTACAGGCCGCAGCCCCCGATGGTGTGTCGCTCACCTTTCGTGCAGGCCGACTGTTGGCACAGGCCGTGCAAGGCATTGAGCAGATAGAGGTGTACGACACGGCGGGCCGCCTGTTGGTATGCCAGCAGCTCCATGGAACGGCTCAGGCCGTAGTGCCGGTAGTGCGTCAGGCTGCGCAGCAGTTGCTTGTCAAGGTAAAGCTGCCCGGCGGTAGCCGCGTATATAAAGTGCAGTTTTAGTTTGGAGCACTTGGCTTGGGTTGTCCAAGGCGCGCCCTGAAGGGGCGACAGCATACCCCTACTTTTCGGAGAAGATATACTTACTTGGCCAAGTAAGTATATCTTCTCTGGCCAAGTAAGTATATCTTCTCTGAAAAGTAGGTAGTATGGCTCCGGCGAGTAGGCTTTGGTTTTCTGACCTGCATAAAATCTTCGGCGCGCATCTTTGCGGGTACGATAATAGTCCTTATATTTGCAGCGTCTTTCCGCCTGTAGGTTCCAAACGGATACCAGCTGTCATGTACAGCAGTATCGCTACAACCTCCTACACTCACGCCGATTGCTGCAACGAGTGTCACAGCTTGATGCAACGGGTGATGGGGTGGAAAGTCTTTTTAGGGTTGGCGTTTATCTGACGCCTTGTTTCTGACGTCGCGAAATCTAGCAGTTTCCATTCCGTCACGTAACATGGCAACGATAGATGCCCATGGGTGTTTATGTCAACACCTGACCTGCATACCGACCGCTTTGTTGTGATAACAAGGCGCGCGGTGTGCGGTTGTGGTTGTGTATAAATATCGGCGTGGGTTTCTGTTCGTTGCTCGTTCTTGACGGAAGGGCATGCTAGAGCCTCGCGATGTGGAACGAGTGACCAAGTCAGACGATCCACGCTTTTTAGCTATATATACATCAACTACAACCTTCTGCCATGAAACTCTTCATCACTTCGCGCAACGGCATTGAGGTAATCAATCTTGACAAAGTCGTCTATCTGAAAGCCGACGGCAACTACACCGACTTCTACTTCTGTGATGGCAAGGTGCGTCCTCATCTATCCACTCTGGCTGTATTCGATGAAGCCATAACTGCGCGTTATGCGTCGGCCGATGTCCCTTCGCCTTTTTTCCGTATGGGCCGTAGCTACGTCATCAACGTAAGCTATGTCACCTCAGTCAATCTTGTCAACAGTGTGCTGATGTTCGACAGCGAGGCAGTCAAGCCAGTGGTTGTGACGAAAAACCAATTGAAATCCTTGCGCGACTTTGTCGCAACGTATTACCATTTGTCCGCTCAGCCTTAGCCACTGGGAGGGCGGGTCTCCGGCCCGCCAAAGTGTGTTTAAGCGGGCCAGAGGCCCGCTCTCCCAGTGCAGCATCGCTACGGGCTGGCATGAACAAGCCGTTTTAGTTCTCTGCCTAAACAACAGCCGCTTATCCCGCCGTTTCAAAAAAATGTTCAAATAGCCATACCTTACTGTTCAAGTACTCACCCCGCTGCTTCACACGGTGAGCACCTTTAACTACCTATCCATAGTCTGTTCTTAGTCTAAATTTGCACAGGAAAATAGGCTTGTGCCCCGTCCGCTCTTCGCTTTATATGGAGATGGGTAGATATGGCTTCGCCGTTATTCTTGCTGGAAAACAAACAATAATCACAAATAAAACTAATTCAACAGATTATGAAGACAAAGGTTATGCTTTCTCTTGTGGCCATGACGTCCGCGCCTATGGCTGCGTTTGCCGATGCTGACATCTCTTCGCAGGTCGGTCAGGAAGTGGGCAATTGGACTAAGTCAGGTGAAGACCTGAAGTTGGAAGAGGGCATCTTTATTTCTACAGATGGCTCCGACATCAGCCAGGCCATCGGTACACTCGTGCCCGGAAAGTACAGTCTCAGTGCGACGTTGGACAACGCCAAGCTGTATGTCAACGGCAGCGAACTCGTAGAGGGTGCGTTTGAGTTGAAGCAGGAGCAGGAGGTGACCATCACGGTGAGGGCCGTTGAGGCTGGACAGCAGTTCAAAGTGGGAGGTTTCAAGCTTCAGCTGAATTTCGACTTCCAGGCTGAGTACAGCAAGCTTAACCTCAAGCTTTCTAACGCTGCCATCCAGTTGGCCCCTAACTCGACAGACTTCTGGGAACAGGAACTGCTCGATGAATACCAGAACGAACTCGCCGTTGACATCGCCAAGGTGAAGGACGGCGACATGGACTCCTATAATATATATAAGGAGTACAAGCTCTACCAGCAGACTTCGGAAATCGAAAGCCGCATTGCCACGTTTGCAGGGAATGTGACTGCCGCTTTGGCCAACAAGGAAGCCAATGCTTATGCTACAGCCGAATTGGCTAAGGTGCAGACTGCATGGGACGAGTTGAAGGCCGCTTTGGATAATGCCAGCCAAACAGCTAAGGATATCTATACCACCAAGGTTGAAGCCATCAAGAGCGATTTGGATAACGAGATAGCCGCTGTGAAGGCAGCCCATGAACGCAAGTCTGCAGCCGCTGACTATGCAAAGGCTACTGTCGATGCCAACTGCAAAGCTTTGAACGACCGCATCCAGGAAGCAGTGAATGGCATTGGTATCGCTGATGCCAACAGTGCCGCCTATGGCGAAGTGAAGACTTTGGTCGATGCTGCTACGAAGCTGTATGACGAAAAGGTTCAGGAATTGGTGGATTTCATCGTGGCCGATGAAGCCCAGAACAGCTACGAAAGCCTTCTTCAGCTCGCACAGACCAAGCTGAGTGCAGAATATGCCAAAGTCATGGAGGCCGATGCGGCCAACACGATTAAGAATGCAGCCGATAATAAGGAAGCGAATGTAACGCTCATCAATGGAGCTACCGCGCAAATCGAAGCATTAACTGCCGCATACGAGGGAAGATATACCAATTATAAGAAAGCCTATGGTGATGTAAAGTCTACGCTCGAAGAGGTAGTCAGTAAGATCGAAGAGGGTCTGAAGGCAATCCAGAATACCGAGTACGATGCTGACATTCAGGCTATCCAAGAAAAGATTCAGGCCGTAAATAGCAGCTTTGCCACCGCTATGGCTGCGGACGAGGAGGTGCCTGACTATGCTGCATCCAAGGCTGAGATTAAGAATATGATTGCTGAACTCCAGTCTGCAACAGATGCCACCTTGGCTAACTACAACGCTCATCAGGCCACAATGGAAGCACTCGATGCGCTGCAGACGAAGCTCGATGATGCCAATAAGGCTGTCAATGCCTTGGAGTCTGAGGTGGGCGATTACGCAGCTGCAGGCCGTTGGACTGCCACGCGCGACGCCTTGCAGCAAGCCATTGTTGATTATCGCGAAGCTGCCGTAGCTGCCTATGAAAAGGGCGAGGCAGAAAGCTATAGTTTTGACGCTGATCAGGTTAAGGCTGACATCGAAGCCTATGTAAAGGTTGCTGAGGCTGCTAAGGCTGACTTCGAGCGAGTGGCAGATGCCATTGCCGAGTGGGAAAAAGGCTTGGCAGCCATCAAAGCATACATTGCCGAGGAGGACTATAGCGTAACGGATGCTGCCGGTGTGACTTATGGCACAAAGATTGGCAATATCCAGAAGGCTATTGCTGATCTGAAGGCTGCGCTGGCCGATGCTTTGGCTCTGGAAGACACTGAGCATAAAGAGGCATTGGCAGCTATCAGACCGAGTAAGCCTGCTGAACTGACGAGTATCACGCAAGAACAGTTCGAGGCCGACAAGGCGAACTATCAGGGCAACATCAACCTGAATGCCGTATTGCTCCAGCGCACGCTGCTGTCTAACCGCATCTTTAATGCCTGGAGTGAACTCCGTGCAGATATGGACAACAAGTACACAGGGGATGCGCTTGGTAAGAGCTATAACAGTCAAATAGAATTATTCCGGGCGATTGATAATAAATTAATCGAGTTGTTTAATAAAGTTGAAGAACTGTCCATCACCAAGGAAAATGCGGCCGCAAAGCGTGAGGAGCTCAATGCGTTGAATGCCAAAATGGACGAGATTATGTCCAACCTCAACGATCTGAAAAAACAAGCCAACGAGATTGTAGCCAAAGTGAAGGCCAATACGGACAAGTACAATGAGCTGGTTACTGTCATCAGTGGCTTGAAGGAGCAGTCGAAAGAGGTTGAGTCCAAGAATCTCGACAAAGACAACAGGGGCGATGAGTTTAAGGGCTACTACGATGACATTCAAACAAGCATTACGACCTTGGAGGGTAATATCAACACCTCCAAGAACAATGAGACGCTCGTAGCAGACTATACGGGAACTGAGGAAACGCCGGGCTATCAGAAGACGATTGAAGACATCCAGGCAGAGATTGCTGAAAAGGTTAAACAGGCCATAGCTTCGACTGCTAACTGGAATGCCTGGACATTGCAGGTAAGGGAATTCAGCAATGCAAAATTCTTCGATGCAGCCATTGCTGAGAACGGCCTCATTGCTAAAGCCAAGGCCGAGATTACTGCTATAGGCTCTCCTGTCAATGCCGGACAAGAATACTTCCTGGGCTTGGTGGGTGGATACGAAACACAGGCCAATGCGCTCAAGAGCAATATCAAAGCTCAGTATGACGCACGGACTTCTGTTGGCTATGCAAGCACCGTTACCGCTACGATTGCTTCGCTGAAGGAGAACATTGCCAAGGCTGTGACCGATGCCAAGAACAACGAGGAAGCACACAATGCTCAGGTGAAGGTTCAGGTTGAGGCTCAGGCTGAATGGACGCGCGTTTATGACCGTCTGTCGGCAGAGGACAAGAGTACCCAGATTCAGACCTGGTTGGACAAGCTCACCGAGATCCAGCTGACTATCAACGAGCTGAACGAAACCGTAGAGAGCAACTTTGCTGCGGGCAAGTGCTATGATTCGGATGCAGAGTCGAAGTACACGCAATACAAGGCCGGCATCCTCAGCATCGAAACGCAGTGGGAAGACCCCGAAGGTTATGACAAGTTCCTTGATCAGGACAACCTCGACCGCTACAACCGCTTCAACGATGCCATTGCCGAAACCAAGAAAGCCTTCAATAAGGCTGTAACAAGTCTCGACAATTTCTTGAACATCGTGGATAAAGAACTCGAAGTTGATTTTGAGGATGTGCTGGAGGCCAACAGGGCCATCTACGCATACAACCAGAAGATTCGCGACTTGAAGGCTGAAGTCAGCGAGGCTTATACAACCGCTTGTGCCACTTCGAAGGGCGTATACGACTTGGAAGAAAGCTACAAGAAGGAGGCCGACGCTTACACGAAGGAAATAAACGATATTTACAAAGCCTGCATCGCCAAGCTGAATGCCACATCGATTACGCTACTCGAAACAGCTCTTACTGCTGCAGAGGGTAAGCTGGTTGAGTACGAAGCAAATATTACTGATTATAAGGAAAGTGTACGCGAAGCTGCATTCTCGGATGTGAAGAAGATTATTGCTCAGGCTGAGTTGTACCAGTCAGATCCTGAACTGGCTGTCATACTGGCAGAAGGATTCCTCAAGACGCTGCGTAACGCAAGCAAGTGTGATGAACCAAGCGATTTGTTGCCCGCTGGCCTGGAAGCAGCAGCGCAGGCTCAGTATGACGCACTGGTTGATGAACTCGACAAAGAAATTACAGCCAATCGCGCAGCGCTTCAGGGTTACATCGACAAGAAGGTGCTCGATGCCTCTTACTTGACGACCTACAATGAAGCCGTTGCCGAATATGTCGAGAAGGCCAAAACCGGTCTGAAGGCTGTGGGTAGTGCTGCCAAGGAAGCCAAGAATATGCATGAATCGGGCTTGACCGCAGTTACAAACCTGATTGCTGACTTCAAGGCTAATGACGGTTATACCGCAGCAAAGGAAGAGGCCGATAAGAACACCGAGAGCCTTGCGGCTTATGAGGCACTGCAAATTACCTTCAGCGAGGTGAAGGCAGAGCTGGTTAAGTTGCAGGAATATGCTTCGGGCTATGTGGCTGTCAACGACCAGATTGCCTATATTCAGCAGGGACTCGAAGCCGAGATTTCAAGGGTAGAAAAGGCCAAGCTGCTGGGTACGGTTCACACTATCATGGGTAGTGTAGACGAAGACAATGAGGGGACTGTACTTACCATTTGTAAGCAGCTGAAGACTGAGATCAGCAAGCAGTATGCTGTGTGCGATAGCAGGGAATACGCTGCCATGGTCATACAAATCAGCACCCTGTATCGTGAATACAACCTGGCTGTCATTGCCGCTGAAGAGGACATCAAGAGCTATGAGCTGACGATTGCTGAATACGAGGCTGAGCTGACGCGCATCAACGGACTGAGCGAAGAAGATGAGGAAAGCAAGCGTGAAGCTTACATGGCATTGGAGAAGAAGATCGGTGTGACCCGCACGGAGCTGACCAACATCTACGACGATACCTACATGACCAACCTTCAGACAGGCTTCAGCGAGCAGTTGGAGGCTATCAGCCAGACGCAGCAGAGCCAGACCGAGGCACTCGCATCCTACAACAAGAAGGTTCAGGAAGCCTATGCCGAAGCATTGGCCGACATCCAGACGAAGCAGGTTGCCCTGTTGCAAAAGATGGAGAGCTACAGCAGCGAATCCTTGCTGTTAGTCTATACCGATAAT
Source organism: uncultured Bacteroidales bacterium (assembly GCA_945828345.1). Classification (GTDB taxonomy): domain Bacteria; phylum Bacteroidota; class Bacteroidia; order Bacteroidales; family Bacteroidaceae; genus Alloprevotella. Next base: position 10,710 of record CALZRA010000035.1, read on the forward strand.
ATCACGGGTGAAATTGCGAGTCTGGACGAGGAGCTCGAACTGTTAATCGGTAAGATCGATAACATGCAGCTTCCCTTCAAGATTAACGGCGAAATCAAGCTCACGCTGGACACTAAGATCCAGACGCTCGAAACGACGTATGAAGAGCTGCACACCAAGCTCGAAGGCTACAAGTATGTCGACATCGAAGCGTTCACAGCAGCAGCCCAGACCCATGTGATTGAGAAGATCGATGTTGAGAAGGCTTGGATTAAGGAGGCCTACGAATCAGAGGAAGTGGGCAAGATGCTCACCGAAGACAGCAAGTTGAAGTATGAGGCTACTGAGGCTACGATTACTTCGAACATGAAGACCCTCGACAAGCAGTACTCCTACACCGAGACTTCGGGCCGCATCGGCGAGGTCACTGAGTCGATGAAGCAGACCAAGGAGAATCTGGCCAACATGCAGCTTGAAGAAGATGTGCTGAAGGAATACAAGGCCCAGATGGAAGAGGTCGAAAAGGCCCTCACTGCCTTGAAGAAGTACAACTCGGATTCCTACACGTATGGTCTCATCACGGAGGACATCGACGGTGGAAAGTTGACGGACGAAGAAGAGCAAGAGCTGGAGAACAAGAAGATCGACTTCGTAGCCGAAGCCGTTGACGCTATCTTCAACAAGGTTGAGGAGCTCAAGAAGCAGCTCGCCGAACTGGAACAGAATGCCCAGAACAGCAGCTACATGCTTGGCGACGTAAACCGCGACAAGGAAGTTACCGTGGCTGACTACATGGAAATCCTCAATGCCGCACTCGAAGTGACCGCTATCGAACCTGGTACGCTTCAGTTCTTGGCTGCCGACATCAACGGTGACGGAGAGATCAGCATCGGTGACATTACGGCTGTGGTCAAGATTATCAACGGTACTTATGCTCCCGCACAGGCCCGTTCGTATGCCCGCTGTATGCCCAACAACTCTGCCGACCGCCTCTCACTGACTGCCGAAGGCGACGGAGTGAAGCAGCGTATCGCTGTCAATCTGGATGCTACGCTGGCCTATAACGGCTGCCAGATGGACATCATGCTGCCTGCCGGCGTTACGTTTGTCGGTGCTGAAGTGGCTCACCGTGCCAACGGTTTCAGCCTGAACAGCAACGAACTCAGCAACGGCCGTCTGCGCGTGGTGCTCAGCTCACTCGAAGAAGCTGACTTCGCTCATGGTGACGGTGCACTCTTCTACTTGGATGTAGAGGTAAGCCACAACTATGCCGGCAACGGTGTGGGTGTCGAGAACATTCTCTTCACGGACAATGCCGTACACGTGTATGCTCTGCCCGCTGTCAGCGGCGACGAGACGACCGGTATCGGCACGGTAAGCGTAGGCGAGGAAGTGAAGGAGAAGATTTACTCCGTAAGCGGCAAGCTGATGAACGGCCTGAAGCGCGGTGTGAACATTATTCGTGGTAACGACGGCACTTCAAAGAAGGTTCTCGTCAAATAAGGTTAGTTCTTTGTGTTCAGGGGGCGCGGCGCGGTGACAGACTGTGACGGCGCGCGCCCCTCACCACATAGGAGTTTAAAGGTTCCAAGTTCCAGGTTCCAAGTTTCAGGTTCCAGATTTTGAGCTTAGAGTTTAAAGTTTACACTTAATAATCGAGACAGTAATGAGACGTTATTTATACAAACTACACGACCTGCCGGCCCGGTTGTCGCTGCTGCTTGTCATGGTGCTCTGTGCGGGACACGCAATGGCCCAAAGCAAGCTCTATGCAGACGACTTCACCCTTGTTCCGCAGGAAGAGAAAGCGGTTGTCGTGAACTTCGACAACGAGAATGGCATTGCTGCGCTTCAGGCAGATTTTACCCTGCCCGAAGGCATTGAGTACAAGGGCTTCAAGGTGAACGAAGACCGTATAGCGCGCGGCATTCATTCGGCTACCATTACCCAGCAGGCCAACGGTGCCTACCGCATACTGGTGGTGCCGAGTGTGATTGAAACGATCGGTGGGGAGAACGGCGAACTGCTCACGCTGACCCTCGCCTGCAACACAGCCTTGACGGCCAAGCAGGCGGTGAAGTTCAGCAACATCAAGTTCTCGGACGTTTCGGGCAAGCAGTACCTGCAGGATGACTTCAAGGTCAATGCCAGTCCTAAGGTGGGCAGCATCAGCGTAGGCGAACAGCAGTTCACCATCGCTCCGGGCGAAAAGCACCAGATAGCTATCTCTATGGAGAACCAACTGCCCGTGTACGGTGTGCAGGGCCGCATCAGTCTGCCCCAGGGCCTTACGATCGAGAAGAACGAAAAGGGACGCTATGTGTGGACCTATGGTGACCGCCTTCCGCAGAACGCTGCCATCAGCTACAATCCCGCCAACGGCAAGTTCGCACTGAACGACATGTCGGCCACGCAGGATTTCGGCAACGAAGGCGTGCTCTTCTCGTTCAACGTCGTAGCCGACGAGAATCTCACAGCCGATGCAGAGATTGTGGTCAGCGACTTCGTGGTATCGTCCACGGGTGATGTGACCTACGGTATGGACGACGTGCTCACCATCAAGGTGTTGACAGGCGAGCAGCCCCAGAAGCCCGAAGAGGCCAATGAAGAACAGCATACGGCTGACCTGGCCGCCATTGCCGAAGTGCAGGCCAGACTGAACGAAGTGATGCGCATCATCAGCGGCTACAGCCAGTCGGTACAGGAAGCCATGGCTTCGGTCGAGGCTTCCATACAGACCGGCATCTACCAGCTCACCGCAGCAGCCGAAGCCTCCTACAAGGCCGGCACATCGGTGCAGGACAAGGAGACACTCCGTGCGGCCATCAACGAGGTGTGGTACCAGATCAACCAGTTGGCAGCTGATGCCGAAGCTGCCGAAGCTGTCGAACAGGGCCGCGAAGGCAATGAAGCCCAGCACACGGCTGACCTGGCCGCCATGGCAGAGGTAAAGGCCAAGCTGGAAGCAGCCCAGACCACGCTGGCAGGCTATGCCGAGAGCGTGCAGGAAGCTATGGTTGAGAAGCTCGCAGCCTTGCAGGCCGCTGCCGCAGAACTTGCAGCCACCGCCGAGGCATCTTATCAGGCCGGCACTTCGGTGCAGGATGCTGCCGCCCTGAAGGCAGGCATCGAAGCCCTCACAGCCGAAATCGAGCTGTTCGTGGCTGAGGCTGCCGCTGCCCAGCAGGCTTATGAGGCCGGTGTGGCCAACGAAGCCCAGCACACAGAAGACCTCGCTGCTATCGCAGCCGTACAGGCTGAGTTGGACGCTGCGATGAAGGTCATCGACGGGTACAGCGAAGCCGTACAGGATGCTGTGGCCGAAACCGAGGCTGCCGTACAGGTTAGCATCGACGCACTCAAGGCCCAGGCCGAGGCATCGTATCAGGCCGGCACTTCGGTGCAGGACAAGGAGGACTTGCAGGCCGCTATGGCAGCCGTGAAGATCCAGATTGCCAACTTGGCACTGGAAGCCGAGGCTGCCCAGAAGGGTGTGGATGCCAACGAACTCCAGCACACGAAGGACTTGGAGGCCATTGCAGCCGTTCAGGCTCAGCTCGACGCAGTGATGCAGACAATCAGCACTTACAGCGAAACGGTGCAACAGGCTGTGGCCGCTGAGGCTGAAAGCGTGCAGCAGGCAGTCAGCGCACTGAAGGTTACGGCCGACGCTTCGTTTGCCGCCGGCACGTCGGTACAGGACAAGGAAGCGTTGCAAACCGAAATAGCCAAGGTCCAGCAGCTCGTTGAGGAACTTTCGGCCCATGCCGCCGCTGCCCACAAGAGCTACGTGGACAACATCGCACAGCACGAGGAAGACCTCGCCGCCATCAACGCGCTCAAAGATAGCTTCGAACGGATGAAGGCTGCCGTGGCAGGTTACGTACAAAAGGTTCAGGACCAGCTCGCCGCAGATGTGGCCGCCGTACAGGCTGCCATCGACCAGCTGGAAGCTACAGCCGAGGCTTCGTTTGCCGCCGGTACTTCGGTACAGGACAAGGATGCGCTCATGGCCGGTTTGGCTGCAGCGAACGGAAGCATAGATGCCGTTCTGGCCAAGGCCGAGACCTTGTGGGTGGCTTACCAGGAGAATGAGGCACAGTATGAGGCCGATCTGGCTATTGTGGCTTATGTGCAGCAGAAGTTTGACAACGTGCTTGACAAGATTGCCGGCTTCGATGCTGCAGTGGCCGAAGCGGTGGCTGAGGACGTGGAGAACGTGAAGAAGGCCATTGAACGGCTCGCCGCCACGGCCGAGAAGTCGCACGACAATGGCACTTCGGTTGAGGATGCCGACCTCTTGCAGACGATGGCCTACAACGTGGAATCGCTCATCGCCGCACTCGAAAACAAGGCCGATCTTGAACAGCAGAAGATTTCGTTGGGCATCGGCGAAGTGACTGTGGACGGTCGCAGCGAGGTGATGTACGACCTGTCGGGCCGCAGAGTAAATCAGGCCAAGGGGATCGTGATTGTCAACGGCCAGAAGCGCATCGTGAAATAATAGAGAATCCCATCTTATAAGTTGAATCATGAGAAAAGGGTGGAGGACAGCGGTCTTCCACCCTTTTCGTGCGCTGATGAGGTTATTTATTGCTACGCCCTCCCAGTGCACCGTCGCATCAGGTTGGCTTGACAACAGGCGGGCTAGAAGCCCGCTCTCCCAGTGCACCGTCCATGGCAGACCAGTCTGGGGTTATGAGGGGAAAAAAGTTATGAGGTTATAATGTCACTGCTTGTGCGGACGGAAAAAACGCCACTCAAAGCATGACTTTATAACCTCATAACCTTATATCTTATAACCTGTTGGCGGGCCTTGGCCCGCCCTCCCAGCGGCTCAGAACTTATGTATAATCAGTCCGCTGCGCAGCTTGGGCTCGAACCACGTGGCCTTGGGCGGCATAATCTTGCCGCTGTCGGCGATGTCCATGATTTGCTGCATCGACACGGGGTAGAGGGCCAGTGCCATCTTCATTTCTCCACTGTCAACACGGCGTTGCAGTTCGTCAAGTCCGCGCAGTCCGCCGACAAAGTCGATGCGCTTGTCCTTGCGCAGGTCCTTGATGCCCAGCAGTTCGTCGAGAATCAGACGCGAGGAGATGTCTACGTCGAGCACGCCGATGGGATCGGTGGGGTCGTAGGTGCCTTCATGGGCATTCAGGGCATACCAGGTGCCTTCGAGATAGAGGGCGAACTCGTGCGGCTGCTGCGGACGATAGGGCTCGGGGCCCTTGGCCGTTACGTCGAAGTTCTTGGCGAGTGCTTCGAGGAAGGCTTCGGGTGTCATGCCGTTCAGGTCCTTCACCACGCGGTTGTAGTCGAGGATGGTGAGTTCGTCGGCGGGGAAGCATACAGCCATGTAGTAGTTGAACTCCTCCTCGCCTGTAGCACCGGGCGTTTGGCGTGCCCTTTCGGCTCCGACCAAGGCGGCGGCAGCCGAACGGTGGTGTCCGTCGGCAATGTAGAGGGCGTTCATCTGTTCAAACTCGGCGGTGATGGTAGCTTGGTCGGCCTTGTCGCTGACCAGCCAGAGCTGGTGGCGGAAACCGTCGATGGGAGCCACGAAGTCGTAGACGGGAGCCTGGGCTGCATACTTCTGGCGCAGGGCGAGCAGCACGGGACGCGGGTGGTAGGCCAGGAAGACAGGTTCGATGTGGGCCGAAGAGGTGCGCACATGCTTCATGCGGTCTTCCTCCTTGTCGGCACGGGTGAGTTCGTGCTTCTTGATGACTCCCTGCATGTAGTCCTCCACGCTGGCGCAGACAACCCAGCCGTATTGTGTGCGGCCGTTCATGGTCTGGGCATAGAGGTAGTAGCAGTCGTCGGCATCAGGCACGAGCCAGCCTTCCTGTTGGAATTTGCGGAACTGTTCGGCACCGCTCTCGTAGACGCGCGGGTCATATTCGCTGGTGCCTTCGGGGAAGTTGATTTCGGGTTTGATGATATGGTAGAGCGACTTTTCGTTGTCGCCGGCTTCGGCGCGGGCTTCTTCAGAGCTGAGCACGTCGTACGGACGGCTCTCAACCTGTTCTACCAGTTCGACAGGCGGACGCAGGCCGCGGAAGGGCTTGATTTTGGGCATAGTATAGACTTGGGGTTAGAAGGTGAAAGGGCACTTCTCCGACAAGTGTTTTCCGGAGAAATGCCCATGGCGCCAATGGCGGGGTTTACTTGTTTACTTGGAATTTCTTCACGCCGTCTTCGATGAATTCGACAATCTGCTGGGCGGCAGCGAGGCCGGCATTGATGTTGGCCTCCTTGGTCTGTGCACCCATCTTCTTGGGGGTGAAGATGTAGCGGTCACCGAGGAGTTCGACGGCACGGTCGTGGTCGGCAAGCTTAAGGTCGGTCACGTAGCGCAGGTCGGGACGCTCGGTCATGGCCTTGATCAGGCCTTCTTCGTCAATCACATCCTGACGGGCGGAGTTCACGAGAATGGCATCCTTACGCATCACGGAGATGAGGTCGTAGCCTATGCTGCGACGGGTCTCGGGTGTGGAGGGAAGGTGGAGGCTCACGATGTTGTTGAAGGCAAAGAGGTCGTGGAGCGACTCGTGAACGTGGAAACCGGCATCGATGATTTTCTGCGGACGGTTGAGCGGCGAGTAGCTGGAGATATCCATACCCATTCCGTGGGCAATGCGGGCGAGGTTCTGGGCCACGGCACCGAAGGCCAGGAGACCGAGTTTCTTGCCCATGAGTTCTGTGCCGGACGTGCCGTTGAACTTGTTGCGGCAAGCATAGATGAGCAGTCCGATGACAAGTTCGGCCACGGCATTGGCGTTCTGCCCCGGGGTGTTCATGACTACAATGTGGCGGGCGGTGGCGGCTGCAAGGTCTACGTTGTCATAGCCGGCTCCTGCGCGCACAATGATTTTCAGATTGGGCGCAGCATCCATCACTTCGCCATCGATTTTGTCGGAACGGATGATGAGTGCATCCACATCGGCTACGGCTTCGAGCAACTGAGCCTTCTCGGTGTATTTTTCGAGGAGGGCCATTTCGTAGCCCACAGGGTCGAGAATATCCTTGATGCCCTTGACAGCCACGGGGGCAAAGGGCTTTTCGGTAGCTACAAGTACTTTCATGCTTTTGTTCTTAAAAAATGCGCTTCCTTCTCTCTCACAAGCCTCCGGACTTGCGGACTGAACGGAAGCGCCGGTTCTAAACGAAACGTGAAGTCTGGCAGGAAAGGGGCGGTAGCGGCCTTTCCTGCACAGGCTTTTTCTCATTTGTCCATTGGAGGTTATGCCTTCTTGTGGAGGGCCTCAAACTCCTTCATGCAGTCTACGAGGGCCTGTACGCCTTCGATCGGCATGGCGTTGTAGCACGATGCGCGGAAGCCGCCGACTGAGCGGTGTCCCTTGATGCCCTGCATACCCTTGCTCTGGGCGAACTTCAGGAAGTCGGCTTCGAGTTCCTTGTATTCGTCGGCCATCACGAAGCAGATGTTCATGAGCGAGCGGTCCTCTTTGGCGGCAGTGCCCTTGAAGAGCGGGTTGCGGTCGATTTCGGCATAAAGCAGGTCGGCGCGTTCGTGGGCGCGGCGTTCCATTTCCTTCACGCCACCCTGGGCCTTGATCCACTTGAGGTTTTGCAGGGCACAGTAGATGGGCACAACGGGCGGGGTGTTGAACATCGAACCCTTGTCAACATGCGTGCGGTAGTCGAGCATGGTGGGAATGGGGCGGCTCACGTGGCCCAGCAGTTCGTCCTTCACGATGACGAAGGTGACACCGGCCATGGAGAGGTTCTTCTGTGCACCGCCGTAGATGAGGCCGTACTTGCTCACATCAACGGGACGCGAGAAGATGTCGCTCGACATGTCGGCAACCAAGGGCACGGGGCTGTCGAGGTCCTGACGCAGCTCGGTACCATAGATAGTATTGTTGGTCGTGATGTGGAAGTAGTCGGCATCGGCCGGGATTTCATAGTCCTTCGGGATGAAGGTATAGTTGGCATCGGCCGAGGAGGCCACTTCGACCACTTCGCCGAAGAGCTTGGCTTCCTTCAGGGCTTTCTTGGCCCATACGCCGGTGTTGAGGTAGGCAGCCTTCTTTTCGAGCAGGTTGTAGGGAACCATGCAGAACTCCAAGCTGGCACCGCCGCCGACAAAGAGCACCGAATAGCCTTCGGGAATGTCGAGCAGTTCCTTGAACAGGGCCTGGGCTTCGTCCATTACAGCCTGGAACTCCTTGGTGCGGTGGCTGATTTCCATCAGCGAGAGACCCATGTCGCCAAACTCAACGCAAGCATCGGCTGTAGCCTTCATCACTTCCTGCGGCAGGATAGAAGGGCCTGCCCCGAAATTGTATTTCTTCATGACATTAATTTTTGATTAGTGGTTGTAAATAGGTTTGTTGCGGGCGAAGATATGGGTTTTATCGTTACTTGCCAAACAAAAGTTCTTTTTTTTCCCTTAGCTCTGCTCTATCTGTGCTCTCTCCGTGTGCGCCAAGCTTCCCGAAGCCAAGCCTCCCGAGCCCAAACTTTCAACTTATTTCCAACAATTGCACGGTTTTTCAATAGCTGTGCGAAGTTTTGTTTACCTTTGCCCCGCAAATTACAGCAAAAACATCAAAATCAAAAACGACAGAATATGAGCGAACAACTGAAAAAGGTAAAGCAGCTTGTCGAACTTCGCCAGAAGGCCCGGCTGGGCGGCGGTGAGAAAGCCATCGAGAAGCAGCACGCCAAGGGCAAGGCCACGGCACGCGAGCGCATCGAACTCTTGCTCGACAAGGGCTCGTTTGAGGAAATGGACATGTTCAAGCTTCATCGCTGCCACTACTTCGGCATGGAGAAGAAGCAGTATCTGGGCGACGGCGTCGTGGCCGGTAGCGGCACCATCAACGGCCGCCTGGTCTATGTGTTTGCACAAGACTTCACCGTGAACGGCGGCTCTCTCTCGGAGACAATGGCGCAGAAGATATGCAAGGTGATGGACCAGAGCATGAAGATGGGCGCACCCTGCATCGGCCTGAACGACTCGGGCGGCGCACGTATCCAGGAAGGCATCAACGCGCTGGCCGGCTTTGGCGAGATCTTCCAGCGCAACATTGAAGCCAGCGGCGTAGTGCCCCAGATTTCGGGCATCTGCGGTCCTTGTGCCGGCGGTGCAGTCTACTCTCCCGCACTCACCGACTTCGTGGTGATGCTCGAAGGCATCAGTTACATGTTCCTCACCGGCCCGAAGGTGGTGAAGACCGTGACCGGCGAAGACGTGACGCAGGA
>CALZRA010000036.1 GCA_945828345.1 uncultured Bacteroidales bacterium
AACACGAAGTGTTGGTAATCAGCACTTCACAACTGATTTATTTTCGAATGAAAAGCCTACTGATCAAGGACACCACCGTGAGCGAACGCGCCCAGATTGTGCGCGAAGCCCTGGGTGCCGAAGCTGACTGTGAAGGCATCGACCTCTCCGACATGTACGACGACTACATTTATGGCCTCAAGGAGTTGGCCGACATCAACCGCGAGTTCAGCGAGCGACACGCCGGCAGCATCGTGCCTGGCGAGCCGCGCAAAGGCTCTGGCTGCGCCATGCGGTAGCTGAGCCGCTTCGCGCGGTGTTATGCCAGTGCCCACTTCGTTTTCATGGCCAGTGTAGGATTGGGCGAGAACAAACTTGAAAAGAAGATTGCGAATGTGGCACAAGAAGCAAACAGTCTGAAAACAAAGACGAGAATGATTTACGCCTCAATTTGCCCGCCTAAAACATTCATCTACAGCATGGAGATCTACATTGTCAGACACGGGGAGACCGTGGAGAATAATCGGCGGATTCTGCAAGGGCACTTGCCCGGCAGACTGACCGCACTGGGCCGCCAGCAGGTGGAAGGCGCGGCTGAGGAGCTGGCCCGGAGCGGGGTTGCCTTCAGCCGCATCGTGTCGAGCGACCTGCAGCGTGCCCTCGATTCGGCCCAGCTCATCGCCGACAGGCTGCAACTGCCCGTTGCCCCCCTAAATCTGCTGCGCGAACGCGACTGGGGAACGTTTACGGGAATGCCCATCGCCGAAGCTGCCGCCAGGTATCACAAGGACGGCCGCTGGACTTTTCCCGACGGCAGTGCGGAACGTGACGAGGACATCAGGGCACGTGCTGCCTTGGCGCTCGAAACGCTCCGCACGCGCTTTGCGGACGAAACCATCGTAGTGGTGACCCACGGCCTCTTTGCCCGCCACCTGTTTGCCGCCCACCAAGGCTGCTCCTTCCGCGAAGTGCCGCCTATGGGGAATGCCGAGGTCAGAAGGATGACTCTCTTAGGTTATAGTGATTAGGTTTTGAGAGACAAACAGGAGGAGACGGGCACGGGAGGGCGTTAGCCACGCCCTGATGTCAAGCCTATCTCAAACGATGAGGCACGGGAGGGCGCGGCAAAGGGCCGAGGAGCCAGCGGTGAAGGTGGAACATGGTGTCGAAGAAGGGGAGCCGCTCATTGCGCCCCGTGACCTGACCCGTGTAGGGATCGACATAGACCGAGGCCCGGCGGGGAGCCGACAGGCTGACCTGCCACGTGCGCTTGGGGTCGGGCAGTGTGGCCTGCACCCGTGTCATCAGGCTGTCGAGCGGCAGGGGCTTCGGCCCGACCTCCTCCACGTTTCGGCTATTATGACCCGCCATTGCAATGACCCGACACCCGCCTTGCGGCTATTCATCCTTAGAAAATGCGCAGAAAAGCCGCCCTGCCAAACAGAAAATGCGTACCTTCGCCCGTGTGAATCCGGAGATGCCGTGTGAAGGGCACGGAGGTCCGGCCCAGGTTACGGCCACATGCCCCTCTCCCTTCACAACACCAGATTGATTACCCCATCTCCTGTTCCATAAGAAAGTCCCAACCTATGACCGAACTGATCCTGTTCCTGCGCGACCTGGAACAAAACAACAACCGCGAATGGTTCAACGCCAACAAGCTGCGCTACATGCGGGTGCAGCAGCGGTGGAATGCCTTCTGCGAAGAGCTGATGGGCGAAGTCGGCGCCTACGATGCCGACGTGGCCAAGCTCACCCTGCGCGACTGTACCTACCGCATATACCGCGACACGCGCTTCAGCCGGGACAAGTCGCCCTACAAGACCCACTTCGGCGTGTTCCTGGCCAAAGGGGGCAAGAAGTCCATGCACGCCGGCTACTACTTTCACCTCGGCACGGGACGCGCAGCCGGCTACCCCCACGCCCACATGCTGGCCGCCGGTAACTACTGTTACGACAAACGGGCGGTGAAGCTGCTGCGCGAGGACATCAGCGACGGGTGGCAGGAGTTCCAGACCACCGTGCTGGCGCAGGCCGCACCTGACTTCAGGCCCGACATGGACGATGCGCTGAAACGCGTGCCGCAGGGCTTCGATGCGAATGCGCCCTATGCCGACTGGATGCGCCTGAAGAGCTACTGCCTCGTGGCGGCGGCCGACGATGACTTTGTCACCCGCCCCAACCTGGCGCGGCGGGTGGCCGAAAAGATGAAAACCACAAAGCCCTTCATCGACTACATCAACCGCGCGGTGGATTTTGCCAATGAAGAGCTGCTGTCTGACACTCCGAAACTATGAGCAACCTGTACGACGATGACCTGCACGATGAGCAGGACCCCTATCTGTATGACCATGACCCCGAAACGGCTGAGCCCTACGAGGATGGATATGAAGACGGCTACGAGGAAGGCATGGACGGACACGGGCACAGCGGGCCATTACATGCGCTCCCGCCGCAGCCGGTTGCCAACCCGAACGTGTCGAGCTGCATAGTGATTGTGGCCCTCATTGTGCTGATGTCGCTCATCGGCTGCTGAGCCCCAAAGCCATACCAACGGCTGCGCCCTTCGCGAAGCACACAGCAGGCCTTTGCCTGCTCTCCCAGTGCCTTGCGAAGGGCGCAGCCGTTCTGTGTTGGATGTGTCTTACATATCGGTGAAGAGCGACGGTTCGGCGGGCTGCTCTCCGGCAGCTGCCTCTTCGGTTTCTTCCGAAGCCTCCTGCGGCTCTTCGGGCTCAGGTTCGGGCTGGCGCAACGGCTCCAGCTCCTCAATCTGCTCGACGTCACACGTGGTGAGGCGTTTGCCCTTGGCCTTGAAGCTCTTGCAGCCTATGAAGTCGGCCACTTCGACCTCTTGCGGGTCGCGGAAGCTGTCGCCCCCGCCAAAGACGATGCGCAGGCGCGGATAGACCGCATCGGTGAGCAACACGAAGCGCGAGGCCGCGTTTTCGCCCATAAAACTCAACGGACGCTGCTGCGGAGCGCGTTCGAGCGTGAACCGCTTCACGTAGGGGAAACCCTGCTGGTCGGCATCGAAGAGCACCGCGCTCCACACTTTCTGCTCGTTGAACTTCTCGATGCGCAGGATGCCCGACGGCTCATAGTGGTTGTTGGCATCGAAGTTGGTGGTGTAGAAGCGTCCGTCGTCGAGCACCACCAGCACGAGGTCGCCGCTGTGGAACTCGCCCAAGAGCTGTCCGCGCCCGTCGTAGTTCAGGCGACAGACGTCGTGGTCGAACCAGACTTGGCGTCCGCCCAACGTGGAGGCACCGTGGGCCTTCAGCGTGATTTTGTGTACATCAAGACGCGTGAGCAGGTTGCCCCGGCTCTGCCGCCCCTTGACCAGAATCTCGCCAAAGTCCTTGTCGAAGCTGATGCGCTTGAGCTTCGGGTTGGGCCGGAAGGTGACCTTCACCGTTTCGGCCTCGCCGTTGGGATTGGCCGTGAAGTAGACCACACGGCTGCCCGGCGTGCCGGTGGTCAGGTCATACTCGCGGTCATGGGTGATGGCGGTGACGTTGAAGCGTTTGATGAAGCAGGAATTGGTGGCTCCGTCGCGGTAGACCACGTTGTAGATGGTGCGGGTATCGCCCTTCTTGAAGATAGCTATGTGGATGATTTCGACCTTCTTCTTGCGCTCCTGCCTGCTGCGCTCGGTTTCGCCCACGAACACCTTCTCCTGCACGCGGGTCACCTTGTAGGTGCCGTCGCGGTAGAAGATGATGACATCGTCGATAGGCGAACAGTTCTGGACAAATTCGTCCTTCTTCAGCGAAGTGCCCATGAAGCCGTTCTCACGGTCGATGAAGAGCTTTTCGGTGGCCTCGATGACCTTGGTGGCCTCGATGTTGTCAAACGAGCGCAGCTCCGTGCGGCGGGGGTGTTCGGCGGCATACTTGTCGCGGATGAGGCGGAACCAATTGGCTGTGACCTCGACCATATTCTGCAGGTCGCGGTCTATGCGTGCCACCTCCTCGCGCATACGGGCAATCAGCTCGTCGGCCTTGTCCTTGTTGAACTTCAGGATGCGGCCCATCTTGATTTCCATGAGGCGCAGGATGTCGTCGCGCGTGATTTCGCGGTAGAAGTACTGCTTGAACGGTTCGAGGCGCAGGTCGATGTGGGCCACGGCGGCATCCATGTTGCGCGCCTGTTCGAAGGGGCGGTCCTTGTAGATGCGCTCTTCGATAAAGATGCGTTCGAGCGAGGCGAAGTGTAGGCTCTCCATCAGCTCGCCCCGACGAATGCGCAGCTCCTTTTCGAGCAGCGCGCGCGTGGTGTCGACTGACCGGCGCAACACGTCGCTCACCGTGAGGAACTTGGGCTTCTTCTCATCGATCACGCAGCAGTTGGGCGAGATAGAGATTTCGCAATCGGTGAAGGCATAGAGGGCGTCGATGGCCTTGTCGGGCGAGGTTCCGGGCGTGAGGTGAACCAGGATTTCCACGTCGGCCGCCGTGTTGTCGTCTACCTTGCGTATCTTGATTTTCCCCTTTTCGTTGGCCTTCAGGATGGAGTCGATGAGCGTCGAGGTGGTTTTGCCGTAGGGTATTTCGCGGATTGCCAGCGTCTTGCTGTCTATCTTTTCGATCTTGGCACGCACCTTCACCGCTCCGCCACGCAGGCCGTCGTTGTAGCGCGACACGTCGATGGCACCGCCTGTCTGGAAGTCGGGATAGAGGCTGAAAGGCTCGCCCAGCAGGTAGTGGATGGCCGCGTCGCAGAGTTCGCCGAAGTTGTGCGGCAGAATCTTGGCCGACAAGCCCACGGCGATGCCTTCGGCACCCTGTGCCAGCAACAGCGGGAACTTCACAGGCAGGGACACCGGCTCCTTGTTCCGGCCGTCGTACGACAGTTTCCACTCGGTTGTCTTGGGGTTGAACAGCACGTCGAGGGCGAACTTCGACAGTCGGGCTTCGATGTAACGGGGCGCAGCTGCTCCGTCGCCAGTAAGGATATTTCCCCAGTTGCCCTGGCAGTCAACCAGCAGGTTCTTTTGTCCCAACTGCACGAGCGCGTCGCCGATCGAAGCGTCACCGTGCGGGTGGAACTGCATGGTGTGGCCCACGATGTTGGCCACCTTGTTGTAGCGGCCGTCATCGAGCCGCTTCATCGAGTGCAGTATGCGCCGTTGCACGGGTTTGAGTCCGTCGCCCAAATGGGGCACGGCTCTCTCCAGGATAACGTAGGAGGCATAGTCCAGAAACCAGTTTTGGTACATGCCCGTGAGTTGCAGGTTTCCCTCGCCGTCGCGCACGTTCTGAGGCTGGTAGTCAGAGTGTGCGGCAGTTTCTTCCTGCATGTCGCGTGCCTCGCAGTCGGATGTTTTTTTCGTTTCGTCGCTCATGGTATGGTATGAATTGTCGAAGCCCAACACTTCAAGCGCACTGGCGCATGGTTGCAGACTTGGTGCTTTCAGCTGAAAATGTATGCAAATGTATACAAAAACCATGAGCGTTGAGACCGACAACCGCATAAAAGTTTGCAACAGGACCTCATGCAGGCGCAAGCGGGCGGCACTTCCGTGCGGCTGCAACCCCTAAAGTCCCTCATAAAAGTGTGGTGTCGGCCACCAAAGTCCCTCATAAAAATGTAGCATCCAGCTCAAAAGTCCCTCATAAAAGTGTGGAATCATTGCGTCCGAAGCTGATTCTTATGTACTTCCGCACCCGGCTGTATCACCACAGCGGTTGCATGACAGGGGGTACAACGAAAGCTTGCCGCCCACCGGGTTGGCGGACGGCAAGCTGAGAAGGTGGAAAGCCTGCCCTGGCAGGATGAATGGGCGGGACGGTGCGGGGTTTATAGTTCTGTGAGGCATTGCACTTCCCAAACCGGGGGGCACATTGCTTTCCCTTTACTTTTGAGGATGCACCACACGGCTACGCGCTTTCGTATAGCTTTATGCAGGAATAGAGCGGAAGTAACCCCCCAAACTATCACCAACGCGTGAATTTTTCACCCATCCGGCCGCGCCTGCCCCAACGACAGCCGGCTCCCTCTCTCCCCACACCTATCATATATATACGGGGCAGCCCCCAAGTTAGCAATCAACTTGGGGGCTGCCCTGTATGCGAAGCGAATGCAACAAGCTGTTACAGCTTCTGCTTCACCTCAATCTCCTGGAAGGTTTCGATGATGTCGCCCTCCTTGATATCGTTGCAGTTGGTCAGCGAAATACCGCACTCGAAGTTGGTGTTCACCTCCTTCACGTCGTCCTTGAAACGCTTGAGGGCATTGATTTCGCCCGTGAAGATGACGATGCCGTCGCGAATGAGGCGTGCCTTGTCGGAACGCTTCACCTTGCCGTCGATGACGTAGGCACCGGCCACGTAGCCCACCTTCGAAATGTGGTAGACCTGACGCACCTCGATGTTGGCGGTGATTTCCTCCTTGATGACGGGTTCGAGCATGCCTTCCATGGCCTCCTTGACATCTTCGATGGCATCGTAGATGACGGAGTACTGGCGGATTTCGACACCGTCGCGCTCGGCCAGCTTGCGGGCCTGCTGCGAAGGGCGCACCTGGAAGCCGACGATGATGGCTTCGGAGGCTGCTGCGAGCGTGACATCGTTCTCGGATATCTGGCCCACGCCCTTGTAGATGACCTTGACCACGATGTTCTCGGTAGAGAGCTTGATGAAGCTGTCGGCCAGAGCCTCGACCGAACCGTCGACATCGGCCTTGACGATGATGTTGAGCTCGTGGTAGGAACCCATCTTGAGCCGCTTGCCAATCTTTTCGAGGGTGAGCACCTCGCGGGTACGGAGGTCCTGCTCTCGCTGCAGCTGCTCACGGCGTCCCGCTATGTCACGGGCCTCCTGTTCGGTATCCATCACGTGGAACTGGTCGCCTGCCTGCGGCGCGCCGTTGAAGCCCAGCAGGGTGGCGGCCATAGAGGGGCCGACTTCCTGAATGCGCTGGCCGCGCTCGTTGAAGAGAGCCTTGACGCGGCCGTAGTTGGTGCCGGCCAGCACCACGTCGCCCTGCTTGAGTGTTCCGTTCGAAACGAGCACAGTGGCCACATAGCCCCGGCCCTTGTCGAGTGATGATTCGATGACCGTGCCCACTGCCTTGCGGTTGGGATTGGCCTTCAGTTCGAGCATGTCGGCTTCGAGCAGCACCTTTTCGAGCAGTTCCTCTACGCCGATGCCCTTCTTGGCCGAGATGTCCTGGCTCTGGTACTTGCCACCCCACTCTTCGACCAGAAAGTTCATGGCTGCCAGGCCCTCCTTGATTTTGTCGGGGTTGGCATGGGGCTTGTCGACCTTGTTGATGGCGAACACAATGGGCACATTGGCTGCCACGGCATGGCTGATAGCCTCCTTGGTCTGGGGCATGATGTCGTCGTCAGCCGCAATGATGATGATTGCGATGTCGGTGACCTGCGCACCGCGGGCACGCATGGCGGTGAAAGCCTCGTGGCCCGGCGTGTCGAGGAAGGTGATGCGCCGGCCGTTTTCGAGCTTCACGTTGTAGGCACCGATATGCTGGGTAATGCCGCCGGCTTCGCCTGCAATGACGTTGGTCTTGCGGATATGGTCGAGCAGCGAGGTCTTGCCGTGGTCAACATGGCCCATGACGGTAACGATGGGTGCGCGGGGTTCGAGGTCTTCGGGATTGTCGGCCTCTTCGGCAATGGCTTCCTGCACGTCGGCCGAAACATATTCTGTCTTGAAGCCGAACTCTTCGGCCACAAGGTCAATGGTCTCGGCATCCATGCGCTGGTTGATGCTCACCATGATGCCGATGCTCATACAGGTAGCGATGACCTTGGTGACGGGCACGTCCATCATCTGTGCCAGCTCGTTGGCCGTCACAAACTCGGTGAGCTTCAGTATCTTGCTTTCGGCCTTGGCTTCGCGGCGTTCCTCTTCGGCACGGGCTTGCTGCTGTTCGCGCTTTTCCTTACGGTACTTGGCGCCCTTGCCGCCCTTCTGCTTGTTGGTGAGGCGTGCGAGTGTCTCCTTCACCTGCTTGGCCACGTCTTCTTCGCTCACTTCGACCTTCACCTCCTTGGCGCGGCGGTTGCGGTCCTTGGCGGCGCGCTTCGACGAAGCCTGGTCCTTGGCGGCAGCAGCCCGGTTTTGTGCGGCAGCCTGCTGGTTGTCGTTCTTACGCTTGTTGCCGTTGTTGTTGCCTTTGCCCTTGGGCTGGTTGGCAGCGTTGTTCACGTCGACGCGCTCGTTGCCGATGCGGGTGCGCTTCTTGCGTTGTCCCGCGGGCTGTGCAGCCTGAGGGCCGGCAGCGGCAGCACCGCCCTGCGCAGCGGCCTTACGGTCGCGACGGCGTTCCTCCTTCGACTTCTTCTTGGGCCGTGTGGTGGGGTTAATGGCACTGAGGTCTATGGTGCCGAGCACCTTGGGTCCTGCCAGCTCGGGCTTGTTGCGCAGTTTGAACACGCCGTCCTCCTCTTCGCCAATGGCCTTGGCGCGCTCCTCGACTGAGGGTTTCACACGCGGGCTGGAAGTGTGCGTACCCTGCGGGTGGGCAGCCTGCGGGGCTGTAGCCACGGGTTCCGTCCCAGCCGCTGCGACAGGCTGCTGCGGCTGCGGGGCAACGCCATCCGTCCTCACTTCGGCCTCGTCCGCCTTAGGTGCGCGGTCGGCATTCAGGTCGATGCGTCCCAGCTCCTTGATTTTCGGGCGCATCTCCTCGGGCACTACGGTCTCCACCATTTCGGGTTCGGCCTTGGGTGCAGGTGCCGGACGCTTCTTTTCCTGCCTGCTCTGCAGCATTTCCTCGGCCTTGTTGCGCAAATCCTTGTCTGCGCCGAACTCCTGCTTCAGCAGTTCATACTGCCTTTCGTCGAGCTTCTGGTTGGGGTCGCCCGAGACGGGGGCACCCTGCTTGTTCAAGAAGTCGGTCAACGTCTGGAGTCCTACACCGAATTCTTTGATGGCTTTATTTAATCTGATACTCATGCGATGGAATGGGTTTTTCGGTTGAATCAGGGAATGTACTTGTAACTCGGATTAGAATGGGTCACATCCCTAACTCTGCTCTTCGGGAGCGGCTTCGGCAGCCGGTTCGGCCGGCAGTTCAGCCTCGGCGGGGGCAGCCTGTTCGTCGGTGTCGAACTCGGCACGTAACACGCGCAGCAGTTCGTCGACAGTATCTTCCTCCAGGTCGGCCTTTTCGATCAGCATTTCGCGGGGTGCGTTGAGCACGTCTTTGGCCGTTTCGAGGCCCAATGCCTTGATTGCATCGATGACCCACTGGTCGATTTCGTCGCTGAACTCGTCGAGGTAGATGTCCTCGGTCTCTTCTTCACCCTCCACCTCGCGGAACACGTCGATGGTGTATTCGGTGAGCATGGAGGCGAGCTTGATGTTCATGCCGCCCTTACCGATAGCCAGGCTCACCTCTTCGGGACGCAGGTAGACCTCGGCCTTGCGTTCCTCCTCGTGGAGCACGATGTTTGACACCTGGGCGGGGTTCAGGGCGCGCTGAATGAAGAGCGCGGTGTTGTTGGTGAAGTTGATCACGTCGATGTTCTCGTTGTGCAGCTCGCGCACCACGCCGTGTATGCGGCTACCCTTGACACCAACACATGCGCCTACGGGGTCGATGCGGTCGTCGTAGCTCTCAACGGCGATTTTGGCACGTTCGCCGGGAATGCGGGCAATGCGGCAAATGCGTATGAGGCCCTCACCCACTTCGGGTATTTCGTTTTCGAGCAGCCGCTGCAAGAAGGCGGGAGCCGTGCGTGACAGGTAGATTTTGGGATTGCCGTTGGTGTTGTCCACACGGTCAATGACAGCCGTAACGGTGTCGCCCTTGTGGAAGAAGTCACGGGGAATCTGCTGCGACTTGGGCAGATAGAGCTCGTTCTTGTCGTCGTCCATGAGCAGTGTCTCGGACTTCCAGGTCTGGTAGACTTCGGCACTGATGAGCTGCCCGACGCGGTCCTTGTACTTGTTGTAGAGTGCGTCGTGCTCCAACTCCAGGATTTTGCTGGCCAGCGTCTGGCGCAGGGTGAGGATGGCACGTCGTCCGAAGTCGGCAAAGTGGATTTCCTCGGCCACGTCTTCGCCCACCTCGTAGTCGGGTGCGATTTCGCGCGCTGCACTCAGCGCAATCTGCTTGTTCGAATCGGTCACCTCGTCGTCGGCCACCACCGTACGGTTGCGGTAGATTTCGCAGTCGCCCTTTTCGGGATTGACAATCACGTCGAAGTTCTCGTCAGAGCCGAACAGCTTGGCTATGACGCTGCGGAAGCTCTCTTCGAGCACACCCATCATGGTGGTGATGTCGATGTTCTTGTCTTCCTTGAACTCCGCAAAGGTTTCAATGAGACTCGCCGTCTCAGTTTTCTTCTTGGCCATATATTATATAGAAGTGATTATTATCGGTTGGGGGAGAGGAATGTCAACACGTATCCGCCCAACCCGCCGCCTTCGTAAGGTGCGCGCGGATTACGCGGATGGGAGTGGTGATACCTTTTTATTTGAAGTCAATGAGATACTTGGTCCACTTCACTTCAGCAAAGCTAACCGGCAATTCGCGGGTCACCAGCTTGGGCCGCTTGGCTCCCTCTTCGCGCACCTTCTCTTCGAAGGCCAGGGTGAATCCCTGCTCGGTGACATGGCCCAGCTCACCCTTCAGCTTGCGCCCATCGGTGAGCAGCACCTCCACGTTGTCGCCCTGATGAATCTCATACTGCCGGAGCACCTTGAAGGGCTGTCCGATGCCGGCGCTGCCCACTTCGAGCTCAAAGTCCTCCTGCTCGCGGTCAAGGTGACTCTCGATGAAGCGGCTCAGCTCCACGCAGTCTTCAATCCAAACGCCCTCTTCGTGGTCAATTTCAACCACAATGCGGTCGTCACTGCTCACAGAAATGTCTGTCAGGAAATAGTCCTTCCCGTCGAGCCACTGGTTTACCAGCTGCTCTACTGTTTGTTTGCTTATCATTCTGTTTGTTGTTCTTAAAAAGAGAAGTGAGGAACTTTTCGAAAGCCCCTCACTCATTCTTGGCGCAAAGATACGCACTCCTTTTATTTCTATCCAAATTATTTATGAACTTTTTTCACCTGCATGGCTGCGTCTTCCCTACATTTCCCAACGCAGGCCCAAAGCGAGCGAGAGCGTTTCGCTCCAGGGGAACTCCTTGTTGGTGGCTTTCGACACGATGTAGAGGTCGCACGAGCTGATTTCGTAGTAGAACGACACAGCCTTGTGTGAACGGCGGTGGCGTGTAGGAATGTTGAACCGCAGCCGCTGTCCCAGATAGATGTGGGTGCGCACCTTGGTCGAAAAACCATAGTACTTCTTGGGGTAGCGGTCGGGCTGTCTGGCCCAGAAGTCATCGCCCGAGATGGTGTTGAAGAACAGGCCCGCCGTGAGCGGCTCCAGCACCCAACGGTGGCGGCTCAGCGGGCAGTGCCACGGCACATAGCGCTGCTTCAGGGTCAGCGAGGTGTGGGCCTTGCCGGAGTGGAAGCGCGGCACGAAGCCCACCAGCAGCTCGGTCTCCCAGTGTTCGCCACGGCCATAATGCCAGCCCAGCCCCACGTTGAACATGCCGATGCTGCCGGCATACTGCAGGGTGGTCTGGTTGGGAATGAGCCGCGTCCAAGCCGCCACAGCCCGCTCGCGGTTGCGCTCATAACGGCTCTTTTCGCGGGAGAGCGAATCGGCGGAACAGGCCGCCACTTCAACGCTGTCTACCATGCCCAACCGGCGCGCAAGGGCGCGTACCACGCTGTCGGGAAGCTGGGGCAAGTCGCACTCGGCCTGTCCGAGGGTGTCGGCCGGCAAGGGTGCAGGACACTGCACGTCGGCTGGCTTTATCTCCTGCCCACGGACCGAAAGAGCTGCTGCCGGCCACAGGCACAGCAGGGCGGCAATGCAAGCCGTCGCCCGCCGGAGCGAATCAATAGCGTACCACTTCATAGCTGTAGTCTCCTTCTGCGTGTAGGGTGAACAGAACGTACTCCCGCTTCTTGGCCGCGCCACACTCGTAGTAGAGCACGCCGTCGCCGAACAGGTCATTCACCTGCGTGCGATGACCGTGTCCGCACAGGCAGAAGGCCAGACCGGGGTACTTGTTGATTTCCCACTCAAACACCGATGACACGTTGTTGTTGAACTGTTCGGAGGTGGGCTGGGCGTGCATGGCCACCACTGTGCGCCGAATGCCTGAAGGCAGCGAGTCGCGGTCAGCACGCAGAAAGCCGAAGTCGGGCACGGCGGTCGAGTAGTCATACTCGAACGCATTCGTGTTGATACACACAAAGTGGGTGTCGCCCGCATTGAAGCTGAAGTTGGGGTCGCCAAATATCCAGCGGTAGGTGTCGGCTCCCGTCCCCAAGCAGTCGTGGTTGCCCAGCAGCACCACATAGGGCACGGTGAGCTTCGCCAGTATGTCGCGCTGCAGCTCAAACTCCTTGGTCACGCCAAAGTCGCTGATGTCGCCGCAGTGTATCACGAAGTCCACGCCCGGAGTCTGGTTAATGTGCTTCACCGCATCGAGCGTTTCGTCGTACCACCGCTGCGTGTCGCTAATCAGCACGAACCTCACCGAGTCGCGCCCCTGACAGCGCTGTTCGATGAGGGCCATGTTGGCCGCATTGAGGTGGTGCGGGCCGCTGGTGCGCGCATCATAGGGGTGATAGTCTATCAGGTCGCAGCCTGCCAGCAACCCCACAACACCGATGCCTGCCACGCGCCCGGCCCAAGATGTCAGTAGTTGTTTCCATTCCATGAGGTGCAAAAGTATAACGCCACACGCGCTTGCCAACCCTTTGCACCACCTTTCCCAGACGTTTAGAGCATTTTTGGAGAGAAATCGCCGCTTTCTGTCAGGGAGAAAATGGGGGGCCAGTGTACCACAAAGGGGATGAAACACGGCACGGCCGCTTATCCGACCAACACTCTTTTCCCAGCAGGAAACGAGTTCTTCACCTTTCCAAGACCCCATCTCGCAGATTTTATATACATTTGCCCCGTACTATGATATATGACAGCTGAAAGTTGAAAGTTGAAAGTTGAAAGCTGAAAGCTGAAAGTTCAAGGTTTAAAGTTTATAAGGATAGTCACTGAGCGAAAGATTACTGCGCTTCATAGTAACCCTATAAACTTGCAACCATAAACTTTCAACTTTCAATTGGGGCTTTGAGCTTAAAGTCTGAACGAACATCTCTATCTCATGAAGAAAGACATTGAAATTGCCCACAGCACGCCGCTGAAGCGCATTGACGAAGTGGCAGCCCAGCTGGGCATCGACTCCGATAATCTGGAACACTACGGCAAGCACATTGCCAAACTGCCCTTGAGCCTGATCCAACCTGACAAGAAGGGCAAGCTCATACTCGTCACCGCCATCACGGCCACGCGGGCCGGTATCGGCAAGACCACCGTCAGCATCGGGCTGGCACTGGGACTGAACGCCATCGGCAAGAAAGCCTGCGTGGCCCTGCGCGAACCTTCCCTCGGTCCCTGCTTCGGCATGAAGGGCGGAGCTGCCGGCGGCGGCTACGCACAGGTGTTGCCCATGGAGCGCATCAACCTGCACTTCACGGGCGACTTCCACGCCATCACCTCGGCCCACAACATGATTGCCGCCCTGCTCGACAACTACCTCTACCAGCACCAGAAGGACGGATTCGGCCTCAAGGAAGTCCTGTGGCGGCGCGTGCTCGACGTGAACGACCGCTCGTTGCGCACGATCGTCACCGGCCTGGGCCCCGCCACCAACGGCATCACCCGGCAGGCAGGCTTCGACATCACCCCCGCCTCCGAACTGATGGCCATACTGTGTTTGGCTCATGATGAGAAGGACCTGCGCCGGCGCATCGAAAACATCGTGCTGGGCTACACCTACAGCGGACAGCCCTTCACCGTGCGCGACCTCGGCGTAGCAGGCTCCATCATGGTGCTGCTCAAAGATGCCATCCAGCCCAACCTGGTGCAGACCACCGAAAACACCCCTGCCATAGTCCACGGAGGCCCGTTTGCCAACATCGCCCATGGCTGCAACTCGCTGCTCGCCACGCGCATGGCCATGAGCCACGCTGACTACACCATCACCGAAGCCGGCTTCGGGGCCGACCTCGGAGCCGAAAAGTTCTACAACATCCTTTGCCGCAAGAGCGGCCTCGTGCCCGATGCCACCGTCATCGTGGCGACAGCCCAAGGACTGAAAATGCACGGCGGCGTGCCGCTCGAACAAATCAAGGAGCCCAACGAGGAAGGGCTGCGCGCCGGACTGGCCAACCTCGACCGCCACGTGCGCAACCTGCAGCGTTTCGGCCAGTCGGTCATTGTCGTGTTCAACCACTTTGCCGGCGACACACAGACCGAGATGGAACTGCTCGGCAAGCACTGTCAGGAACAACTGGGCGTGCCCTTCGTGGTGAACCACGCCTATGCCGAAGGCGGCAAGGGAGCCGAAGCCATGGCCCGCTTGGTGGTCGACACCATCGAGCACCGTCCGTCGCAGCCCCAGCTCGACTTCACCTACAACGACGACGACCCGCTGACCGTGAAGATTGAGAAAGTCGCCAAGACCGTCTATGGCGCAGCCAGTGTCACCTTCGCCAAGTCAGCCCAGAACCGTCTCGCGCTGGCCGAACGCCACGGCATGGGACACTTCCCCGTATGTATAGCCAAGACCCAATTCTCCTTCTCGGCCGATGCCACGCGCTACGGAGCTGTCTCGGGCTTCGACCTGCTCATCAAGGACGCAGTCATCAACGCCGGAGCCGAAATGATAGTGGCCATCGCCGGCGACATTCTGCGTATGCCCGGACTGCCCCGCGACCCGCAGGCCAACCACATCGAATACGTCGACGGCGAAATCATCGGCCTGAGCTGACACCGCCCCACGCAAACAACCTACTGCCATGAAAATACTGCTGAACCCCAAATACGAATGTCTGCGCGGCTACATGACCCGCCTCCGAGAGCACTTCGACACCGAGGGCCACGAAATCCACTCAGGGCGCAACTCCATACGCACCCTGCAGACCCACGGCCTCACACTCTGCGTCAAGCGTTTCGCCCAGGCCCCGCTGCGCCGCGAACTGCAACAGCTCGTCTACAAGACATCGAAGGGGAAGAAGGCATTCCTGCGTCCCATGCTGCTGCGTGAACGCGGCTTCGAGAGCCCCGAATCAGTGGCCTGGGTACGCTACCGCCAAGGTCTCTGGCACACCACCGCCTACTACGTGTGCCTCCTCTCGACCTACCGCCACAGCATGGACCGCCTGCCAGAGCTCTCGCCTGCCGAACAGCAGGAAGTGACCGAACACTTTGCGCGCTTTGCGGCACGCCTCCACGAAGGTGGGTTCCTGCATCGCGACTTCGCCTCCTCCAACATCCTCTACGACAAAGTGGGCGACCGCTACCACTTTGCGCTGGTCGACACCAACAGCATCAAGTGCGGCAGTGCGGTCAGCATCGAACAGGGATGCCGCAACCTGGCCCAGCTGTCGGGCAACGATGCCTTCTTCTCACAGCTGGCCCGCTGCTATGCCCGCGAACGCAAGGCCGACCCCATCCTCTGCGCCCGCCTCATCAACGAAGCGTTATCTAAGCATTAGTTGCTTCCGTAGGGTATGGGATTATTTTCGAAGGTTATGAGGTTATAACATTACTACGTAACCTTGGGTTATGAGTGATAAGGTTATGAGGTTATAAAGATACCGATAGAGCGACAGAAGCTTCGTCCGCTCAAATAGTAATGTTATAACCTCATAACCTTATCACTCATAACCCAAGGTTACGTAGTAACTTTATAACCTTATCACTCATAACCTTATCCCGCACAACCTAAAGAAGCTACTTAATAACTAATCACTAATACCTAATACTTAAAACACCCCCCTATTCCCATGAACAAGCTCCTCCTCATACTCCTTCTGGCATTTGCTTCCCAGCACATACACGCCCAGCGTAGTTTTTGCGGGTGCGAACACCTGACGGGTACAGACTCCATGCGCTACGCCCGTTTCATGGCTGGCGGTGAAGCAGCACGAAAGGCCAAGTCAAAAATGGCCGCCCAGGCTTTCCGCGCAGGAGTGATTTACAACACTGGCGAGGTATTCCAGTTCCGTCTGGCCATGCTCATCACCCCGTATGTGTTGGACGAATTTAGCACAGACGGGGTCTTGGACAAGCAGAAAGTCTACGACTTCTGGGACAATGCCGAGCGCACACTCAACCACTACTACCGCAACGATGTCGGCATCGAATTACAGGTCATTCGCGACGACCGCCTCATCATGACCACCAACGACACGGGCATCGAAATCATGAGCGGCGGCATTCCCAACGCCAACAACGGAACAAGGATCATGGACGCGCTGCTGACCAACGACGGCTACGATGTGGGCATCATGATCACCAAGTCGACAGGCTCGCTCGCCGGCAAGGCTTCGCTGGGCGGTGCCTCTTCGCCCTACCGTAAGGCCGACGGCTTTGCCATGACCAGCTATACAACCATCGCCCACGAGCTGGGCCACCTCTTCGGGGCAACACACGCCCACGAAATCGCAGACGGCGACTACACCGAACCCGGCAAGGGGCAGAGCATCATGAGCTACGGCTCACCGCGCGACTTCTTCTCCGTGAGCAGCATACGCCAGATGCGCAACCTGCTCAGGAACCTCAACGTCTACACCAACCCGGAACGCACCGAGAAGGACATCACGCGCAATACCGACGTGGCAGGGACCAACATCGTGTATGCCTACACCGAAACCGGCACGCAGCCGCTGCTGGACCGCGACCTTATCCGCAAAGAGTATGTAGTGACGCTCGGCTCTGACTTCCAGTTTTACCTGCCCCTCGCCAACGGCGAAACGTATGGCGAAGCCGGCGTGCAGTACTGCGTCCACGGCCACGACCTCGGCAGCGAGCTGTCGGCCAATGCCCTGCGCTCCATCGTGAAGCCCGCCACCACCGGCAACGTCATGTTCCACAAGCGGTGGGCCGACCCGCGGACACTCAGTGCCACCGCTCCCGAGAGCCAGTATGCCGAAGCCAATTCTGGCGACTCCCGTGTGGGCAAGTTCCGGTTTGCACTGGCCGCCCGGGACCATTCCCTCTACGACAGCGAGTTCTGCGACATCCGAATTGTTGCCGGCGAGCCGTTCACCGCCACGATTACCAGCCCCATGAACTTCACCCTCTTCCGCCCTGGCCGGGCACTGACCGTCACATGGACACCGCAAACCGACATCTACGGCGACAACAGCCGCGTGCGCATCCTCCTGAGCGATGACTTTGGCCAGACATTCCCCTATGTGCTGGCCGACGGCCTGCCCAATACGGGCACGTGGACTGGCGCACTCCCCTATATCGAGATCGGCAAGAAACCCTATTACAACTATGCCGACCCCGTCAGCGGCGGTATCATCAAGGTCGAAATCATCGGCGAAGCCGTCTACGGACTCACCAACAACAACGCACCCTTCTACGCCACAGGGACGGAATATGTTGTCAGCGGCGGCGGTTTCACGCTCAGCCTGAACGATGCGCGCTACCTCTTCCGCGAAGCAGGGAGCGGAGCCGATGCGCCCACCCCCTTTATCCGTGTGGACAGCCGCGCGCAGGTGCCCGCCATGCCCACACTCGAAGCCTACCGCGGCACATCGGCTTACGCCGCTACCGCAAAGCAGACTGAGGAGGGCGACATTATCCGCCGCACCTGGACAGCCACCGTCAGCGGGACACCCTACACCTATACACAAGTCATCCAACTCCCCTGCGCGAAAGCCGCCGATGCCGGCCTCGTCAGGCGGCTCTGCGATGCCTCCGGCGAACTGGCTGACCTCGTGCGCCACGAGGGAGAGGTGGGTTATCCTCTGGCCAGCCTGCCTGAGATGTGGGTTCTCAAGGCCAAGTACCTGAACGTGTTTGATGCCGACGGCTACCTGCGCGCCGACTACGATGCCGGAGCTGCCGAAGCGATGCTCACCGCCCTGACTGCCCTGAAGAACCTGACAGACGACCAGATACGTTACCCCGACACAGGCCGCTATCTCCTGCGGTCCTATCAGGCCCTGCCAGCCACTACTCCTTATTATTATTACGCGCGCGAGGACGGCGAGGAGGGAACCGAAAGCTGGACTACCGACACGGGGCAGGCCGCCGTGCTCACCCTCACCCCCAGCGGCGATGGCTACGTATTGACGGACGACGAAGGCCGCCTGCCCTATCTGGGCGGACTGACCAACACCTATGGAGACTGTCGTCTGGAACGCGGCTACACATGGGGCTCGTTCACCCTGCTCAGCCACATACGTTGGGCGGCACAGCTGAGCCGCTCCGGCACCACCTTCTCGCTCAACAACCACTATCCCGACCATCCGCTGTCATACCGTTGCAACAACAACGACTACGTGATTGTATCTACCGATTTCCAACTCGTCCCCGTGGTGGAGAGTGAGGTTTTGCCCGATGGCCTCTACCGCTTGCGCTCACGCGACAGCGGCCGCTATCTCACCCTGCCGGCCGACCGCAGCGCGGACGGCAACATGCGTCTGGCTGCCTCCCCCATGCCCGACAACATCTTCCTCGTGCAGGAAGGCCGCCTGCTCAGTTATGCCACCGGCTACTACATACAGGACACCCGACATGCCGCCCTTGGCCATGCCACAACCTTCAACCTCTCCGCCCATCCCACGCAGCGCGATTGCTATGCCCTGCAGAGCGGCGGCAACTACCTGCGAGGCCGTGCCTGCGGAGTCGAACTGGTGACTTACAATACCGATGCCACCACTGCCTGGGAACTTGTGTCTGTGAGCACCTTGCCCGTGAGCGTCAGTGCCGCCGGCTATTCCACCCTCTACTCGCCCCAAACGCTGGGCTTGCCCGCCGAAGACAGCTTCGAAGCATATACCGCACACTACGACGAGGCCACCGGCGTGTTCCGCCTGAAACCCGTCGAAGGCGTATTGCCACAGGGCCAGGGACTCATCCTCAAAGCCCCACAGGGCGACTACCACCTGTCCGTCATGCAGGCCCCGTCTGTCGCCACCAGCGACCTCAGCGGAACCTACCCCACCCTCTCAGCTCCCCGTGGAGTCTATACCTTGCAGATGGGAGCCGACGGAATCGGCTTCTACCGCTACGCCACCGACGGAAGCGGCGACACTGACGGCCTGTTGCTCAAGGGTTTCAAGGCCTATTGGGACGCGCCCCTCGGCTTCAGCACATCCGCCGTCCGGCTTCTCTTTGGCGAAGGCGATATCACCACCTCCGTTACCCCACCCACTGAGAGCGCGGACTCCCAGCCCGCCGTCTACGACCTCACAGGCCGTCGCGTCCGCCAGATGAGCCACGGCATCTACATAGTGGGCGGGCGCAAGGTCGTGCGTTGATTTAAGTATTAGTTATGAAGTTATTTTCGAAGGTTATGAGTGATAAGGTTATAAGGTTATAACATTACTGTTTAAACGGACGATTCATCAATTGCTCTATTGGTAACTTTATAACCTCATAACCTTATCACTCATAACCCAAGATCACTAATACTTAGACAAATATTTGGCCTGTCACGGCAAAAAGCCTATCTTCGCAGCGCATTTGCGCTTGTGGCGAAATTGGTAGACGCGCCAGACTTAGGATCTGGTGGTTTCGGCCGTGTAGGTTCGAGTCCTATCAGGCGCACCCAAGGAAATCAAAGATGCTTGACTGTCAGGCATTTTCGATTTCCTTTTCTTGTTTGATGTTCACAAAATTGTGCCAATGTTCTCGTCGCTCGGCCAAATACTACAACGAAACAGGGCTATCCTATAACTTGTCGGCCAAGCGGCCAGTCTCTTTTCAGCTTATATATCTGGCGACGTGCTTTTATGAACTCTTTTGTGAACTCTACCGGCTCTTTTATGAACTCTTTTGTG
>CALZRA010000037.1 GCA_945828345.1 uncultured Bacteroidales bacterium
AATGTCATCTCTAAAAATCCAGCATCCAGCTCGGCCTAATTTATAGAACACCCCTAGACAGAAGTTTTTGTCTCACTGAAAATGAGGTAGCGTATGAATCTCTTTATCCGTAAAAGCAGCGAAGCCTTGCTGCGCGAGGCCGAAAACGAAGGCGGCAAGGGCTTGCGCCGCGTGCTGGGCCCTTGGGGACTGATAGCCTTGGGCGTAGGTGTGATTATAGGTGCCGGCCTCTTCTCCGTGACCGGCATTGTGGCTGGTGAACACACGGGGCCTGCCATTGTCATCAGCTTTGCCATAGCCGCCGTGGCCTGCGCCTTTGCAGGGCTGTGCTATGCCGAATTTGCCTCGATGCTCCCCATTTCGGGCTCGGCCTACACCTATTCCTACTTCACCATGGGCGAACTGGTGGCGTGGGTGATAGGCTGGGACCTCGTGTTGGAGTACGCTGTAGCGGCTGTGGCGGTGAGTGTGTCGTGGAGCCGCTATTTCTGCTTCATGATGTCCGACTTGGGCTGGCAGTTGCCCGAAACCTACACCGTGTGTCCGGCCGACGGCGGCGTGTTTAACCTCCCTGCCGCCCTGTTAGTCATCGTCCTGTCGCTCATCCTGATGCGCGGCACGCAGGGCAGCTCGCGCTTCAACGACCTCATGGTAGTGCTCAAGTTGGCTGTTGTATTGTCGTTTATCGGCATTGGCCTGCGTTACGTAAGCAGCGACAACCTCACCCCCTTCATACCTGCCAACACCGGCGTGTTCGGCGAATACGGCTGGAGCGGCATTCTGCGCGGTGCCGCCATTGTGTTCTTTGCCTACATCGGCTTCGATGCCGTGAGCACCGCCGCACAGGAGACCATCAATCCGCGGCGCAACATGCCCATCGGTATTCTCGGCTCGCTGTTCGTGTGTACCGTGCTCTACATGCTCTTCGCGTTTGTCATGACCGGCGTGGTAGACTATCATGCCTACATCGGTGCCGACAGCATAGCACCTGCAGCCACTGCCGTGGCCCACATGGGCGAGACGGGAGCCGACGGTATGGTGGTGCCGGCCTTCCCATGGCTGAACCGGGGCATCATCGTAGCTATCCTGCTGGGCTATGCCAGCGTGGTGCTGGTGATGCTCATGGGCCAGAGCCGCGTGTTCTACAGCATGAGCAAGGACGGCCTGCTGCCTCCAGTCTTCTCCCACCTGCACGCCCGCTTCCATACGCCGGCGCGCAGCAACCTGCTTTTCATGGTCATCATTGCGCTGCTGGCCGGGCTGGTGCCTCCGGGCATAGCGGGCGAAATGACCAGCATCGGCACGCTCTTTGCCTTTGCGTTAGTGTGTCTGGGCGTGATTGTGGTGCGGCGCACGCAGCCCGATGCGCCCCGAGGCTTCAAGACCCCGTTGGTGCCCTACGTGCCTGCTGCCGGTGTGGTGTGTTGTGTGGCCATGATGCTGTTCCTGCCGGCCGACACTTGGATCCGGTTGGTGATGTGGATGGTGTTGGGCATCGACATCTACTCCTACTACGGCCTGCGCCATAGCGTGATTGGCGGCGGCACAGTGCGCCGTCACGGTCAGACCATACTCAGTGCTATCGGCGTGTCCATCTCGCTGCTTTGCGTCATCACCGGCCTGTGGCACCAGCAGACAGTGGGCTGGAATGAAGACCACACTATGCTTTGGATAGCCGTGGTGTTCGGCGTTTCACACATTTTCTTCTTCCTCGTCAGGGGATTCACCGCTAAAAAGCAATAATCATATATGATATTCAATTCCTTGTCGCGTTCGGAACGCACCGAACGCCTGCATCCGCTCTTCAAGCAGCTGTTTGACTATATGCGCACGCACGACCTCAGCCAAGTGCCTGCCGGCCGCATCGTCTTGCAGGGCGACGACCTTTACATCAATGTCGACGATGCCTGCCTGCGCAGCCGCGAAGCGCAGAAGCTCGAAGTACACCGCCGTTACGTGGACGTTCACTTTCCGTTAGACGGTGTGGAGGAGGTGGGCTGGCGCAGCCTCGACAGCTTAGACTGCGAGAGCGAGGCCCCCTTTGATGAGGCCGCCGACTTTGCCTTGTATGCCGCTCCGGCCACCACCTACTTCACCGCCCGTCCCGGTGAGTTCTATGTGATGTTCCCTGAGGATGCCCACGCCCCCATTATCGGACAGGGTACCTTGCGCAAGGCCATTGCCAAGGTGTGCCTGGCGGAGTGAGGTGTGGAAGTTGTAGAGTGAAAGAGTTGAAGAGTTGAAAGAGTTGAAAGCTTATAAGGTCACTATAAAACGCTGTCGTATACGTTCAGTGACAATCCTTATAAACTTTCAACTCTTCAACTCTTCAACTCTTCAACTCTTCAACTCTTCAACTCTTCAACTCTTTCAACTCTTCAACTCTTTCACTCTCACATCTGCCTCCCCGCTGTCCGTAGGCCGATGGGGTAACGCCAAACATCTTTTTGAAGTACTGGCTGAAATAGCGCGGAGAGCTGAAACCCACAGCGCGGGCCACGTCGCCGACAGGCAGTGCCGTTTCGGCCAGCAGCGTCGCGGCACGCTTCAGGCGAACACTCCGGAGAAAGTCATTGGGCGTGATGCCCAGTATCAGCTGCATGCGCCGATACAGGTTGCTCCGTCCCATGGCCACATCGGCTGCCAGCTGGTCAACGGTGTAATCGGCATTTGGCATGTTCTGCTCGATGGCTTCCAGCAGCTGCTCCATGAAGCGGGCCTCCTCGTGGGTGGCACTCAGCTTTTGGGCATTGACATGCAGGTTCTGGGCAAATTGGTGGCGGGCCTCCTCGCGCAATTCAAACAGGCGGTGCACCTTCTCCTCGTTCTCCTTGTCGATCTTGCATCGCAGGCGGCGCATATACAGCCTGATGGCCAGCAGGACTGCCAGCACGGCGAGCAGCACGTAGGTCGCTTTGGCCCAAACCGAGAGCCAGAAGGGCGGCAGGACCTTGATGACCTGTTCGGTGAGCGCACCCCATGCTTCGGTGTCGCAGGCAGCCTGTAGCTGTAACCTGTAGGTTCCGGGCGGCAGGGCACGGTAGCGCACGAGCAGAGGGCCGTCGGCATGGTGCACCACAGTCCAGCTGTCGTCTAACCCTTCGAGCCTGTAGCGGTAGCGGGTGCGGCTGGCGGTGGCAAGGTCAGCCACCACGCACTTTACCAGCAGGTTGTTGTGGCGGTAGGCGGTGCGTATCACGCCTTCGGCGGGCGAAACAGCCGCTTCGTCGTTCTCAACGGCCAGCAGGAGCACCCTGGCAGAGGCCCTCTTGGCAGTCTGTCCGAACAGGAGGGGCGAGAAGCCGACCAGCCCTTCGGCCGAAGCCATCCACACCTTGCCGTCGGGCATGACGGCAGCAGCACGTTCACACATCCAGGCTTCGGGCATACCCGAAGCCCGACTATAACTCACAAAGACAGTGTCGCTCCCCTTCACACAGAGCTTTTCGATACCAAACGCCGTGCCTATCCACAGCTGGCCGGCTGCATCCTCCACCAAACTGTTGACGCACAGGTTCTGTAACCCGTCGCGATGCGTAAAGCGGCGGTAGCCGTCCTGTTGCAGCAGCAACAAGCCGTTTTGTGTGCCTATCCACATCCGTCCCTGCCTGTCACGATACGTACAGTTGAACTTCTCGGTGGGTAGGCTGCTTGGCTTCACCTCTGTGCGGGCCGGGCTAAAACTGATGACCCTCATGCCGTTTTGAGAACACAGGACAAAGCGGTTGCCCCGGCTGTCCAGGGCGCAGGCATCTGTCAGGAGGCGGTGGCTTTCCAGCTGGCGGAACGTCGTGTTGAGCGGTGTGAACAGCCCTTTCGCCGTGTCGAGGAGTCCCAAGTAATGTTGCAGGTTGCAGACCAGCATGCGTCCGTCGGGCAGCGGTCCGCGGGCAAAGCGCATCTGGCTGTGGAGCAAGCCCTGACAGTTGCCGGCATGATAGCGGGAGAGCCTGCCGTCTTCGTAGCAGTAAAGTCCACTCTCTGCGCTGACCCACACCCTTCCCTGGGCATCGCGCATGGCATCGTGACAACGGCCGCAGTCCGCCTTCAACGTGCTCACCACCCGCAGCTGCCGGGTGTCGAACAGCAGCAGGTCGTGTTCGCCTCCCAACAGCAGCAAGTCTTCGCCGGCCCTGGCCATGGCCCGAATGCCCGTCAGCGGATAATGGGCGGCCCAAGGCGAGGTGTCGCGCCAGTAATAGATACCGTCGGTCAAGGTGCCCACCCATATTCCCCCTTCATGGTCACGGCACATGCAGGTAGCTTGGGGCGCATTCCGTCCCTTTAGCAGCGAATCGAGCAGCTGTTGTCCGTGAGGCTGTCGGGAGTCTCTAGCGGCCGGGCTGACGGTATGACCGTTCAGAAACGCTTTCACCTCGGTCCGTTTCAGGCGGGAGGCCGACACAGGAAGGAAGGCCACCCGACGCGTGTCGAGCAGGTAGGCGTGGTAGTAGTCGCGCAGCCACAATAGCGAATCGCCCTGCCACAGGTGTGCATAGCCGCCAAACTGCTTGAGCGGCCATGCCCTTTCGGAGGGACAGAGGAGCGGTTCGAAGCGCCCGCCGTCGAACAGGCTGAAGCCCCCCACCGTCTGTACCAGGATTTGGCGGTTGGGCAACTGCATAATTTGCCACACCTCAGGGGTAGACAGCCCCTCGCGTGTGGTGAAGTGGGCCAGATAGGCACGGGATAGCAATGCCGGGAGGCAAAGCAGACACAGTAGCAGCAGGCGTTTCATGCAGCGGACTTTAAGTTGGATTCCTCTCAAACGCTCCTCTTGTGGCCGAGCGCAGCTATTTTTATGCAAAAATAGGGTTAGAAATGTACATACACAATTACAGCGTATGTTTTTGGACGATTTTTGCCCCTTGTTCGTAGGGACGATGTCTACATTTGCCGGCGAAAATCCGATTGCGCGTCGAATGGGACACAGCGTGGTGTAGCGCCATGACCCGTTCACCGCATGTTGAAATCCTAAAAATCATCACATCATGAAAATCTGTTGGAAGTCTGCGGCTGTGGCCCGCTTGTTCCGCCTTTGTGCGTGTGTGGCTATGGTGGCGGCATGGTTCCCGATGCAGGGAATGGCGCAGCGCACCTTTACGCATCCCGGCGGAATGCTTTCGCAAACCGACTTGGAGCGAATCCGCACCCATGTCGAAGCCGGCGACGAGCCTTGGGCCTCGGGCTGGAAAACCTTTCAGGCCGACCCATTGGCCCAGAGCAGCTACACGGCCAAGGCCGCTTCGGAGATAGGCGGCAGCAACGGACAGCGGCAGCGCGCTTCGGCCGATGCGCAGGCCGCCCTGTACAATGCCGTGGAATGGCACGTCACGGGCAAGGAAGAATATGCCCGTTGTGCCGCAAGCATACTGACAGCGTGGGGCAAGAGCCTCGAAACGGCGGGTGCAGAGTTGTTCCAGTACCCCAGCAAGAGCATGGTGCTGGCCGCCGAAATGCTGCGCAATAGCGACGGTTCCTTTTACAGCGGCTGGAAGGAAGAAGACTGCCAGCGCTTTCTCGACAAGGTGCGCGACGTGCTGGTACCGGCCAACCGCGGGTTTTGCACCAACCGCACTTCGCACCCCAGCTGGTATACGCCGGCAGCCCTGACAGTGCTGGCCGCCGGTGTGCTGTTGGACGATGAGGAACTCTATGATGAAGGCTACGCCCTGATGCTCTCGACCGACAACTGGAATTGTATGTACGGCGGCAGCATAGAGCCGGACGGTCAGGTGCGCGAAATGGGCCGCGACAATGTGCATGCGGCGCTCACCTTTGCCGACATCACCCAAGCCTGCCAGGTGGCATGGAACCAGGGCGACGACCTGTTTGGCGAAGGCGACAACCGGCTGCTGAGAGGCATGGAGTATTGGTGCCGCTACAACACCGGACATTTGGACACTCCCTACCGGCCGCTTGACTGCAGCGGGCTGGACCATGCCACGGGCTACTCTTTTTATTATATATCGGTACATCCCAACGGTTTCCGCCTTCGTCCCGACGGATGCTGCTTCGAAGCCGTCTACCACCACTACAAGGATGTGAAGGGCATGGATGCCGCCAAGGAGTTCCCCTATCTCACACTGGCCACCCGATTGGCCGCTCCCGACAACGTGAACCACGGTACCCTGTTGTATACCGTGCAGGCCGACCCTTCGATGTCGATGACCGAGAAGCCCGCCCGGCCTGTCAACCTGGAAGCCCACAATTCCTTCAGGGCCATTTGTCTCAAATGGCACCATCCCGAGAAGGAGGACTCCAGAGGATTCAACCTGTATCGCTCGACCGACGGTGTCCACTTCAGCCTGCTTGCCTCCTACGACTTCAGCACGCAGAATGAGTATTGGGACATGGACGTGACGTGTGGCCAGCCCTATTATTATAAGGTAGAGCTTGTCAATCTGGCCGGCAAGAGCGAGCTGTCGGAGGTGGCAACCGGGGTGGCCCATGCAGGGACCGACGAACTGCCGTTGCCCTGGAACTACTGCGGCATAGGCAACAAAGCCAGCGGCAGGGCCTTGTTTGCCAACGTGCAGGACAGTGCCTTCGCAGTGGAGGGCTTGGGAGCCGACATAGGCGGCAAGACCGATGCCCACGGTTTTGTCTACTGCAAGGTGAGCGGCGATGCAACCCTGACGGCCCGCCTCTTTTCTACCGAACAGACCTATTACAAGGTCGGACTGGTGATGCGCGCCTCGCTCGAAGGACAGAGTGCGCGCGTGGCTCTCACGCTGGGCGAAGCCGGCTGCCGCATGTGCCGCATGGCCATCCGTCGCAAGAGTACTGCCGAAACCGAATGGGTCAACGGCACGAACTACGGACGTGCCCCCATGTGGATGCGCATTTGCCGCGAGGGCAACACCTTCAGCACCTACGTCAGCCGCGACAGCATCGAGTGGCACTGTGTGGGAAGCACGGAGGTCTCCATGTCGCGCAACTACTATGTGGGCATGGCTGCCTGTACGGGGAAGAACACGGGCGAAACCTACCGTGCCGTGTTTGACCATGTGAGCCTGCAAGGCCACCCGTTGCAGCCGACCGATGCACCTGGCAGACCGACAGGATTGGAGGCCAAGTGGACTGGTAACATGGAGACCACCCTCAGCTGGAATTATCAGGAAAACGCCGATTCGTTTGTCGTGTACCGCTCGTCAGACGGCGTACACTTTGACTCTTTAGCCATGGTGCGCAGCCCCCGCCATGTCGATGTGGTTCCCTTTGAGGGCATCTACTACTATCAGGTAGCAGCCCGCAATGGCCAAGGGCAGAGTGCGGCCACCCAACCGGTCCAGGCCGAAGTGTATCGCATAGAGGCCATTACGGGCAAGGTCATCGGCACCACAGGCAGCTATGGCAACAACAGCAGCCACACCCGCGAGGCAGCCCTCGACGGAAATGTCGACACCTTCTTCGATGCTGCCCAGGCCGATGGGGCTTGGGTGGGTTACGAACTGGAGGCGGGAAGCAAGGCGCGACTGGCCCTGGTGAAGTTCGCCCCGCGCAAGGGGTATGCTTCGCGCATGACGGGCGGCTGTTTCCAAGTGGCCGGCCAGGCCGACTTCAGCGATGCACGCACGGTGGCCACCATTACTTCCGCCCCTGCTGAAGGCGAGTTGAGCCAGTTGGCTGTGGAGGCCCAGACGGATGCACGCTACCTGCGTTACCTGTCGCCCGACGGTAGCTACGGCAATGTGGCCGAGGTGCAGTTCTACGGCACGGTGCTTTCAGACACTGCTATCCACATGCCTAACCTGCCGGGCAGCAACGGCGACACTACGGCACTTTATGACCTGTGCGGCCGTTCCATACCGTGTTCCGGTGCCCATGCGTGCGGCATCTGCATCACGGGTCAGGGTGAGAAAGTCATCCGATAAAACAAGCTGTCCCCTTCGTCAAAACACTTTACCTTTCATCTCTTATCACATCATGAACTCCAAATTCTCCGCCCGGCTTTGCAGCCTGGCATCCCTTCTACTGTGTGCGTGCAGCCTGTTGGCCGCCTCCGCTGAGCAGGATCAGCCTGCGTTTGCCATCTACCGGCCAGCACCCACCAAGACCTTGCTCGAAAGCGAGGTGTATACCGTCTTTGTGCGTACTCCGGGCAGTGCCGCCTGGCAGCAGGTGCCTGTGTGGAACTGTGAGGTGGACATGCACCACCGTTCTACCGCAGCCTTTGCCGAGTTCGACATGGATAGTCCGGTCGAAGTACAGGTGAGGCTTGTCAAGCCGTCTGCCATGCAGGCCGATTCGCTTCCGCCGCTCATACGTCCCACGGAGCGGGGCATTGACTTTACACTCTCAGAGGGCGGAACGGTCATGCAGTTCCGGCTGGACCGCCCCGAATACTTGAGTGTGGAGTTTGGCGGCGACCGGCATCACAACCTGCACCTCTTTGCCAACCCCATGCTCAAGGAAACCTATACGGGCCATGAACCCCGCTGCATCAACTGGACGGGCAAAAGCGCGCAGGACGTGTTTGTGAACGGGGCGCGCCTCATCTACTTCGGTCCGGGCCTGCACCGTCCCAAAGACCTGCCGGGCGAGGACATCAAGATACCCTCAAACTGCACGGTGTATCTGGCACCTGGCAGTGTGGTCCAGGCACGCTTGGTAGTAGACCATGCCAAGAATGTACGTATCATCGGACGCGGCATCCTGGACCACCCGTTGCGCGGGGTGGAGGTGACACACTCCAAGAACGTGCTGATCGATGGCATTACGATCCTGAATCCCCGCCACTACAGTGTGTTTGGCGGAGGTTCGTCGGGACTGACCATCCGCAATGTGAAGAGTTTCTCAGCCGGCGGTTGGACCGATGGTTTCGACCTGATGAGCTGTTCCCACGTGAAGATTGAGAATGTATTCTTGCGTAACTCCGACGATTGTCTCGCGCTCTACAACCACCGCTGGTGGTACTGGGGCAACACGCACGACATCGACGTGAGGCAGGCCGTGCTCTGGTGCGACTTTGCCCATCCTGTCCACATTGGCATCCACGGCGATGACAGATGTAAGAAAGGTGAAGTGCTCTACGGCGTGAATATAGAGGACTGCGACGTGCTGCGCAACACGGGCGATGGCATTCTGGCTATCAACTGCGGCGACAACAACACCGTCCGTGACATTCGCTTCGACCATATCCGCATG
This sequence comes from uncultured Bacteroidales bacterium, assembly GCA_945828345.1. Lineage (GTDB taxonomy): Bacteria > Bacteroidota > Bacteroidia > Bacteroidales > Bacteroidaceae > Alloprevotella. Next base: position 9,151 of record CALZRA010000037.1, read on the forward strand.
GAGGGCATAGACCGGGGTAGGCTTACAGACATGCGGGTGGTTTTCAGCGGAGCATACAACAGGGCTCCGGGCAACTTCATAGACAGGGTGACTTTTTCCAATATCTCTGTCGATGAGGCTTCCGCCCCACACATGCTGCCCTCGCGCATCGTGGACTACGACAGTTCGCATGGCGTGAAGCGTTACAGTATAGAACACGTGATGTATGGCAGCCGGCCGCATGACAGCCGGGTGGATGAGCAGAGGGAACAAAAATAGTTCGCCGGACTTGGTGTGAAAGACAGCCGGAGCAACTGAACGGGCCAGATGGCTGGCGTTCAATTGCTCCGGCTGTTTGGGTGTCGGTTGTATTTGCCGGGAACTTTAAGGGCTGCTGTTCAGTGCTTTGCGGAATGTAGGGTGAACAGTTCTATCTGCGGCCAGGCCCCCAAACGGTAGGGCACCGAGCCGCCTACGCCTGTCGATACATACAGCTGCTGGTGGCCTTCGCTATACAGGCCGCCCCATTCCGTCATCAGCCAGCGGGCAGGCGAGAAGCGGTAGAACTGCATCTGCATGGCATGGGTGTGTCCCGACAGCGTGAGGGCGACGGGGCTGTGGCCCAACACACCGTTGCGCCAGTGCCAGGGGTCGTGGCTCAGCAGCACGATGCAAGCTGAGGGGGGAATGTCTTGCAGGCTTTGGGGCAAGTTGCCGCGTGAGGGAAAGGGCGGTTTGCCTATGTTCTCCACACCGGCCACATAGAGCGTGTCGGTCTGGCGCACCACCGCACGGTGCTCATTGCGCAACACCTGCCAGCCCATGCGCTGCTGGGCCGCCACCAGTTCGTCGAGCTGTACGTGTTGCTGTTTGAGCGAAAGACCGGGCTGATAGGTCATGTAGTCGTGGTTGCCCAGCACGGAAAGCACACCGTCGCGTGCGTGTAGCCGCTGCAACACCTGCACGAAGGGCTGGGCCTCACGGGCTTCGGTGTTGACCAAGTCGCCCGTAAACACAATGAGGTCAGGCTGCTGGGCGTTCACACTGTCAACAAGTCTTTCCACAAAGGCCGTGTGATGATGGTAGGACCCTAAATGCAGGTCGGAAATCTGTACCACCCTGTAGCCTTCGAAGGCGGGCGGCAACCCTTGCAGGTGCAGGGTGTGGCGGTTTACTTGCAGTTTGTGCCAGCCAAACGAGGCACCGTAAATCTGTAGGCAGGCCGTGACGACAGCCAGTACAATGCCGATGTGTACAGCTATGCCGCCAGCGTTCCAGCCGCACAGCGTGAGAACCTTGCCTGTTCCGGCGGCCAGCATGAACACCAGTTTGGGCACACTGACGCACACCAGTATCAGGAAGCCGAGCTGCATGAGTCCGGGCACGCGAATCTGGCACATAAGCAGCAACATGCACAGCAGGGCAACGGCTGTAGGAGCCAGCAGCAGCATGGTGCGCCACACGCCGGGTTGTAAACGCGTAAAGTGCCACCAGATGAAGAGGTCTGGCAGCACAATGAGCAAAATAAGTAGAAGGGTGAAGCGGAACATGGTGGTGGGGTAGGGCTGGAGCTTCGCTCTTTCGTGCCTATAGTTGGCTATGGGTCATGATAGTTGGCGATAGCCGTCTGACACTATCATGGCAGGTCTTCAGACCAGGTTCTGTATAGTGCGTTTAGCTGTGTCGCTGTTGTTCCTGTTGTTCCTGCCATTTCTCTCGGGCAAATTCCTGCATGTCAGTCACCATGTCCTTTTCGTCCACGATTTCGGTGCCCAGCATGGTTTCAATCACGTCCTCCATGGTCACGAGTCCTCTGAAGCATCCGTATTCGTCGATAATCACCGATATGTGTTCCTTCTTGGCCAGCAGTTTTTCCCAGATGCCCGACACGGGTTCGGTTTCCTGAAAGGTGAGCACGGGGCGCACGATGTCCGACAGCTTCAGGTCGAACTTGTCCTCTGCCAGCTTTTCAAGAATATAGGGACGGAGCACGTAGCCCTTGATGTAGTCGTCGTTCTCGTCGTTGTAGACGGGGATGCGTGAATAGGTGCGGAAAGCCTCGTTGCTGTAGAACTCTTTGAGCGTCATGCTCTCTTCGGCCATTTCGACCACCGAGCTGGGGGTCATGATGTCGCGTGCTTTCACGTCGTCCAGCTTCAGGAGGTTCTGAATCATGCGGTTTTCCTTCTTTTCGAGCACACCTTCTTCAGCTCCGACGGTCACCATGGCCGACACTTCTTCGCGGCTTACTGAGACAGGTTGCTTCTTTCCGGCAAAGAGGTGGGTGATTATTTCCGACATCAGCACGAGCGGATAGGTGATGAACACCAGCACGTGAGTGATGCGTGCCGACGACACGGCGAGTACACGCCAGTAGGCAGCACCGATAGTTTTGGGAATGATTTCAGATACGACCAGAATGAGCAGTGTGAGCAGGGCGGAGGTGAGGGCAAAAAATTCGCTGCCGAAGAGCGTTTCGCTTTGGGCACCGACGCCAGCTGCACCTACGGTGTGGGCGATGGTGTTGAGCGAGAGTATGGCCGCAATGGGCTGGTCAATGTTCTGCTTGTACTTTTTCAGTAAGGCTGCGCCCGGTCTGCCTTCCTGTTCGAGCATGGTCACGAAGGACATTGGGGTAGACAAGAGCACAGCTTCAAGAATAGAGCATAAGAAAGAGATGCCTAAAGCCGAAAAAAGATAGAGGAGTAAAAGCCCCATGTAAAAACGTATTGGTTAAACAGAATCCCCATGTCTGCTAAGTCGTTGTCGTTGGATTGTGTGGCCTTTGGGCAGTCAGTCGGGCGCACGCCGGCATTCGTGGGGAGCAGTAATGCAGAACAGAAGCCTCTACAGTGCTACATTTTACGAATTTCGGTGCAAAGATAGTGCAAGGTGAGCGTAGTGCAAAAGAAAAGCTGAAAAGTTTTTCATAGTTGTATAGAATGTAGAATGAAGCGAAGCCTCAAATAACAAAAGCCGGGGGATAGGAAGCGACGGTGCACTGGGAGGGCGTGGCTTCCAGCCCGCCCGTTGTCAAGCAGACTTGAGGCGATGGCGCACTGGGAGGGCGGGCCTTTGCCCGCCCTCCCAGTCGTTAGCGCCTGAAATCATTGCACGAAATATCGGTTCGACCTGTCTTATTGTACTTACTTTTCGGAGAAGATATACTTCGTTGCCAGTAGAAGATATCTCCTACTGCGATAGAAGATATCTCCTACTGCGATAGAAGATATATTGCTTTAAAAAGCCGATGTAATCTTGTTTTGTCTCGGTTGTCAACAGAAGGATATTTCCAGCTGTCCAACCCTCTCTTATACGTGTATTCAATGTCGGAAAAATCGTTCAACCCTTCAGCCACTTTTACACTGAGTATCAACTACAATGAAGGGTTGGCTGAAGGGTTGAACCTTTTTTGCCGGGGAAAAATACGTGTATATAAGGGTATGTAGCAACAGGGTGAATCAAGGGGTGTTCTGTAAATTAGGCCGAGCTGGATGCTGGATTTTTGGAGAAGACCTTTTGTGTAAAAATGGCTGTGCTCGGCATAGCACAAGTGAGGTTGGTTCTGCGCCCACCTGCACAAATTTTTCGTTTTGTACTGCCGAGCCAAGGAAAATATCTATTTTTGCACAGAATTGTACCTGGAAGCCAGTGGAGCTTTAGGGCATGGATAGAACATAACGGTCTGTTACAGATGAGAGATTTTGAAAACATAAAGATTGCCGTGGCCGGTACAGGATATGTCGGTCTCAGCATGGCAACGCTGCTGGCCCAGCACCATGAGGTGGTGGCGGTAGACGTTATCCCCGAAAAGGTGGAGAAAATCAACCAGCGCATTTCGCCCATTCAGGATGAGTACATCGAAAAGTTCTTTGCCGAAGACCTGCGCCGCAGGGAAGGACAGGCAACAGAGGGCCACGAACTGAGACTCACCGCCACGATCGACGGAAAGGCGGCCTACAAGGATGCCGACCTGGTCATCATTGCCGCGCCTACCAACTACGACCCGGTGAAGAACTTCTTCGACACGCACCACATCGAGGACGTCATCAACTTGGTGCTGGAGGTCAACCCCGATGCGGTCATGGTCATCAAGAGCACCATCCCCGTGGGCTACACCCGTTCGCTCTACAAGAAATATGCCCTCCAGTTCCTGCTGAAGCCCGAGCTGAAGGACAAGAAGTTCAACCTGCTGTTCTCGCCGGAGTTTCTGCGCGAGAGCAAGGCCCTCTATGACAACCTCTATCCCAGCCGCATTATTGTGGGCTACCCCAAGCCTATCGAGGGGGCAGAGTTCGACGAGGAGAATGCAGCCATCCAGGCCATAGGCAACCCCGCAGCCGAGGAGTATGCCCGGACCTTTGCCGCCCTGTTGCAGGAGGGAGCTGTCAAGGAGAACATCGACACCCTCTTCATGGGCATGAAGGAGGCTGAAGCCGTGAAGCTCTTTGCCAACACCTATCTGGCCCTGCGCGTAAGCTACTTCAACGAGCTGGACACCTATGCCGAAATGAAGGGACTCGACCCGCAGGCCATCATCAACGGCGTGGGCCTCGACCCCCGCATTGGCACGCACTACAACAACCCGTCGTTTGGTTACGGAGGCTATTGCCTGCCCAAGGACACCAAGCAGTTGCTGGCCAACTACGCCGATGTGCCGCAGAACATGATGTCGGCCATCGTGGAGAGCAACCGCACACGCAAGGACTTCATTGCCAACCAGGTGCTCCGCAAGGCCGGCTATTACAGCTATAGCGAGAATGCCGTGTGGGATGCCAGCATGGAGAAGAACGTGGTGGTGGGCGTGTTCAGACTCACCATGAAGTCGAACTCCGACAACTTCCGCCAGAGTGCCATACAGGGTATCATGAAGCGCATCAAGGCCAAGGGTGCCACTGTCATTATCTACGAACCGACACTGACGGACGGCGAAACCTTCTTCGGCAGCAAGGTGGTCAACGACCTCGAAGCCTTCAAGCGTCAGTCCAACGCCATCATCGCCAACCGCTACGATGCGTGTCTGGACGATGTGAAGGAAAAGGTATACACGCGCGACATCTTCAAGCGCGATTAGTCCAGCCTGCGGGCGCAGCCTGCATGTGGGCTGGCTGGTGGACTGCCCGTCGGCAACACGATTCTGAAAACAGCATGCCTCATGAAGGTCATAGAATATAAGGTACAGGGAAAGGGCGATGCCTCTGTCTGTGAGGACGGGCTGGTCATGACACCCAACCATTGCGCTGTGATAGACGGCAGTACCAGCAAGTCGCCCCGGTCGGTGCATCCGACCTTGCGCAACGGACGCTATTGTATGCTGCTCGTGAGCCAGGCTATCGAGCATTTGCCGCCACAGGCTACACGCGATGAGGCGATAGACTGCCTGACCGAAGCCATCAGTGAGGAGTACCGCTCCCGCGGCTTGTCGGTTGACCGCTTGCGGCAGCATCCTGAGGAGCGGCTGACATGTTCGGTGGCTGTCTATTCGTCCTATCATCGGCAGCTGTGGATGATAGGCGACTGTCAGGCATGGGTGAACGGCACGGTCTACAGTGTGCGTGACCCGCAGGAGGAGTCGCTGGCCCGCAGGCGTGCGCAGTTCATTGCGCAAGCACTGGACGAAGGCACGCCGGCTGAGGTGTTTCGCGAGGCTTCTGACCCGGGACGGGCGGTTATCTTGCCCGACTTGATAGCAAAGACCCGGCGGCAGAACCAAGCGTACGCGGTCATTGACGGTTTTCCCGTCTACAGGCCGGGCGTGCAGACCTTCAGTTTGCCTGCGGCCACCGAGGTGGTGCTGGCCACCGATGGTTACCCGCGCTTGTTGCCCACGCTGGCCGAGACCGAGGACTATTTGCGGCAAATGTTGCAGGCCGACCCGCTGTGCATACGCCAGCATCCTGCCACCAAGGGCGTATATGACCGGCAGGTGTCCTTCGACGACAGAGCCTATCTGCGCTTTTCCACCGATTAGCGCACCGGGGCCGGCCTGAAGGGACAGCCTTGTTCAGCCCAAAAAGAAGACCACGAAAGGAGCAGCAGGCAGCTGCCTCTTTCGTGGTCTTTGGGGTGAATGGAGGATTAGCCTTTGTTAGTCCACCACCTCTTCAAACTGGTCCTTGCCAACGCCGCAGAGCGGGCAAACCCAATCGTCGGGTATGTCTTCGAAAGCTGTGCCCGGAGCGATGCCTCCGTCAGGGTCGCCAACAGCGGGGTCATACACCCACTGGCAAACTACGCAATAGTACTTTTTCATGTGATTGTAGAATAATGTAAGGGGTTAATAATACAAAGTGCAGTCGTCGCGCATCATGCGGTTTTCCACTCGCTCCCAGTTGATGAGATGCCAGTAGTTCTCCACATAATCAGCGCGGCGGTTCTGGTAGTCAAGGTAGTAGGCGTGCTCCCACACGTCGATGCAGAGCAGCGGATTCATGCCGCGTGTGAGCGGATTGCCTGCATTGGGCTCGGCCAGGATGTGCAGCTGTCGCTCCTTGTCGATGGCCAGCCAAACCCAGCCCGAACCAAAGAGTTTCACTGCGGCCTCGCAAAACTGCTGCTTGAACTTGTCGATGCTGCCAAAGGCTGCGCAGAGGGCTTGGCTGAGCAGGGGGCTCATGGCTACGGGGCGCGGACTGAGCTGCTTGAAGAACAGAATGTGGTTCCAGGCTTGGGCGGCATTATTGTAGAGCGGCCCCGATGCCTGGCAAACGATTTCCTTCAAAGGCAAGTTTTCGTAGGGTGTGCCTACGATCAAGCGGTTTACGTTGTCCAAGTAAGTTTTCAGGTGCTTGCCATGGTGGTAAGCCAGCGTCTCGGCACTCATGCGAGGTTCGAGATCGTCCTGCCCATAGGGCAGTTCCAACATCTTGTGAGTCATAGGCTTTGTTACGATTAGGGGTTGATAATCTCTTTAACGCTGGCAAGTTCGGCATTTATTTTGGAAGACGTCTGATAAAAGGACTTAAATAATGCCTTTTTTCTATACTTTTCTCTCTTTTTTCTCAATAAAAACCTGCATTGTGTAGTCCACTTGTCATTTTCGTGGCTTAACGCACAGGCGTATGGCTCAGGCAATGGGCATTTTCACATCGGTAATGCTGAACATCTCGTCGAAACGTTCCCGCCAGTTGTTCTCGGCAATGCCGATCTGCAGGCCGAAGAAGTGAGTGCCCTGCTGCCTGCGCCGTTCCATTTCGTGCAGCAGTGCGTTGGGCACGGCCGGTATGCGGAAATCCGTGACCCAAAGCACGTCGGAGGCGGCGTGTTCGGGGTGGTTGTCGAGCAGGCTGAAGGTGCTCTGCAGCATGGCGCGCGCATCGGTGTCGCCTGCGGGGCGGGTGCTGAAGAAACGGAGCAGTTGGGTGCGGTCGCGCATCACGTCGATGGGTTGTGCCCGCACAGCAAAGGCAATGAGGTAGCAGGGGCGCTTCTGCTGCTGGCACAATTCGGCCAGTTGCATCATGAGCGACAGGGCTATCTGTCCGGGTTCGCCCATCATGCTGCCCGAACGGTCCACGCAGACAATCATGGGCCCCTTCACACTGGCTGGTTGCGGGTGCAGGCTGCGGCCCGAGGCCAGCGAGCGGCTCTGGTAGTCGAAGGTTTGCAGCTGGCTGGTCAGGTATTTGCGCAGGAATATGTCTTCGAGGGCGGGGTCGAGCCATTGGGCCAGCTCGTTGGGCAGCAGTGCGCCCAGGTCGTGTCCTTGGCTCACCCCGGCTATGTCGCATTGGGCGGCATGCTGCATCTGTTCGGTGTGGCCTTCTCCGGCACGTTGGCGTAGCCGGCCTGTTGCGTCGGCCACGCGGCCCATACGTTCGGCAATGGTATGTAGCACCGGGTACTTGCGCTGCAGGCGGGTAACCTTTTCCAGCCGTTCAAATTCCAGCGAGTTCCACCGTCCGCCCATCAAGGCCCAGGTCTGCATGAAGGTGCTTTCGGGCGTGGCGTGCTCGCGCAGGTAGGCAGGTACGGCCTGCAGATTGTGGCGCAACAGGCGGTCCTGCATGTCGCGCCGTTCGTGCAGCGTTTTCCGGTTCTGTTCGTCCAAGTGTTGGTGCAGCAGCCGTTCCCAGTTGTCCAGAAAGTGCTGCCAGGTGCCATCATCGCTCCAGTGTTGCAGAGTGTCAAATTCATGCTGATAGAAGCTGCGCTCAAAGCCCAGACCGGCGTATTTCGCATCGACCTGCTGTACCAGGGCTTTCCAGCCCCCTCTGCGGTTGGTCAGGCTCCAGACCGCGGCTTCCTCTATCTGTCGCAGTTCGGCCGAGGCGCGTTGTAGCTGGTAGTTGGCCTTTTGGAGCATCAGCGACACAAACTGTACCATGGTGTCGGTAAACACGCGGGCGCACACCGTGCTGCTCATCACTTGGGCGCGCACCGTGGTGTCTTGCATGGTCTGTATGAGATAGGTGGCTATGGCGTCGCGTTCGTGCAGCGCTGCATCGTCGCATTCGCCGGTTTCGGTGAAGCGTTGCAGCATCTGCATGTAGACGGCCGGCGTGTAGCCCTTTTGCTTATTCATTGTACAGCAGTTTGCGTATGTCTGCCCGGGTCAGGGCTATTTGTTTGTAGATGGCGGGCAGCTGCGAGTCGGCAAAGGCGAGGTCAGCGGGAGAGGCAAACGTGTTTCCCTTGATTCGCAGCACCAGCTCGTCGAGCCGGGTGCAGATGGCTTCGGCCTCGGCTTCATAGTTTGTCGAACTGACAGGCTTGGCGGAAAGCGAAGTGTCGGTGCCGGGCAGCGTGTCGGCCAATGCCCCTGTCGCGGGGTTACGTGCCGCACTTCCTTTGCGGCGCATCTTGAAGGCCACTCCATTTATATATATATGGGTGTCATCGCGGCAAAGGGTGACCTGCTCCACACCTTCTTGTTGTACGGCTTGCTTCCAGTCTGGCGAGAACATGCGCACAATGCGGCGGTGCGGTTGGGAAGGGTCGGTGTAAATGACGCCTTGGGCCGGGGCTTGGCGGAGTTCGGCGATGCGGCGCACGGGCATTCGCTTGAAGTCGGTGACGAACACGTAGGTGTGGCCGGTGCCATGGTTCTCTATTTGGTAGAAGAAGCCGTCGGCAATGTGCAGGTCATCGTCACGGTGGTCTCCTTCGCGCAGGGCCTTTTGCAGTGCCTTGTGTGCCTGGCAGGCTCGCAGGTCGGCTCTGACCGCTTGTGCCAGGCGGTCGAGGGCTTGCAGCACAGGGGTTGCAATGGCTTTCCATACAATGTGCTGTACAGCCGATATTTCCTCCGGCTCGTTCCACAGGCAGTGATACATGGGCAGCAGGTCTTCGGCATCGGCAGCTTGTCGGCCTTGCATGTAGGCCGAAGTGCGAAGCAGGCGGGCCAGATGCTTCCAGCGGCGGTCGCTGATGTAGACGCGTCGGGTCAGGTCGCTGTCGGATAGAGCCACATTTTGCAAGGCTTGGCGTATATGGGTGATGGCATCGAGTAGGGCAGGGGAGAGAGGCAGGCGGCTGGCTTCCTGTTGCCATTGCGCATATTCGTTCGGCTGTATGGGAAAGTCTATTGGGGGCTGGGTGCTGTTTGAGACTGCGGTTCCGGTGGATGCAAGGGGCGTTTCGGACTGGCACAGCATTTGACGGAAAATGTTTTCGTCCTGAATATTGCGGCAGATAAGGCGCACCAGAAAACGGTCCCACAGGGCTTCCAGGCCTTCGCCTTTAGCGGGCAGCTCGTTCGAGGCTGCCACCAGCAACTTGAGCGGCAGCTGTTCTTCGCGGTTCCCGTTTCTGAACAGCTTCTCGTTCATCACCGTGAGCAGGGTGTTTTGTATGGCAGGTCCGGCCTTCCATATTTCATCCAGAAACACGACGTCAGCAGTGGGAAGGAATCCTTCTGTGGCCCGCTCATAACAGTCTGACTCCTTCAGGCGTGCTATGCTTACCGGGCCGAACAGCTCGTCGGGAGTAGAAAAGCGCGACATGAGATATTCGAACGAGTGGGCTTGGGCAAAGGCGTACTTCAATCGTCGTGCCACCATCGATTTGGCCACCCCCGGAGGGCCGAGCAGCAACAGACTCTCGCCGGCCAGGGCAGCCAGCAGGGCCATAGCAATCTCGTTCTCTTTTTCATAGATTCCCGTCTGCAATTGGGTGAGCAGAAGGTTGATGCGGTCTTTCCTTGCAAGTGTCATATTATATATAAGGAGTGTGCAGTGCGTACGCTGTTAAGAAATGTTTGGCTGCAAAGTTAGCAAAAACTGTAGCCTTCCAGCCTATTCCATACCAATCTATATCCTTCTCAGCTCTTCTGTAGTGTTCTATCTCCTTCCCCTGCCGCTGCCCCCCCCGTTCGCCGAAGTTCCGCTTCGGGGCCCGCCAAGTCCAAGCCCCTCCTTCCCCTGCCGCCGACCACCGTTCCCCGAAGTTCCGCTTCGGGGTCCCTCCAAAGCCGGAGTCCTGAAGGCCCTTTCCCCTCCTTAGCCTCCCGGATTGCCATCCTGACCCGCCAAAACCGCCCCAAATCCACTCCTTTCGAAACTTTTTTGAAAAATATCCTCCAAACCCTTTGCCGTTTCAAAACCCCGCCGTACTTTTGCACTCGCTAAACGGAACAAGGCGTTCAGCCACCCCGCGAGGCGACGATCTTTGAGAGACTTACATAACCGAAATTGTAGAGA
>CALZRA010000038.1 GCA_945828345.1 uncultured Bacteroidales bacterium
CAAGCTTGCTTGAATGCTATGCCGAACGCAGCCGAGATTCAAAGAAGTTAACGCATCCTGTCTTATGAGAATATCTAACAAATCTATAAAATCACTCTGCTTATGTCAGCTTTAACTCAAACAGATTTCAATTTCCCCGGACAGCAGGGAGTTTATCACGGCAAGGTTCGCGATGTGTATCATCTCGGTGACCGCTTGGTCATGGTGGCTACCGACCGCATTTCGGCCTTCGATGTCATTTTGCCCAAAGGCATTCCCTTCAAGGGGCAGGTGCTCAACCAGATTGCCGCCCAGTTCCTGGACGCTACAGCCGATATCTGTCCTAACTGGAAACTGGCAACGCCCGACCCTATGGTTACTGTCGGCCTGCTGTGCGAAGGTTTCCCTGTAGAGATGATTGTGCGCGGCTACCTGTGCGGCAGTGCCTGGCGTGCCTATCAGAAAGGAGTGCGTGAGATATGCGGCGTCAAGTTGCCCGAGGGCATGAAGGAAAACCAGAAGTTCCCCACGCCCATCATCACTCCCACAACCAAAGCCGAGATAGGCGAACACGATGAGGATATTTCGAAAGAAGAAATTCTGGCCCGTGGGTTGGCTACGCCCGAAGAGTACGCCTTGTTGGAAAAATACACGCTGGCACTCTTTGCCCGTGGAACGGAAATCGCAGCCAAGCGCGGACTTATCTTGGTCGATACAAAGTATGAGTTCGGCAAGCACAACGGCGAAATCTACTTGATGGACGAAATCCATACGCCCGACTCCTCCCGCTATTTCTATGCCGAAGGCTACGAGGAACGCTTTGCCAAGGGAGAGCCCCAAAAGCAGCTGTCGAAGGAGTTTGTGCGCGAATGGCTGCTCAACAACGGTTTCCAGGTGCATGGTGCTGCCGACCAGCAGGTGCCCGACATGACTCCTGAAGTGGTGAAGAGCATCTCTGACCGTTACATTGAACTGTATGAGCACATCACCGGCACTGCGTTTGTGCCTGCTCCGGCAGACAATGTGCTGGGGCGCATTGAGCAGAACGTAAAGGCTTATCTGGCTTCTTGAGCTTAGCGTCAGAAAGCTTTATTGTGTGTCAAGAGAAACATTAGCCTGCGGGTGTCACTGCTGTGGACACTCGCAGACGACTCAGGGCAGCCCGCTCCCAATCATCAATTGGGGCGGGCTGCCCTGTCTTTTTATCATGGGGCTGCCAGAGCTTGCGGTCTTGTTGTGTGTCCACATCGATTCATGGCGCAGGCCCTGAGGGAAACCAGCCTCCTTATGATTCAAAGTCTACGCAGGCCCTTTCGGCAATGAATACCATCAGTGCTGAAGCCACGGCTTTGTGAGCCGGGTGTATGCTGTAGGCTTTTACCTCATCGAGCGAGTCGAAGGAGGAAGTCAGGCAGATGTCCCAGTGTTCGGCAGGGTTGATGTTTATGCCGACCTTGACCGAACGGATGAAGGGAATGGTGGAAGGCAGTGCTTCAATGCCGCTCTTGAAGGCGGCAGCCGCTTCGGCACGTTGCGCTTCGGCAACGTCATCGCGGAATTTGAACATGACAATGTGGTTGGTCATCGGTGTAATATGTTTTAGAAGTCAGCTTACGGTGTGTGCAGGATAAAGTCGGCAATCTGTTGCAGGGCCTCGGGGTGTATGCTGCCAGGCTGCATATAGTCGGCAGGCTTGGCCATTTCTGGCAGTTCGCGCAGCAGGTGGTCGAGCTGCGGCAGGAAGCAGAAGCGGGCGTTCCGGTTGTGTGCCAGTGCCTGTTTCCACAAGTTCAGGTCGGCCTCTGTGACCTGGTAGTCGTGTCCCCCTTGTAGGAAGAGCATGGGCAGTTGGCCCAGCCGGGCGGCAGTGGCAGTGGCGTGGTATAGACGCTGAAAGTCAGCATAGCCTTCGGGCAGTTGGCTGATCATGCGCTGGGCCACATAATCAGCTTGTTCCTCTGCTTCGGAGTCCGATGCTCCCTGTATGCGGGCTATGTATGACAGCTGTTCGTGCAGGGTTTCTTCGAAGGGGCGGGCCAAGGCGGCACAGCCTATGATACCGGCCAGAGGGACGGTGGACTGTTCGGCAATGCGGGGCACTAACATGCCGCCCAGACTGTGGCCCAACACATACACACGACTGGCATCTATTTGCGGCAGCTGTGCCAGCTGGCGTACCGCCTGTACAGCATCGGCCACCACCTCGGTGTCGTAGTTCAGTACGCCGCCCGACACACTGGTCGTTTGGGCACCATACACGCGGGTTCGTTTGTCATAGCGCACCACCGCAATGCCCTGACTGGCCAAACCATGTGCCATCCAGGCAAACGGCTTGTTCGGCCCTAACGTCTCATCGCGGTCGTTAGGGCCGCTTCCATGCACCAGCACGACCGCAGGCAACTTGGCTGACGAGGCGGTTCGGGGTAAGGTGAGCGTTCCGGGCAGTTCGATGCCTGGCAGCTTGACCGTGAAAGGCTTTTCCACATAAGAGCTGTCGGTCGTGGCTTGTGAGGCCGACAGCTCGTTTTGTGGCGGGGCTGGAACGAAGTTCAGTCCGGCCAGCAGCAGTTGTTCGTCGAGCACCACGTTGAGCTGCAGCGGTGTGCGCTCAAAGTGCAACACGCTTTGGCACACTTTATAAGGGCCTTTTTCGCCCATCGTCCAAGGTTCCTGTCGCTGTAAGGGTCCGGCCTGCGCTTCGAGTTGTTTCCAGATGGCTTGCAACATGGCGGCCGGCAGTTGGGCCTTGACCTGCGGCGTGCAGTGAACGAGCACACTGTCGGCAGTTCCTGCTTGCAGCCATTCCAGATGTTTCTGGGCCATTTCGGTGAAGCGGTCGGCTTGTGCCGTCATGCAGGCAGCTCCCAGCCACACGGCCAGCAACGTGCGGCTGAGCCATGAAGGTGAGCGGTGAGGGAAGGGAGATTGTGTAGTCATGATGAAAAGCGTTTGGGTTATTCATTCTGTGCCCCGCAATGCGGGCAGCGGCCCTTGCGCGGGATAGAGCGTCCACACACGCCGCAGAGCAGGTGTGAGGGTTGGTGCAGCAGATATTGGCGGATGGCGAAAGTGCAGTAGGCCAGCCAGAGCAGGTAGCCTATATAATAAGGTGTGGTGAAGGTGAAAGTCAGATAGAGCAGTACACACACGCCGCCCAGCGAGGTCAGGTAGGCCAGACGGTCACCCAAGTCGGGTTGCCGGCGCAGCTCATCGACAACAGCCACCGCTACAATCAGCATCACCCACACAGAGGCTATGAACAGGGCCAGCACGGGTGGCAAGTCCGTGTTGAAGGGGTTGAGCGTGGGATGATAATAGTATTCGATCCAGGTGTCGGGCACAAAGCGCTGCATACTGCCGTACAGCGTGGCGGAGCTGCTGACGCACAGGCAGAGCAGGGTGGGATAGAAGCTTGGCAGGTCGCGGAAGTGGACCATTCGGTAGTGCTTGTGGCGGAAGTATTGGATGAGTCCGCACACGATGGCCAGGGCCAGCACGCACAGCACCACCGTGGAGCGTTGGCCCGAGAAGTGGTGAATGAACTTCGAAATCGGGTCGTCGGGCACCACGCGTTTGAGCAGTGCGCTTTCGTGCGTCCAGCCTTGCGTCAGCTGGTCGCGTGCTACCTTCACCCACACGGAGTCGGTCGAGTCGGTAGGCACATACACTACTTTGGCCACGACCAGCTTGTCGCGCTGCCTGATGCGTACTGTGTCGTTATAGAGCAGGGCGTAGTCGGTAGCATCGGTCAGAGGAGGCGCACCGAGCAGGGCCAGCGAATCGGTGGCTTGGAAGTTGTAGCCAATCCAATAGTGGTGGGAGATGTAGAAGTTCACCGAGTCGACTGCCCCTTCGCCCGAGGCCGTCCAGTGGTCGGGCTTGTTGGAGTGAGAGTAATAGCAGGCCGTGCAGAGCACCGTGAGGAGCAGCAGGGGAAGACTGTGAAGGAGAGGAATAGGGCGTTTCATGGGGGGAAGGGTTTTTAAGTGTGAAGTGTTAGTGATTGGTTATTAGGTGGCCTTGTCGCTGTAAACTCCAAGAAGGAACATTGTCACTAATCACTAATACTTGATACTTAACAACGCTTAGTCACTAATCACTAATACTTAACACCTAATTTAAGCACTTGCATTTCACAGCGTTGGCAGTCGAAGCGCAGCGGGAAAGTGCGTCCGTCGGGCAGCCGCAGGGACAATGGGCCCGGCACAGAACGGTCGGTGCGCAAACAAATGCCCAAGGCATGCCGAATGCAATGGCGGCAGGTCATCAGCACCGTCTCGCCTGGAGGTTCAGACAGCTCGAAGGCAGGTTCGACGGTTTGTGCACCATGGCTCAGGTAGAAGTCGCGTGCCAGCCGGTTGGCCACGTTGGCCGTGAAGCGCACTTGGGACGGAGTCAGTTCGCTCAACAGCTGGTCGTCAGGCGGTAATGCCTGCTCGGCGTGGTAGCTCTGCTCATGGTTGCGCAGCAGGGCTTCGCACACCGCGCGCCGCCATTCCGTGAGCACCGAAGCTGGAATGAAGCGTTCGCCTTCGGTCTGTATGTCTATTACCTTGGCCGTCCAGCAGGTGTCGCCCAGTTTGCCCAGTTGGCGTTCGATGGCGGCACGTTGGGCCGTGTGGGCCACCTCATGCGGCTGGTCGAAATGTAACTCCGCTTGACAGCCACATTCATCGCGCATGGCCAGGTCATAACCAGTCGGCGTTTCGCGCAGAGTTATCCACGCATCGAGCGTTCGTTTGGCCGATTCGCGAGCCAGTTGGCGGTCGAAGGCGAAGTCCAGGTTGCGGTGCAGCGGAGTGCCTGAATGTAGGGGTAGCATTTGGGCCGGAAAGACCCGGTTACCTTCCACGCGGTTCACGCGGAAGCCTTTCAGCTTGCCGTCATGGCCCACAAAACAGAGACCGTCGCCTGCTGTGAGCGGGGGTGTTTGCGGAGACAGAGGTTCAAACACAAATGAGCGGCGTTCCACCCGTTTGACTTTCCCCACTTGCGGACCTGTAGCCTTGGGCGAATGGAAGGCATGAATGGGGCGGTTGGTGCGACCATACAGGAAGTAGTCGGTAAATCCGCGGTTGAAGCTGCGCTGCACGTCCGGCTCGAAGAGTAGGCGGGCCGTGCCGCACGAAGCCCGCATGTAGTCCTCCTGCCGGCGTGCCAGTATTTCGTCAATCCGCTGCCTGTACCAGGCAGTCACGTTCTTCACATATTCCACGTCCTTGAGCCGTCCTTCGATTTTGAAGGAGCGAATCCCCGCATCCATCATTTCTTCCAGTGCCTCGGTGCGGTTCATGTCGCGCAGTGACAGCAGGTGACGGTCGGAAACTAAGGTGCGTCCCTTTCCGTCAACCAAGTCGAAGGCCAGACGGCAGAACTGGGCACAGCACCCACGGTTGGCTGAGCGTGCGAAGCAATGTTGCGAAGCATAGCACCTTCCGCTGTAGCTCACGCAGAGCGCGCCGTGTACGAAAGCTTCGAGCGGCACCTTTACGGCCGCTGCGATGTGGCGCATCTGCTGTAGCGAAGTCTCACGGGCCAGCACAATCTGCCTGAATCCTGCCGCTTCTAACCACCGTGCCTTTTCGGGCGTGCAGTTGTCCATCTGGGTCGATGCGTGCAGGGCGATGGGCGGTAGTTTCATTTGCAGCAGGGCCGTGTCTTGCACAATCAGCGCATCGACCCCAGCGCGGTACAGCTGCCACACCTGTTGTTCGGCCTCGGCCAGCTCTCTGTCCCACAGGATGGTGTTGAGCGTCACGTACACGCGTGCCCTGAACAGGTGGGCGTAACGGCACAGTTGGGCAATGTCATCCACACTGTTGCCTGCCGCCGCCCGTGCGCCGAAGTTCGGGCCACCTATATATACGGCATCGGCTCCATGGCGTATGGCTTCGATGCCGCAGTGCAGGTCGCGGGCGGGCGAAAGCAGTTCGATGGTTTGCGGAGAGTGTGCTTGCATGTCGTTGGGAGATAAAGTGAGGTGGGGTGGTCAGAAAGAGAAGGAAAGAGGGAGTCAGGCTTTGCCGAAAAGTGCGCTTGCCAGTTTGCGGGCCGGTTTGCCTGTTTCTGTGCGGGGCAGGCAGTCCACCCGCAGCCAGCGCCGGGGCTGTTCGTAGCGGTCCAGCCTTTCGCGACACAGGGCGGCAAGCTCTCCGGTCAGGTCGTGGCGGGCTTCGTAGACCAAGGCAACAGCCTCTCCCGACCGCTCGTCGGGTGCAGCGGTAATCAGGAAAGGTACGGGCAGGTCCGCCAGTTTGGCTTCAATGGCTTCGGCCTGCATTTTCAGCCCGCCCGAGTCTATCACATTGTCGCGTCGGCCCAGAATGCGGAAGCTCCCGTCGGGCAACAGTTCTGCCAGGTCGTTGGTCACTAACAGCCCCTCATGCACCTGAGGTGCCTCAATTTGCAGCGTACCTTGGGGCGACAGCGACACCCGTACACCATCCAGCGGCTTGTAGGCTGTAGAGGCTGTAGGGCCGTTCAGCCGCCGCAGGGCAATGTGCGAAAGTGTTTCCGTCATGCCGTAAGTGCTCCACACAGCGTGAGGAAACGTTTGCAGGGCAGTTTCCAGTTCGGCTGTAATGGGGCCTCCACCAATAATCAGGCAAAGGGTGCGGCGCAGCAGCGACCGCTCATGAGGCACGCGCAGCGATTCGTAGACCTGCATCGGGGTGAGGGCAGCGAAGTCGGGTGCTTCGTGCAGCCCGGCATAGGGGTGCAGACTGGGCACTACCGGCCATAGTTGCAGCTGGGCGGCCAGCGAGCGCACCACCATCATCTGTCCTGCAATGTAGCGCAGGGGCATGGCCAGCAAGGCCGTGTTGCCGGGTTGCAGGCCCAGGGCCGACACTGTGGCTTGCGCGCTGTTCCACATGCAGACCTTGTCAGCCTGCATGGGGCGTGGTTCTCCCGTACTGCCCGAAGTGTGTACGGTGAGGGTGGGGCAGGGCGTTTGCCAGCGTGCCTTGAAGTCTTCCACTTCCTGTGCGAACTCCCTTTGTTTCGCATGGCCATACCAGAGCCGGTCGCCTTCCATGCTCAGCCGCGTTTGTTCGTAGTTGCTGACAAACAGTTGTCCGGTGCCTAATCCTTGTGGCATCGTTGCGTCAGGGTCCGCTGCGGCGCACCATTGGGCAATGGCATTCAAGCCCACATTGCTTTCGAGCGCAGAGGTCGTCCAGTAGCCGATTCCCCTTTCGCGGGCTAACTGCATCCATTCAGCCGCACCGGTAAAGGCACCGTGCAACGTAGGTTTCAGGATGATGAACTGCGGCTTGATTTCGTCCAGCAGTTCCACCTTGCGTGCCTTCTCATTCACTCCAATCAGCTCTTCGTCCAGCGCAATGGGCAGGGGTGTTTGGCGACACAGGCGGGCCATTTCGTGCCACTGCCCCTGCTTGATGGGCTGCTCGATACTGTGAATGCCGTAGCGCGCCAGTTGTTCGAGCACGTGTGGGGCTTCGTGTGGCGTGAATGCACCGTTGGCATCCACCCGCAGCTCGACAGTCTGTGCGTCATAGCGGCTGCGCAGGCTGCGTATCAGCGCCAGTTCACTGTCCAGGCCAATCGCTCCGATTTTCAGTTTGACGCAGGCAAAGCCTTGGGCGAGCTTCTCTTCCATGCGTCGGCACATTTCGTCGTAACTGCCCATCCACACCAGTCCGTTGATGCGAATGCCCCGTTGTCCCTGTGTGAAGGCTGAAGGGTACAGCAGCCGGTAGTCACCGCGCAGCGAGCCGGCAGCCGAACGGAATGCCGATTGCAGGCCGAAGAGCATGGAGGGAACGTCACGCAGCGACTCGGTGTCGAGGTTCTGTGTGCGCTCCACCTCGCGACATACAGCCAGCAGGCGTTCTTCGTAGTCTGCTGAATAGTCGCAGCTCAGGTCTGGCAACGGTGCGCATTCACCCAGTCCCGTAAAGCGTATTTGCGGGTCGGCCGATGTAATCAGTATGTACCACACGCGGCGTTCGGTATAGACGCCTCGTGAGGTGCCTGCGGGTTGCTTGAAGCGCAGGGTGCGTGGAACGACGCGCAGACGAAAGGGCAGAAAGTGCATGGCAGTGTGGTTTAAAGTTGAGAGTCTATAATTGGGAGTTAAGAGTTTAAAGTTGAGAGTTTATGGTTGATAGTTTAAAGTTGAGAGTTTAAAGTTGAGAGTTTATGGTTGATAGTTTGGAGTTGAAGGGCATACAGGTAAATCTTCAACGCTTCAGCTTCAACTCAGATTATCCTGTCAGGGCAGCTTGGGATACTTCGAGAAGTCCGGCTTGCGCTTTTCCAGAAAGGCGCGTCCGCCTTCCTGGGCCTCGTCCAGCATGTAGTAGAGCATGGTGGCATCGCCGGCCAGCTCCTGAATGCCTGCTTGTCCGTCCAGTTCCGCATTCAGTCCCGCCTTGATCATGCGCAAGGCCAAGGGAGAACGCTCCATCATCGTCGTGGCCCAGTCCACCACCTCGTCCTCTAACTGGTCAAACGGCACGACCTTGTTGACCATGCCCATTTCGAGAGCCTCGGCAGCCGAATACTGTCGGCACAGGAACCATATTTCGCGTGCTTTCTTCTGCCCCACGATGCGTGCCAGATAGGAAGCCCCGAAGCCGGCATCGAAGGAGCCGACCTTAGGTCCTGTCTGTCCGAAGATGGCGTTTTCCGAAGCAATGGTCAGGTCACATACCAGGTGCAGCACGTGGCCGCCGCCAATGGCATAGCCGTTTACCATGGCGATGACGGGTTTCGGCAGCGAGCGTATCTGCTTCTGTACGTCCAGCACGTTCAGGCGGGGCACGCCGTCGCCGCCTACATAGCCGCCACGGCCCTTTACATGCATGTCGCCTCCCGAGCAGAAGGCCTTGTCGCCGGCTCCGGTCAGCACCACGACACCAATGTGCTGTGCTTCGCGGCAATAGCGCAGTGCATCCGACATTTCGGCCACGGTGAGGGGCGTAAAGGCATTGCGGTAGCGCGGGCGGTTCAGGGTGATGCGGGCAATGCCGCTCCACTCGTCAAACAGTATTTCTTCGTACTTCTTGATAGGTTTCCATTCTCTCATAGTGATATCTTTTTTTCAGGTTGTCAGTTCAGAAACGGGTCAGGGACAAGGCGGCAACGCCACTTCGAGCAATTGGGCACGTCCTTCTGCCTGAAGCCATTGCCGCATGGCGGGCACAAATGCCTCAGTGCTTTCCACGCAGTGGTAGTCCAGGTTGAAGGTGCGGGCCAGGCCTTCGGCCGTAAAAGGCTGTCTGCCGGCTGAGATGAACTCACCCATGGCCGGCGAGTCGGCCAGCCCCGGCAGTTGGTGGAATATGCCGCCGCCATGGTTGTTGAGCAGCAGGATGCGCAGGTTGGGCGGCAGGTGGGTGTTCCACAGCGCATTGGCATCGTAGAAGAAACTCAGGTCACCCAGCACCACGATACTCGGTCCCCACATTTTCAGCGCGTAGCCCACGGCTGTCGACAGGCTGCCCTCAATCCCGTTGGTGCCCCGGTTGGCGAAGATGGGGAAATCGCCGCTTTCGAAGATGCGCGAGGCAACCCGCACCGTGCTGCTGTTGCCCAAATGCAACGTATAGCCGGTGGAGGTTTCGGACAGCACTGTGCGCAAGGCACCGAATGCCTGCATCATGCTGCTCTCGGTTGAGGGTACAGGCAGCCTGTAGCGCAGACACGCCTGCTGGTAGAAGGCTTGTGCGCGTCTCACCCCTTCGTGGCGGGCCGGCAGCTCGGCTGCCAACTGTTGCAGCACGGGCAGCGGCGCACACGCCACCTCTGTGTCGAGATGACAGAAAGTGTCGGTCAGCTCGCGGTCGAGTGACAGGCGGATGACCCGACAGCTGCTTTGCCGCAGCTTTTGTTTGAATCGCTTGTGGATGAAGTTTCCGCCTGCTTGCAGCACGAGGTCGGGCAGGAGGTCCGGCCGGTTGTCAGGCAGGTTGTCGAAGACTTCCATGCGCAGCGAGCCTTTGATGTCGGCCAGGATTTCGGGCAACACCAACAGCTGTTCCTGCCGGTCGAGTGCTTCGGACACAGCACGCAGGTCGCCCTCTTCATACTGTCCCACAATCAGGGCCGGCAAGCGCGCTTCGGCTATGTGTTGTACCAGCTCTTGGGGCAAGGGTCTGTGGGCAGCGGGCGTGATGCGGCTGATGGCCCGCTCTTGGGGCAGGGTTTCAGTGGTGAAATCGAACAGCGGTTCGGACAGCGGCACGTTCAGGTGGGCCGGACCGCCTCCAGCTTCACGCAGGGCCAGCAGGGCGGCGTTGATCAGGCGGTTGTTGGCCCAGTGTAGTTCGGAAGTATGAGGCTCGAAGAGGTCGAAGGTCAGGGCATAGGGCTGCAGGGCACCACGCTGGGGTAGTGTCTGCCCGTCGTATTGGCCAATCCATTGGGCCGGACGGTCAGCCGAAACGACTAACAGCGGCCTGTGACGGTAGTAGGCTTCGGCCACAGCGGGTAGGGTGGCCAGCAGGGCGGAGCCTGATGTGACGCAAACGGCAGTGGCTCTTTCGGTGGCCAAACCGATGCCCAGAGCCACGAAGGCTGCGCTGCGCTCGTCGGTCACGGCATGCAGGCACAGCCCCGCCTGCTTGAAGTCGTGCAGCAGGGGAGCATTGCGCGAACCGGGGCAGGCGACTACGTCGGTGATGCCGTGCGCCTGTAGCAGGGCGGTCAGCTGGTTGGTTTGCGGGAAGTGGGCGTACATGGGGTGGCGGTGTTGGGGGTATTGGGGGCTTGAAGGGGAAGGGGAGCTGTGGGCCCGGCAGCTGAACTGCCGGGAACGGTGGTCATGCGCTGGGTTGGGAGATAAGGGGAGCTGTGGGCCGGCAGCTGAACTGCCGGGAACGGTGGTCATGCGCGCTCAAGGGAGGGGAGATAGGACGCAGCTGGCAGCAGCTTTCTTTACAGCACCCCCATCATGGTCTGCATTTTGCGGCAAGTTTCCTCCCACTCGTCAGCCAGCTTGCTGCCGGGCATGATGCCTCCGCCGGCATAGAGGGTGGCCTCTGTCTGGTCGAAGGCCATGCAGCGCAGCGACACATACAGGCGGGTTTCGCCTTGCAGGCCGAGCGGACCGCTGAAGCCGGCATAGTAGCGTCGGCTGCTGTCTTCGTCAGCTGCAATGGCGGCCAGCGCTGTTTCGCGGGGCACGCCGCATACGGCTGGGGTGGGGTGAAGGCGCAACAGGAGCTTGCACACGTCATCCGGCTCGGGCAGCGTGAAGCTGAAGTCCGTACACAGGTGCTGGATGTTTCCGGCCCTTCGGCTGTAGGTTGCCGACAGCTGTACGTCGGTTGCCAGTCCTTGCAGCTGTGCAGCCACGAAGTCGGCCACGATGGCCTGTTCCTTTCGGTTCTTGTCGTTCCACTGCGGCGGCGTGTCGGCTGCGTAGGGCAGCGTTCCGGCCAGTGCTACCGTGTGCCACTGTGTGCCGAGGCGTTCCAGCAGGGGTTCGGGCGTAGCCACAATCCAGTGTCCCGTCTGTGGGGTGTACCACAATGCCACGAAGCAGTCGGGGCGCAGCTGGCAGGCTTTGGCAAACAGGCGGTGCGGATCAAAGTCCGCTCCTTGCAGGCGCAGCCTTCGCGACAGCACCACCTTGGTCAGTTCGCCGCGTTCCAACCGGGCGTGTGCCGCTTCGAAGGCCTTCTGGTAGAGTCTGAAGCGTTCGGCTTCATCGGTGCGGAAGGCCTTTGCGGGTGCGGCAGGCAGGTTGGAGGTGTCGAGCGGCAGGTAGTCCGCCTCATCGGGAATGATGAACACGATGGGCGTTTCAGCCGTTACCCGAAAGGGCATCACTACATAGCCTCCCGTCGGCGGAAGTGCTTGCAGCGTGTTCACACAGAGGGGGGCGGAGTATTGCCTGATATGATGATAGGAAGTGCTGTGTGGCGTGCGGTAGAGCACGTAAGCTTGGCACTGCCCGGATAGGGTAGACGGCATGATACGCTTTTTTATAATCCTGGGGCGAACGGCTCAGCCGTTCAGTCAACATGGTTATAAACTCAAAACTCTCGACTCTCAACTGAAGGCTTTATTTTCCCAATACGCGCTTGGCTTCTTCCCAGATTTCGTCCATTTCGGCCAGCGTCATATCGGTGAGTTGCCTTCCTTGCTTCAGCGTGTGCGCTTCGAGATAATTGAAGCGGGCCGTGAACTTCTGGTTGGTGCGTTCCAGTGCGTTGTCGGGATTGATCTTGTAGAGCCGGGCCGCGTTGATGAGGCTGAACAGCACATCGCCAAATTCGGCTTCGGCTTTGTCCTTGTCCATGTGTTCCACCTCAGCTTCAAATTCGGCCAGTTCTTCCTTCACCTTCTCCCACACCTGTGAGCGTTCTTCCCAGTCAAAGCCCACGTTGCGGGCCTTGTCCTGTATGCGGTAGGCTTTGATGAGCGAGGGCAGGGCCGCGGGCACGCCGGAGAGCACGGTCTTGTTGCCGTCCTTCTCCTTCTGCTTGATCAGCTCCCACTGCTGTATGACCTGTTGTGCCGTTTCGGCTTGGGTGGCCGTTTCGCCCTGGGGAGGATAAACGTGTGGGTGGCGGAAAATCAGTTTGTCGCACAGTGCGTGGCACACGTCGGCTATGTCGAACTGTTCCTTCTCGTCGGCAATCTTGGCATAGAAGCACACGTGCAGCAGCACGTCGCCCAGTTCCTTGCAAATATCCTTGGTTTCGCCGCGCATCAGGGCGTCGCAAAGCTCATAGGTTTCCTCAATCGTATTGGGCCGCAGGCTCTCGTTGGTCTGCTTGCGGTCCCACGGACATTTCTCGCGCAGCGTGTCGAGCACGTCGAGCAGGCGGCCAAAGGCCTCCATCTTTTCTTGTCGGGTGTGCATGGTTTTGATCAATATATGGGGTAGGGCACAATGTAGCCCCCTAAAAAACAAGAGGCAAAATTACACTTTTCCTGCTGATATGGCTATTTTTGCGGCATGGAAAAGTTCGATGTCCACATTTTGGGGTGTGGAAGTGCCAAGCCCACCCAGCGTCATAACCCGTCGGCCCAGTTGGTAAACCTTCGTGAGAAGCTCTATCTCATAGACTGTGGCGAGGGCACGCAGCTGCAATTTCAGCGTGCGCGCCAGAGCTTTTCACGGCTCAACCACATCTTTCTCAGTCATTTACACGGCGATCATCTTTTTGGTCTGATAGGTTTGCTTTCAACTCTCTCGTTGTCGGGACGCACCTCGCCGATGCACCTCTATGCCCATGCGCCGTTGGAGGGGCTGCTGCGTCCGTGGCTCGACTTCTTCTGTACGGGCATCCATTTCGAAGTCGTGTTTCATCCGCTGCCAGAGGGCAACGAGTCGCAGTTAGTCTTTGCCGACCGTTCCGTACAGGTGTGGAGCATACCGTTGCGGCATCGGGTGCCCAGCTGCGGCTTCTTATTTCGCGAAACGCCCCTCTTGCCGCACATCCGGCGCGACATGATAGACTTCTTGCAGATTCCCTACTACGCCATCAACGGTATCAAGCAGGGCGAAGGTTGGACTACGCCCGAGGGGCGGCATTACGCCCACGAAGAGCTGGTCATTCCGGCTGACCCGCCGCGCAGCTATGCCTACTGTTCCGACACATCCTACCTGCCTGCCAATGCTCCCTTGCTGTCGGGCGTTGACCTGCTCTATCATGAAGCCACCTTTGGCGAAGACCTGGCCGCACGCGCTGCTGAAACCTGCCACTCTACAGCCCGTCAGGCTGCATTGTTAGCCAAGGAAGCAGGTGTGAAACGGCTGCTCATAGGCCATTATTCTTCGCGTTATTCCGATGAGCAATGTCTGCTCAACGAGGCCCGCCAGGTGTTTCCCGACACGCTGTTGGCCAATGAAGGCATGACCTTGCAGGTGTAGCCCCGCGTAACTTTTCCTTTCAGCGTGACTCCTGTTTTCCTATTCCCCTGATTTCATGCAAACAAGTCCAGGCTTGGGTGAGACAACTCGTCGAGTTGTCACGCCTGAGCCAGGCTTTGTTTTACCTAAGCCAAGCCTTGTGAAGGGACTGCTTGCTTGTATCTGGGCTGATCATGGCTGAAGGGTTGAACGATTTTTACGACTTTAAAAAAGCGTATAAGAAGAGGAACATAACGGGTAAAGGTTAGCTTCAAAATATTTTGTCGGGCCTTTGCCCGCCCTCCCTGTGTACTGTCGCCTCTTGTCCCGACTCCAGTTGTTTGGGGCTTTGCTTCATTACTTTGATCCGTTACCCCAAAAATATATCATCCCTCGGATATGAAAAACTCAGGGGAGAAACGGTGGTCGTTCATGCAGTTGACCACGTTACGTCCGCAGAACAGCACATGCTGCTGTTCAGCGGACTGATACGGATAGGTCGGAAGATTGGGCGAGAAAAAGGGATAGGGGAACGATTTTCTTCCTAACTTTGCGGCATAACCCCTATCGATTAATGAACAAAAACAATGGAATCACTCATGAGGCGTTCTTTAAAACCTAATTTATAGAACACCCCTAAATAACGACGACCTATGCAGATACTGCTGGCAAACGCCAAGATAATGTTTGGGAAGGCCGGACGCAGTCCGCTTTCTGTTCCGCTCTTTCAGGCTGTGGCCAACGAACTGGCCGCCGGAATGGCGCGTATGGATGTAGAAGAACTGGCCCGCCAGCTGGATTGTAGCCGGAAGCTGGCGGCAGAGAACTGGCAGCGCTACCAGACTTTCCATTGTGCCGAGAAGATGCCAGCCATCCTGGCCTACAATGGTCAGGCTTACAAGCATCTTCGGGCGAACACCCTGGACGATGAGGCGCTGTCGTTCGCACAGCAACACCTTTGGATTACCTGTTTCCTGTATGGCCTGCTTCGCC
This sequence comes from uncultured Bacteroidales bacterium, assembly GCA_945828345.1. Lineage (GTDB taxonomy): Bacteria > Bacteroidota > Bacteroidia > Bacteroidales > Bacteroidaceae > Alloprevotella. Next base: position 14,804 of record CALZRA010000038.1, read on the forward strand.
CCATGGACGGCATTGTGCCTTACCGCATGGAACATTGCGTCTCAATGGAGGCAACTCACGGCAAGCCTGTCAACCAGTTTTGGAAGGACAAGCTGACTGACCTGCTCATCGAAAGTGTGAAGGCTGACGACGGCATTCTCGTGCATCTCTCAACTGAGGAGTACGAGCACCTCTTCGACTGGAGACGTGTCGGGCAGGAGGTGCGTGTCGTTCATCCGCTCTTTTATGTACGCCAACGTGACGGCAGGTTGAAGGTGCAGGCTGTGTGGGCCAAGGCGTGTCGGGGCGCGATGGTGAGGTTCATGCTCCAGAACCGGCTCGTCATGCCCGACGAACTGAAAGCTTTCAGCTACGAGGGCTTTGAGTATGCGCCACAGTTAGGCGAGGATGACTATCCTCATTTTGTCAGGGGGTAACAGGAACTGTGTGCTTTCGTATAAGGGGAGCAGAGGGGTGAGCAGGCATCGCCAGCTTCAAAAAACAGCAGGCAGGATGCCTGCGCTCCCAGTTCACCGTCTACAGAAAGGCCATGCGGATGGTATCGGAACCAGACGTTCACGATTCCATCCGCACGGCAATGATTCCTTATTCAAGTATCTCAAGCTCTTCTGGTTGCTTTACAAGCGTTCAAGGCACGCCCCGAAAGGGCGTGCCTTGAACGCTTGTAAACTCATTGCGAGAGCTTGCGAAGCTTGAATTCCTTATATATATAGGAGTAGGTGAGTGGTTGTTGCCCGGTAAGGCAGCCTGCTGGCGGTCAGTCAAACAGGTTGTCGGTCTTGCCGGCTTCTTTCGTTTGTGCCGGTTGTGCAGCCGGTTCGACAGGCTTCGCTGCCTCTCCTTGTTCGTCGGCCGCTTTGCTCTGGTTGTCCTCCATCAAATCATCAACGGGGTCTTCGGCAGCCATGTCCAACGAGTCAGCAGATAGCGAGTCGGGTTCGGCAGCACGGGGCGTGTAGGTGGCTTGGTAAGAAGAGGCGTCGATGTCGGCAGGCGGGTCGCCGTATTTGCGCAGATACTTGCTGCCCAACGAGGTGTCGTCCATTACGGAGCGCATGAACTGGGCCACGATAGGCAATGCCGTGCGGCTTCCCTGGCCGAGTGCTCCGGTGCGGAAGTGTATGCTGCGGTATTCGCCGCCTACCCAGGCTCCGGCCACCAAGCTGGGTGTGACACCCACGAACCAGGCATCGGAGTGGTTGTTGGATGTACCGGTCTTGCCGCCCATGTCGAGCCGCGAGGCGAACGGACCTAAATACATGCCTGCGGCCAAGGTCTGCGAGGTGCCACCACCGTCGCGTACGCCGGCTTCGAGCAGCTTCTGCATGTAGAAGGCGGCCTTCTCGTCCAGTGCGCGCTTTTGTTCGCCGTAGCCTTCATACACGACCGAACCTTCGGCATCGACAATCTTCGTGACCAACACCGGTTCTACGTGGATGCCATTGTTGGCCACTGTGCCGTAGGCGTTGACCAGCTCAAACAGGTTCACGTCGCTCGAACCCAAGGCCAGCGAAGGCGCATCGTCGAGCGGGGAGAGTATGCCCATATCCTGCGCGGTCTGAATGACGTTGAAGATGCCCACTTCCTGACCCAGTTTCACGGCAATGGTGTTGACGCTCTGGGCAAAGGCCGACCGCAAGGGCAGGTTGGCTTCGGAGTAGCGGCCGTTGGCATTGTGTGGCTGCCATACCGTCATGGTGTCGCGCTTCTTGTCGTACACGTCCATGCGGATGTAAGTGTCGCGGCGGCAGTCGGAGGGCTTGGCCCCCTGCTTCATAGCAGTGGCATAGACAAAGAGTTTGAAGGTCGAACCGGGCTGGCGCATGGACTTGACCTTGTCATACTTCCAGGTGTTGAAGTCGATGTCGCCTACGTAAGCTTTGACGTGGCCCGTTTCGGGTTCCATGGCCACCAAGCCTGTGTGCATGAACTTGACCATGTAGCGCAGGGAATCGACGGTCGACATGAACAGTTCCTTCTCGCCGTCGTAGCTGAAGAGCTTGACCTTGTGGGGCTTGTTGATGTAGTATTCTACCGAGTCGGGGTCATTGGGATAGCGTGCCTGCAACACCTTGTAGGCATCGGTCTTGCGCACCTTGTCCTCGATGAAGCCCGGTATGAGCTGTCCCTTCTCGTCACGCCAGGGGTCGCCCAGCCCTTTCCAGTGGCGGTCGAAGCTCTGCTGTATCTTGCGCATCTGTTCGCGCACGGACTGTTCGGCGTATGCCTGCATACGCGAGTCGAGCGTGGTGTAGATTTTCAGGCCGTCGGAGTAGACATCGAGGTCGGGACAATGCTCTTCGATATACTCCTTCACGGCTTCGCGGAAGTAGAGGGCCTTGCCGTCGTAGGCACTCTCCACGTTGAAGTTGAGGCGTATGGGGAGGTCCGAAAGCTGCTTGAGCGTAGCCTCGTCGGCTATGGCAGCCTCGCCGAACAGGGCTTTCAGCTGGGCGCGGTGGGTATACATGTTGTTCAACACCACGTTGCGCCGCTTCAGGGAATTTTGCGGATTGATGCGCGGATTATAGGCCGAGGTGGCCTTGAGCAGTCCCACCAGCACGGCAGCCTCTTCGGGCTTGAGCTTTTGGGGCGTGGTGTTGAAGTAGGTCTTGGCTGCTGTCTTGATGCCGAAGGCGTTCGAGCCGAAATCGACGGTGTTGGCATACATTTCGAGGATTTCCTGCTTGCTGCAGAGCATTTCGATTTCGGTGGCGATAATCATCTCCTTGCTCTTCATCACCAGGATACCCACGCCCGGAATCTTGCCCAGCAGGCCCGTGGAATAGTGTGTGCGCACCCTGAACATGTTCTTGACCAGCTGCTGCGTGATGGTCGATGCACCGCGGGCCTTGCCTTGGGCTGCATCCTTGGCAGCGGCAAACAGGCCCTGGTAGTCGATGCCATGGTGCTGGTAGAAGCGTTCGTCCTCGGTGGCAATGAGGGCCTGGAAGAACACGGGGCTGATGGAATCGTAGGGAACGGGCGAACGGTTCTCGTTGAAGAACTTGCCCAGCAGCTTGCCGTCAGCACTGTAGATTTCGGATGCGGCTGCCGTCTTGGGGTTCAGAATGTCGCTCGTGGACGGTGACTTGCCGAAAAGCCAGAACAGGTTGAACACAACGGCAAAACAGTAGAAGGCGACAAATACAAAGAACGACCATACGGCCGTGATGCATTTGTACCACCAGGGCCTGCCTGCAAACTGGCCTCTGTACCATCGCCAGCAAGCACGCAATACCTTGCCGGCTATCCGGAATGGTGCACCAAGCACACCCCAAACTCCCCTTGACGTATTGTTCATAGAAGTAGTGTTAGATGATTGTGGCTGCAAAGCTACAAAAATGGTTTTGATGAAACGCAAAGCTCTGTTTAAAGTTTGTGGGGAGAAATGAAGAACGCGCCGCTGAAAGCCTGAATGGCTGGCTGTAAGAAGGTCGGGGCGTTCGCTCCAACAGCCTTCTTGCGGACGGACCAAACGCCCGGCTTCAGGCCATACACAGCGGCATCTTCTGTCTCACCAGTGCCGCCCGGCAACCTGCCGGCTCCCGCAGCTTTATCCTTGAAAATGCATGGAACGGCAAAAAAAACGGGGAAAAATTTGGCACGTTCGAAAAAAGCCGTACCTTTGCACTCGCAAAACGAAAAAATGCCGAAATAGCTCAGTTGGTAGAGCATTTCATTCGTAATGAAAGGGTCGCCGGTTCGAGTCCGGCTTTCGGCTCAAGGAATAGCGGAATCTCTCGGGAAACCGCTATATATAATGGACTTGGCTCCTTAGCTCAACTGAATAGAGCATCTGACTACGGATCAGAAGGTTATAGGTTTGAATCCTATAGGAGTCACTTCGTTGCAGCAGATACGTTGCAAGGTCCCGGCTCCTTAGCTCAACTGAATAGAGCATCTGACTACGGATCAGAAGGTTATAGGTTTGAATCCTATAGGAGTCACACAGACAACAGATTCCCGTAATCAGCCACTTGGCTCCTTAGCTCAACTGAATAGAGCATCTGACTACGGATCAGAAGGTTATAGGTTTGAATCCTATAGGAGTCACTTGAAGGACATTGCTTCGGCAGTGTCCTTTTTTAGTTTTGGGCTGCGGTGCGGCGTGCCCCAGACTTTGCGCAGGTTCAGTCGGTCGCTCTAAAAACGGCTCAAGCCGAAATCCCAGTGCATGATTTTGGATAAATGTGTGAATGCAAGCGTTCAATGCACTTAAAGAAGGGGCAGCAAACGCATAACCCAAGAAAACTTAGGAGCAATGAGGCGTTCAATGGGCCCAGTAGAAATTTAATGGGGAATAATTTGGTAGGAGACCGAACTATTTGTTG
>CALZRA010000039.1 GCA_945828345.1 uncultured Bacteroidales bacterium
GCTTGAAGAACTTGCGCAGGTCGGTGCGCCGCTTGTGCCACACCCAGGCTTCGGGAAAGAGGCGGCAGCTGTAGCCTCCCTTGAATATGCGGGTCGAGAAGTCGATGTCCTCGCCGAAGCGCATGGCCGAGAAACCGCCCAGCGCGTTGTAGACCGTGCGGCGGCAGCCCATGTTGAACGAGCGCGGATAGAACTTGTCCATCTTCTTCTTGCCGCCGCGTATGCCCCCTGTGGTGAAGAAGGAGGTCATGGCATAGTTGATGGCCTTCTGCATCGGGGTGAACGAGGCGTGCGCCCGGTCCGGTCCGCCGAAGGCATCGCAGGGGCAGGCCTGGAGTTCGGCATCGACCGCAGCCAGATAGCCTTCGGGCAGCACGGCGTCGGAGTCGAGAATCAGCACATAGTCGCCCTCAGCGCGCTCCACGCCGAAGTTGCGCGTCTGTCCCGGTCCCGAGTTGGGCTTGGTGAAGTAGCGCACCGGCATTTGGGCGGCATACGCCTCGGCCACATCGCGGCAGGGAAGCTGCGAACCGTCCTCCACGACCAGCACTTCGAAGTCGCGCAGTGTCTGGCGGTTGAGGCTTTCGAGCAGCTCGCGTGCCTCGTCGGGGCGGTTGTATACGGGGATGATGAATGAATATTTCATAGGGCAAAAGTAGTGCAAGGCGAGAGAAGTGCAAAATGAAAAGCTGAAAGTTTTGCATTTTGCACTTCCGAGCCGCCGCCTACTTTATCAAAAAGTAGTTCAAGGCGAGAGAAGTGCAAAATGAAAAATTGTGCAAGTGAGTGCAGAGCCAAGCTCGCTTGAGCTTTGCCGAACGCCGCCAATTTTATGCAAAGCTTCATTTTCTATTTTTCTCAGTGGGCGAAATGGCCGTTACAGGGCAATTTAGGGGTTGCATTCTTTTGACTTTGATAAAAAAGACGTAATTTTGCGCCCGCAAAACCAATACATTACATAAACAACCCCATGATTAAATCACAAGACATCAAGAAGGGCACCTGCATCCGCCTCGACGGCAAGCTCTACTTCTGCATCGACTTCCTCCACGTAAAGCCCGGTAAGGGTAACACCATCATGCGCACCACGCTGAAGGACGTAGTGAGCGGCCGTGTGCTCGAACGTCGCTTCAACATCGGTGAGGCTCTCGAAGACGTGCGCGTAGAACGCCGCCCCTTCCAGTTCTCGTATGCCGAAGGCGACCAGTACCACTTCCTGAACCAGGAGACTTGGGACGATGTGATTATCGAGCGCGGTCTCATCACGGGCGTCGACTTCATGAAGGAGGGCGACGTGTGTGAGGTGGTGAGCGACGCTTCGACCGAGACCATCCTCTATGCTGAAATGCCCGTGAAGACGCAGCTCAAGATTGTCTACACCGAACCGGGCCTGAAGGGCGACACCGCCACCAACACCACCAAGCCCGCCAAGCTCGAAACGGGCGTTGAGGTGCGCGTGCCCCTGTTCATCAATGAAGGTGAGACCATCGAAGTTGACACCCGCGACGGTTCTTACCTCAACCGCGTGAAGGCATAAGGCCGTCCGCATTCAGACAGACAACAATCGTATTGTTTAATTGTTTGTTTGGCCACTTTCGCCCCACCGTACGGTGGCAGGTGAAGGTGGCCAAATTTATTTGTTGGGCACAGCCGCAGCCCCCCTGCCGCATGGGGGAAAAACAACTCGGCACTTTGTGAAAACAACTCGGCATGTAGAAAAAACAACTCGGCACTTAGAAAAACCTAAGTGCCGAGTTGTTTTCACACATGTTCTGTGGAGTGGGAGCGCAGTTGCCTGCGGCGCAGGCGGGCGGCTTGCCAGGCCTGCAACAGTCGCTGGCGCGAGTGGAGAATCGAGGCGCGGTAGACCACGCAGGTGGTGAGGCAGTAGACCGCTGCCTGAAGCCACAGCATGGTCCACTCCTGACGGAGGTCGCCCAGCGGCGCGCCCATGTTGTTGATAGCCACGAAACCCTTGATGCCGAAGGTGGAGGGGAAAATGTAGCCGATGGTCTTCCACACTGCCGAAACCGCGCTGCTCGGCCACGACAGGCCCGAGATGAAAAGCAGCGGCACCGAGGTGAACACAATGAGCAGAATGCACATTTCGCGGTTGCGCACCAGCGCGCTCACCGTCATGGCAAAGAAGATGCAGGCCACGACGTAGGGGAGCATGAAGAGGGCCATGTCGGCCGGACGGCCCAGCTGTGACAGCTGGAACAGGTGGGGCACCACGCCCAACACATAGACCGAGATGGGAATGTAGACGAGCAGGTAGGCCAGCGACTTGGCCCACACGATGCGCAGCATGCCGCGGCGCTGGCGGCCGAAGGGCACGAGCGAGCGGAAGCGGTTCTGCTCCCGCGCTGTGCCGGCTGCCATGCCCACGCCGAGCAGCAGGGTCTGCTGGATGATGAGCACCAGCACGGCGGGAATGAGGAAGGTGGCAAAGCCGTTCTGCGGGTTGAAGACCGACACCTCCTGGTAGGTGATGGGGTGTTCGGCGACCTGGTCCTGTTCGGCGGTCGTGCCGCCCGCGCGCTTCACCTTGATTTGCGCGTTCAGGTCGAGGCTGGCGTTGGTGGCGGCTGTGAGCACCGCTTTATAATAGAGCATACCGCCGAGGTCGGAGTAGGCACTCACGGCCACTTGTTCGCCGCGGGCCAGCCGCCGGCTGAAGTCGCGGGGCACGCAGACCGCACCGTAGGCTTCGCGCCGTTTGACCAGCTCCTGCGCTTCGGCCATGTCGGCACAGTAGGCGGTGATTCGCACGTCGGACGTGGCATCCAGATGGCGCAGGAACTCGCGGCTCTGCGTGCTGCGGCAGTCGTCGACCACGGCCACGGGCAGCTCGTGGAGCACCTCGTTGGTATAGATGAAGGCGTAGAGCAACGGGTAGCCCAAAGGTACGAGCAGGCAGAAAATGAGCACGCCCTGGTCTTTGAAGACACCGAGCAGCTCTTCGCGAAACAGGTGGTTCCAGTCCGAAAGGGCTTGTTTCCAGTAGTTCATGGGGGATGATTGGGTAATCAAGTTATGAGGTTGATGTTTTAGCTGAAAGCCGAAGAGTTTAGAGTCAATCAGGTTACTATGAAGCGCAGTCATCAGTCGTTCAGTGACTATTCTTATAAACTTTAAGCTATAAACTCTCAACTGAAACATAGTGTTCCTACGGCAGATAGGCGTATTCCCTGAGCACCTTGCCCAGTCGCGGCAGGCAGAGCAGGGGGAGCAGGGCGAAGGCGAGCAGGCACAGCACGTAGGGCCAGGCATTCTGCAGGGCGTAGCCGTTGAGCGCACTGTTCACGTAGAGCAGGTAGTAATGGCGCAGCGGGAACAGCCAGGCCAAGCCCTGCAGGATGGGGTGCATGGCCATACACGGAAACGACATGCCGCAGATGCTGAACGAAATGACGCCCCACAGCGAGGCGAACGACAGGCCCAGACGCAGCGTGGGGAGCATCGTGAACATGAATACGCCCAATCCTTGGCAGCCCACTACGAAGAGGACCATGATGAGCCACATGCGTGGCAGCCCGCAGTGGCAGGGGAAGTGCAGGTGGCCGTAGAGCCACCACACGCACACCGTGCCGGTTAGGAGGAACACCAGCAGCTGCGGCAGGAGCTTGCCCGTGAGGGCAGCCGCCGTGGAGCCGCCGGATCGCCGCAGCAGAGCCCGCGCTGTGTTGAACTTCAGTTCGGTGCCCAGACTGTAGACGGTAATCATGAAGATGAAGAGGCCGAGCACGCCCGGAATGAGCAGGTTCGAGAGGTAGATGCTGTAGTTGAGCCACGGGTTGCCCACCGCGTGCATGTCGATGACGACGGGTTGCAGGTAGGCCATGGCCTGGCGTTCGGTAGCTCCTTTGGCATAGAGCACCGACCGCGAGGCCGCACCCGAGGCCAGCTCCGACATCATGCGCATGTCGCGGTAGAGGAGCGAGCCGGCCACGAGGTAGGAGTGGTTGGTGTAGAACGACACGGTAGGTACGCGCTGGCGGTTGGCCTCGGAGGCTGTGCCGTGGGGAATGAGGTAGAAGCCGTAGACCTCTCCCTGCTGCATGGCGCGCCGTGCCTCGCCCACGTTGGCATATACGCGGGCCACGTTGACCATCTGGAAGGCGTCGAGGTTACGCGCGATGTTGCGGCTCGTGGCGGAGTTGTCCTCATCGACCAAGCCTAACGGCAGCTTCTCGGGCAGGCCTTCCGACATGAGCGAGGTGAAGAACAGGCAGCAGAGCAGCGGGGCCGCCACCATGCCAAAGGCATAGATGGGCTGGCGCAGCATACGCCGCCACTCGCGCAGGAATGGGAACTTCATAGCGTGTGAGGATTAGAGGGGTGGAGTGGGGCACTATTCGGCAGCCTGTTGCAGCAGCACGCTCATGCCCGGACGCAGGCCTTCAACAGCTTCGACGGGCGCGGCCTTCACTTCGAAGGTCTTGCGGTCGAACTGGCCCGTCGTCTTGGTCGCCTTCCAGGCGGCGTAGGAACCGAGGTCCTTCATGTAGTAGACCTTGAGCCGCACCTGACGGTCGCCCAACGCGGGCACGGTGGCCTCGACGGTGCCGTTCATGGGGAAAGCCTGGAGCAGGTCCTCGCGCACGTTGAACGAGACCCACATGTCGTGCATGAGGGCAATGTTCATGATGGGCGCGCCCGTGCCCACGAGTTCGCCCACCTGCGGGAATATCTCGGTCACTTCGCCGTCGGCCGAGGCCGTCAGTACCGTTTCGCGCAGGTAGGAGTCCACCTCGCTCACGGCCCCTTGGGCACGGCTCACCATGGCGGCCGCCGCCTCCTTGTCCTCACGCTCGGCCCCGTTGCGCGCCATGTCGTACTGCGCCTTGGCCGCCTTCTCGGTGGCCACTGAGGCGTTGAGGTTGGCGGTGGCCTCGTCGAGCTTTTGGGCCGTCATGACCCCCTGCTCGTGGAGCCGCCTGACGCGGTCGAAGGTCTTCTGGGCAATGTCGGCTCCGGCCTTGGCCTTCTGCCACATTTCGTAGGCAGCTGCAATCTGCTCCTGGCGCGCGCCCTTCTCGGCCTTGCGGTTCTGGGCCTCGGCCATCTGTTCGGCCGCCCGTGCTTGAGCCATCTTGGCCGTCACGTCGGGAGCTTCGAGCACGGCCAGCGTGTCGCCGGCGTGGACCGCCTGGCCCTCCTTTACATAATACTTCAGGATGCGGCCCGGCACCTTGCTCGACACGCGGTATTCGGTGACATCGGCCTGACCCTGTATGGTCTCGTCGGTTTCGCTGAAGGCATACAGGCCGCCGATGGCAGCCAGCAGCACTACGCCCGCAAGAACCAGGATAGCGGGCAGGAAGTTGGGTTTTTGTGCAGACATATCTGGAAGAAGATTTTTTGTTGTTACTGGAGGGTATGGTTGAGGCCTTTTCTTTAAGTATTAAGTGTTAGTGATTAGTGATTAAGTGTTATTCAGGTGTTAGGTATTAGTGATTAAGTTCCTTCTTGAGTCTTATAAGCGATAAGGCTACTTAATCACTAATCACTAACACTTAATACTTAAAGTTTGCCCGCCTACAGGCCGATGGCCTTGGCGTAGGCGGCGCGGCAGAGCTTCGTGTCGATTTGTGCGTCAATCTTGTCGCTGTGCGCTTGCAGCCAGGCCGTTTGGGCCGCCAGCAGGTCGGAGGTGTTGATGACCCCTTCGGCAAATCCCACCTGCGCCGTGCGGAGGTTCTCTTCGGCCTTGTCGAGGTTGCGCACGCTCAGATGCAGCTTGCGCACCGCCTCATTCACGCGGAAAGCCTCCTGTGTGACCTGCAGTTCCACCTGCTCGCACACCTCGTCGCGGCGCAGGGCGGCCATGGCAGCCTCGGCCCGTGCGGCCCGCACCTTGTATTTGCCCTCGCCCCAGTTCCACACCGGCATTTTCAGCATCACCCCGATGCCCCACGTGCCGTTGAACTTGCGCTCAAAGCTGTTGAACACGTTCGGATTCGACACCAAGTAGCCCGCCGTGAGGGCCACCTGCGGCAGGAAGGCCGAGCGTTCGATTTTTACCTTCTCGGCGTAAATCTCGTGGGCCGTGGCGAGCTGTCCCAGTTCGGGACGGTTGCGCAGGGCCGCATCGACATCGGGCGCGAGCGGCGACTCGTCGGCCTCCAGACACGCCCGCTGCTCGTCGGCCAGACTGGGTTTGGAGTCCAACGGCAGTCCGCAGAGCTGGCACAGCAACATGCGCGAGAGCGTGAGCGCGTCGTCCACCTTGGCCAGCGTCATCTCGGCCTCGTTCAGCTTCACGCCCACCGAGAGCGCGTTGCTGCGCGTAGCCACCCCCTCGGCCACCATTTTGGCCATGTCGCTGTCGAGGTGGGCCAGCATGTCGCGGTATTGCGTGGCCAACCGCTGCTTGTTGGCGAGCGAGACGGTCTGCCAGTAAGCCTGGTCAACAGCCAGCACCACCTCGTTGCGGTCGGCACGCAGCTGGTCGGCCGCCACCTGCTGTTGCAGTTGCGTGATGCGGTCGTAGGCCCTGATCTTGCCGCCCATGTAGAGCGGCTGTGTGAGCAGGATGAGTCCCGCCGTCATGTTGCGCGTGTCGGTGTGGAGCGCGTCGGTGAGCTGCTGTCCCAGCGAGTTGCCCGCCAGTTCCAGCCCCGGCAGATAGGCCGTGAGCCCTTGCAGCAGGGGGAGCAGGTCAGGGTGTTGCGTGGCAAACTGCTGTACGGCCTGGCTGATGCCCCCCGCCGCCGAAGTGCCGAGGTTGTTCAGCGTGTGCTTCTGTTCGTCGCTCAGCAGCGACACCTGTTTGCCCGTGCGCATATATCCGGCCGTCAGGCTCAGCTTGGGCAGGTAGTTGGTGCGTGCGGCCTGCTGTTCGAAGTGCGCCTTCTGCAGGGCCGTCTGGCTGATGGCTAACTGCTTGTTGCGCTCCAGAGCCAGCTTGCGGCAACTGTCGGGCGTAAGTGCCGTTTGCGCTTGCAGCCCACAGGCCATGAGGGCGCAGACGGCAGCCAGTAGGGTTCGTGTAGTCAGAATCATATAGGTGACATGATGATGTAGGCGGCAAAGGTAAGGATTATTCAAGGCCGCCTGCCCGAAAGATGTACTAAAAAAGAAAAATCGAACAAACGTGCCGTAGTTGAGGTGTGACGCACAGGAGCGCAGCCGGGTCCAGCAGGCGGCGCGCGGAAGTGAAAAGAACGTTTCGGGAGGCGGAAAGATAGATTTCTGTGACGAAATATTTGTAAAAACACACAAATGTCTATTTTTGCACTGCTAAACTCGGCATGCTGCAACCGAAACGCCCTGTCTGGCTGCACGCTTGGTGGTGCGCCACATCGGGGAAGCAGCACAGACAACCCCCAAAGACCTATGATAAGAATAGCCATACAGGCCAAGGGACGGCTGAATGAAGACAGCATGGCCCTGCTGGCCGATGCCGGCATAGATGTGACGGCAAGCAAACGCAAACTCGTGGCGCAGGCCACGGGATTTCCCCTCGAAGTACTCTATCTGCGCGACGACGACATACCCCAGGCCGTGGCCATGGGTGTGGCCGACGTGGGCATTGTGGGACTGAACGAAGTGGCCGAGCGCCGGCAGGACGTGCGCGTGGTGATGCCCTTGGGCTTCGGTGCCTGCCGCATTTCGCTGGCCGTGCCCCGCGATGCCGGCTACGGAGGCCTGGACTGGTTCAACGGCAAGCGCGTGGCCACGTCCTACCCCCATGTGTTGCACGACTTCTTCACGCAACACGGCGTGAAGGCCGAGATCCACGAAATAGCCGGTTCGGTAGAGATTGCCCCCGCCGTGGGACTGGCCGACGCCATCTTCGACATCGTGTCGAGCGGCGGCACGCTGGTCCAGAACGGTCTGGTTGAGGTGGAGAGGGTGTTCCACTCCGAGGCAGCCCTCATCGCCCATCCGCAGCTTGCGCCCGAAAAGCAGGCCGACCTCGACAAGCTGCAATTCCGCTTCTCGTCGATTGTCGAAAGCCGCGGCATGAAATACGTGCTCATGAACATTCCCAAGCAAAAGGTTGCCGAGGCCGTGGCCCTTATCCCGGGAATGCGCAGCCCGACCGTGCTCCCCTTGGCCGACGAAGGGTGGTGTTCGCTCCACGTCGTGATTCGCGAAGCCGAACTCTGGGAAAAGATAGAACAGCTCAAGGCGCTGGGTGCCGAAGGCATCCTGGTGCTCGCCTTGGAGAATATGATAAGGTAAGAGGAGGCCCTTCTGAGGTTATTCTTCTTGGTTATGAGAGATAAGGTTATGAGGTTATAAAGTAACAAATTGAGCGGCGGAACTTCTTGCCTATAATATTATAACCTTATTCAACTTTCGCAAGTAGTTGCAGACAGTCAACAAGGGTTCAAGGCACGGGCTGAAAGCCCAAAAGCACTTAGCCCAGGGCAGCGCCCTGGGTAGAACGAGGCGATAACGTGCGCCCTGCAAGGGCAAAAGCGTTTGATGACAAGCGTTGCGAATATACGCTTTTGCCCTTGCAGGGCGCATTTGCGGCGGTCTACCTACCCAGGGCGCCGCCCTGGGCTAAGCGCTTGTTGGGCTTTCAGCCCGTTCCTAACCTAATCCCCCATAACCCAAGCAATAGCTTTAATCATCCCTCATCAACAGTAGGAACCATGGACATCATACTCAATCCGCCAGTGGCCGAATGGCCGAGGCTGGCCGAACGTAACATACCGGCCGACGACGACATAGCCCGCAGCGTGCAGCAGATAGTGAGCCGCGTGCAGCAGCAGGGCGATGCCGCCCTCTACGATTTCGCCCGCCAGTTCGATGGGGCCGAACTCGACACCCTCGAAGTGACTCAGGCCGAGCTGCGCCAGGCCGAGGAGGCCGTCGCTCCCGAAGTGAAGCGAGCCATGCAGCAGGCCGCCCGCAACATCCGCGCCTTCCATGCAGCCCAGCTGCCAGAGGACGTGCAGGTCGAAACCCAGCCGGGCGTGGTCTGCGAACAGCATGCCGTGGCCTTGCAGCGTGTGGGCCTCTACATACCCGGCGGCAGGGCACCCCTCTTCTCGACCGTGCTCATGCTCGCCCTGCCCGCCAAGATAGCGGGCTGTCCCGAAGTCGTGCTCTGTACGCCCCAAGGCCGCAGCGGACACATTGCCCCCGAAATACTCTGCGCCGCCCGCCTGTGCGGCATCGACCGCGTGTTCCGCGTGGGCGGAGCGCAGGCCGTGGCAGCCATGGCCTACGGCACCGAGAGTATCCCCCGGGTAGACAAAATCTTCGGTCCCGGCAACCGCTATGTCACCAAAGCCAAGCAGCTGGTCCAGAACCAAGTGGCTATCGACATGCCGGCCGGTCCGAGCGAGGTGCTCGTGATGGCCGACGACAGTGCGCGACCCGACTTCGTGGCAGCCGACATGCTCTCGCAGGCCGAACACGGACCCGACAGCCAGGCCATGCTCGTGTGCCACAGTGCCGAATTGGCCCGGCAGGTCGAAGCCGAAGTCGAACGTCAGGCTGCGTGGCTCAGCCGCGCCGACTCAGTGGCCGCCTCGTTGGCCCACAGCCGCATCGTGGTGCTCGACAGCGAAGACAGCCGCATCGCCTTTGCCAACCAGTATGCCGCCGAACACCTCATCATCGCCACCCGTTCGCCCCGCAGCGTGGCCGCCCGCATCACCGCCGCAGGCAGCATCTTCTTGGGCCACTATTCGCCCGAGAGTGCCGGCGACTATGCTTCGGGCACCAACCACACCCTGCCCACCGGCAGCTGGGCGCGGGCCTATAGCGGTGTGAACATCGACAGCTTCCAACGCAAGATTACCTGGCAGGAGCTCAGCCCCGCCGGACTGGCCGCGCTCGCCCCCACCATTACCACCATGGCACAAGCCGAGGGACTCGATGCCCATGCCGCCGCCGTGACCGTACGCTTGGCTGCCGCTGATGACCGTCAGGCCGTACCCGCAGCCGCCCTGCAGCCCGCCGTGGCCATCACCGAAGTGTTGTCGTGGGTGCGCCCCAACATCCGGCAGCTCGCACCCTATTCCACAGCCCGCGACGAGTGTCGCGGCGGCAGCATACACACCTGGCTCGATGCCAACGAGAGCCCCTATGACAATGGCGTGAACCGCTATCCCGACCCCCACCAGCTGCGCCTCAAGCAGGCCATTGCCCGACTCAAGGGCGTGCAGCCCGAACAGCTGTTCGTGGGCGGCGCAGGCAGTGACGAAGCCATCGACCTCACCTTCCGCATCTTCTGTGAGCCGGGCGCAGACAACGCCGTGGCCATCGCGCCGAGCTATGGAGTCTATCAGGTGGCAGCCGACACCAACCATGTCGCCTTGCGCACCGTACCCCTCGGCCCCGACTACAGCCTGCCCGTCGAAGCCCTCCTGGAGGCCGCCGATACCCACACCAAGCTGCTGTGGATCTGTTCGCCCAACAACCCCACGGGCAACGCCTTCGACACCTCCCGGCTCGAACAGCTCGCCGACCGCTTCAGGGGCATGGTGGTGGTCGACGAAGCCTATGTGGACTTTTCGCCCCGCGGCTCCATGCTGCCAGCCCTCCAGCGGCACCCCAACCTGATTGTGCTCCAAACCTTCTCGAAGGCATGGGGCATGGCCTCCCTGCGGCTCGGCATGGCCTTTGCCGCCCCCGAAGTGGCCGCACTCTATGCCAAGGTGAAATACCCCTACAACGTGAACGGGCCCACCCAGGAGACCGTCATGAAGCGCATCAGTCAGGGACTGTTGGGCGAGGTCGAGGAAATATGTGCCCAGCGCACCCTTCTGGCCGATGCCTTGCCCCGCATCTCCTGTGTGCAGAAGGTCTATCCCACCGATGCCAATTTCTTCCTCATCCGCGTAGCCGACCCCGATGCCCTCTATGACTACTTGGTCAGCCAGGGTGTGATGGTGCGCAATCGCCACCGCGTGGCCGGGTGCGAAGGCTGCCTGCGCATCACCATCGGCACGCCCGACGAGAACCGCCGGCTGCTCGACCTGCTGCGCCGCTACGGCCACGAAGCTGAAGCCGCCGTCCGCGAAGAACAGCCTGCGACAGCCGGCCGCCCGCTCAAGCGCGCACTCTTCATCGACCGCGACGGCACGCTGATACGCGAGCCGGCCGACGAGCAGATTGACAGCCTCGAAAAGCTTGAGTTCGTGCCCGGCATGATTTCGGCCCTGCGCTCCATTGCCCAACTCGACTACGAGCTGGTGATGGTGAGCAACCAGGACGGACTGGGCACAGCCTCCTTCCCCGAAGAGACTTTCCACCCCGCCCACAACAAGCTGCTCGACACCCTGGCCGGCGAAGGCATACACTTCGCCGCACAATACATTGACCGCACCTTCCCCGCTGACGATGCGCCCACGCGCAAGCCCGGCACCGCCATGCTCACCGCCTACATGCAGGGCGACTACGACCTGGCCCACAGCTACGTGATCGGCGACCGCCTTACCGACGTGGAGCTGGCCCACAACCTGGGCGCGCGTGCCCTGTGGCTCGGCGGCGACCGGCAGCAGCTGCCCGACGCATTGCGCGGCAGCTTGGCCTTGGCCACGCCCCGCTGGAGCGACCTGGCCGAGTACCTGCGCCGCACCGAGCGCCGGGCCGAGGTGCGCCGCCAGACGGCCGAGACCCGCATCCGCGTGCAGGTAGACCTCGACGGCGAACTGCCCAGTCACATCCACACCGGCCTGCATTTCTTCGACCACATGCTCAGCCAGCTGCCCCACCATGCCGGCATCGGGCTCGACCTGCGCTGTGCGGGCGACTTGGAGGTCGACGAACACCACACCATGGAGGACGTGGCCCTCGCCTTGGGCGAAGCCCTGCGCCGTGCGCTGGGCAGCAAGTTGGGCATTGGCCGCTACGGTTTCGTGCTGCCCATGGACGATGCCCGTGCCACCGTGTTGCTCGACCTCGGCGGCCGTGCCGACTTCAGCTGGCACGTGCCCTTCAGCCGCGACCGCGTGGGCGACACGCCGACCGAAATGTACCGCCACTTCTTCCAGTCGCTGAGCACCGCCATGCAGTGTAACCTGCAGGTTGAGGCCGAGGGCGAAAACAACCACCACCTCATCGAGGGCGTGTTCAAGGCGTTTGCCCGCGCGCTGCGCCAGGCCATCAGCCGCAACGTGTTCAAGTACGAATTACCTTCAAGCAAAGGAACCTTATGATAGCCATTATAGACTACGGCATGGGCAATCTGCGTTCCGTCGAGAATGCCCTTCACCGTTTGGGAACCGAATACGAACTCACCGCCGACCCCGTGCGCCTGCAGCAGGCTGACCGCGTGCTGCTGCCAGGCGTGGGCCATGCCGCCGAAGCCATGGCGCGCCTGCAGCAGGCCCGCCTCACCGAACTCATCCCCAACCTGCGCCGTCCCGTGCTGGGCATCTGCGTGGGCCTGCAGGTGCTCTGCCGCCACTCGGCCGAGGGCGACTGCGACTGCTTGGGCGTGTTCGACACCTTCGTGCGCCGCTTTCCTGACAGCGACGAGGCCAAGGTGCCCCACATGGGCTGGAACAGCATCGGCAACCTCGACGGCAAGCTCTTCGCCGGCATCAGCGGCGGCACTCACGTCTACTACGTCCATTCCTACTATCCCGCCCTCTGCCCCGACACGGTGGCCACCACGCGCCACGGCGATTGCCTCTTCAGCGCAGCCCTGAAGTACGAGAACTTCTACGCCACCCAGTTCCACCCCGAGAAGAGCGGCGAAGTGGGCGAGCGCATACTCCGCAATTTCCTGAGTTTGTAATTTATTGAGTTCCCCATGATACAGATCATTCCAGCCGTCGACCTCATTGACGGCCGCTGTGTGCGCCTGTCGCAGGGCGACTATGCCCGCCAGACCACCTATGATGCCGATCCCGCCGACATGGTGCGCCGCTTTGCCGACCACGGTCTGACCCGCATCCATGTGGTAGACCTTGACGGGGCCAAGGCGTCGGCCCCTTGCAACCTGCCCACCCTCGAACGGATGGCTGCAGTGGACGGCGTGCAGATAGAGTGGGGTGGAGGCCTGAAAGGCGACGAGGCCCTGCGCGATGCCTTCAACGCCGGTGCCACGTGGGCTGTGGTAGGCAGTCTGGCCGCCCGTCAGCCCGAGGTGTTTGCCGGCTGGATCAGCCGCTTCGGCCCCGAACGCATGGTGCTCGGTGCCGATGTGCGTGAAGGCAAAGTGTCGGTGGCGGGCTGGCTCGAAGACCTCGACCTCACCATCGACGACCTTGTGCGCCGCTTCCTGCCCTGCGGGCTGAGCCAGGCCATCTGTACCGACATCAGCCGCGACGGCATGTTGCAAGGCCCGTCGACCGGGCTCTACACCCGCCTGCAGAAAGCCTTCCCCACGGTCGACTTCTGCGTGTCGGGCGGCATCTCCTCCCTCCAGGACATCTGTCGGCTCCAGGAGCTCGGCCTGCGTCGCGTCATTGTCGGCAAGGCCCTCTACGAAGGGCGCGTCACGCTGGCCGAGTGTGAAGCCTTCTTGCAGCAAAAATATTGACACCCTGTCCCTCCATCCCCTATAACCCATGCTAACCAAACGAATCATCCCCTGTCTTGACGTGAAAGAAGGCCGCACGGTCAAGGGCATACACTTCGAGCAGCTCACCGACGTGGGCGACCCCGTTGAGTTGGGCCGCCACTACGCCCGAAGCGGTGCCGACGAGCTGGTATACCTCGACATCAGTGCCACCCAACAGGGTCGCAATACCTTCACGCAGCTCGTTGAGCGCATAGCCGATGGCATCAACATCCCCTTCACCGTGGGTGGAGGCATTGGCACACTGGCCGATGCCGCCCGCTTGCTGGATGCCGGAGCCGACAAGATCAGCATCAACAGTGCCGCCGTACGTCAGCCGGAGCTCATCGACCAGATAGCCGGCCGCTATGGCAGCCAGTTTGTCGTCGTGGCCATCGATGCCCGACAGGACGAAAGCGGCACCTGGCACATCACCACCCATGGCGGCACGCGCAGCACCTCCATCGAACTCTTCGGCTGGGCCCGTGAGGTGCAGGAACGTGGCGCGGGCGAAATCCTGCTCACCTCGATGAACCACGACGGAACCCGTTCGGGCTACCCCATACAGCTCTTCGCCGCGCTCACCCAGTCGCTGCGCATACCCGTTATAGCCAGCGGAGGTGCCGGCAGTGTAGACCACATTGTCGAGGTGCTCACCCAGGGCCATGCCGATGCCGCCCTGGCCGCCAGCATCTTCCACTACGGCGAAGCAACCATCCGTCAGGTCAAGGAGACTCTCGCCGAGCACCACGTGCCCGTGCGGCTGTAACGCTTCCCTCCAGCCCCTCAGCAAAAGAAACAAATCCCTCTCATCTCCAAGCTCAACCTCCCCATGCAATTCAGCGATTTCAATCTCAGCAAGTGTGCCGATGGTCTCCTGCCCGTAGTCGTACAGGACCACGTAAGCCTGAAAGTGCTCATGCTCGGCTACATGAACGAAGAAGCATACAACAAGACCCAGCGCGAAGGCCGCGTCACCTTCTACAGCCGCACGCGCCAGACGCTGTGGACGAAGGGTGAAACCAGCGGCCACTACCTCGAAGTGGTGAGCAGCCATGTAGACTGCGATGCCGACACCCTCCTGCTGCGCGTCAGGCCCCACGGCCCGACCTGCCACCGGGGCACTACCGCCTGTTTCGACACCCCCGACGACGAAGGCTTTGTGCGGCGCCTCTTCCAAGTGGTACAGCAGCGTCATGCCGAGATGCCCGAAGGCTCCTATACCACCCGCCTGTTCATCAAGGGTGTCAAGGCCATTGCGCAGAAAGTGGGCGAAGAAGCCACCGAGAGCGTAGTCGAGGCCGTTGACGGCAACCGTCGCCGCTTTACCTACGAAGCTTCCGACCTCATCTACCACCTCATCGTGCTCTGCGAGCAGATGGGCGTGACCCTCAGCGACATTGAAGCTGAGCTTCAGCGGCGGCACAGGTAGCCCCTTCGGGTTGTCCTGAGGTTATAAGAGATAAGGTTATGAGGTTATAAGGTTACCGACAGAGCGATAGAAGTTTCATCCGCTCAAATAGTAATCTTATAACCTCATAACCTTATCCCTTATAACCTAAAGGAATAATCCTTGGGGCTATCTCACTCCACCACTTCCACGTAGGAAGCCAGCCGCTTGGCCTTGTCGCGCACCTCGTCGAGATTGCCGTCGAGCGGAGCGTTGCACACCACCACGCCCATGCGGCGGTTCACCCTCGTTGTCGGCTTGCCGAAGATGCGCACGTCGGCATCCTCTTCGCAGGTGCGTTCCAGCCCCTTGTAGTGCGGATGCGATTCGCTGGCAATGCCCGACAGGATGACCGCGCTGGCACCGATGCGCAGCGGCTTGATGCAGGGGATGGGCAGTCCCAACACGGCGCGCAGGTGCAGCTCGAACTCGTTGAAGTTCTGCGTGCCGGCCAGCGTCACCATGCCCGTGTCGTGCGGACGGGGCGAAAGTTCCGAGAAGTACACGCCGTTCTCGTGGCTCAGGAAGAACTCCACGCCCCAGATGCCGGCACCCGTCAGGGCGTGCGTCACCTTGTCCGCCATGCGCTGCGCTTCGGCCAGATGTTCGGGGGCAATGTGGGCGGGCTGGAAGCTCTCGCGGTAGTCGCCGCCCTTCTGCACGTGGCCGATGGGCGGACAGAACAGCGTCGGCCCGTTCTGCTGGGTCACGGTGAGCAGGGTGATTTCGCTGTCAAAGCGGACGAACTCTTCGATGATGACCTCCTGGATGTCGCCCCGGCTGCCCTGCATGGCATATTCCCAGGCGTGCCGCAGGTCGTCGGCCGTCTTCACCAGCGACTGTCCCTTGCCCGACGACGACATGAGCGGCTTGACCACACAGGGGAAGCCGATCTGTTCGGCGTGCTCCACCAGTTCGTCGTAGGTCGTGGCATAGAAGTGGCGGGCCGTTTTCAGTCCGAGCTCCTTGGCCGCCAGGTCGCGTATGGCCTTGCGGTTCATGGTGAAGTTCACGGCGCGTGCCGAAGGCGTGACCTGTATGCCCTGCCGTTCGAAGTCGTAGAGCCGCTCCGTGCGGATGGCTTCGATTTCGGGCACGATGATGTCAGGCTTGTGCTTGTTCACCACACGTTCGAGGGCCTCGCCGTCGAGCATGGAGAACACCTCGGACTCATCGGCCACCTGCATGGCCGGTGCTCCGGCATACGAGTCGCAGGCAATGACATGCTGGTCCAGACGCTGGGCGGCAATGACAAACTCCTTGCCCAGTTCGCCCGAACCCAAAAGCAGAATCTTCTTCATTTCGGTAGAAAGGTTGGTTGCATAAATGTTTCTGCCGCGAAGTTACGGCAAAGCGCGTGATGCGCCAAGCGCACCCGTCTTTTTTTGCCTCCTCGTGCGGCGGTCACAGGGTCGCGCGCGAGAGGCCCGTGTCAGAAAAGGCTCGGGCAATGGTCCGCGCTTATGCCTGCCGGCCGGTTTCAGCAGCATCCCGGCTGAGCGGCGGCCCATGCGGCAGCACACCGTCGGGCTTCGGCCTCGTTCTGTTTGGCCGATGTGTACAGCCGTGCGAAGGCGCGGATGAAGGCCAGCGTCTTGGGGCTGGGCTTGGTGGTAGACGAGGTAGAATGATCCATAGGCATCGTGGGGGGATTGAAGGAATGTTCGGTCAGGGAAGGGTCGCACGGCGTGTTGGCCAGCCTTCGGCCACGTTTGGACTGCCATGTACGGCCGTAGCACTCCTTATATTATATAGGCGTACACGCGCGAGCCATCCCCTTGCGGGGTAGACGCAAGCCACAGGCGCGCCTTGTCCCTTTTCATCCCTTATAACGGAAACACAAGCCTTTTAGTGTGCCATGAGTCGGATAAATGGAGGAATGCAGCGTAAAAGTTTTCAGAAGAATGTCTCGTCTCTTGCAGGCACGGTAATCCACGTTCCTTTCGGACGGAGGCTGTCTGAAATGCCAGCTTCGGTGGAGCTGGGCAGACAAAACACACGCAAAACGAGGCAGATGTTGAAAATGTGTGCCGTAAAGGTGGATTGCATCAATAATAAATTCTATCTTTGCAACGTTTCAACCCATGCCGTATGTAGCAGTAGGCTTATGTCCTACTCGCGGGTAGGTTCATTAGAGCCACGGAGTGACTTCCAGTGGGAAGTTTGGGTGAAGCACTACATGATTAAAAGATGTCATTGAAGCTTTGTTCTCGACTTATTGAAACCTAGGAAATTTCAAAAACTGAATCAAACAAAGTACAGGTGGTGTCTGCGGGTATGCTCTATACGGTATGCCATAGTGTGTGCAGTGGGTATTTATGCCCATGCACACCTTTCGTGCATACACATATCATACGGCGTGGGTGTTGCTCTGTCTCGTTATTCAGTTTGGGTTTTCCTAGGACCTCAGTAAGTGAACGGGCAGCAGTGGATGCTCACGTTTTTTATTATGTAGTATTCAGACCATTTCATGCAGGACTCCTTAGGGCGTCGGGAGTTGTTTCTACAAGCGTATGGTCCTGTAGCGTATGGGCCGATGCTTTCTTAAAAAAAGGAAGATATATGAAAAGTGCTTTTACACTCCGCATCCTACTCCTCTCCCTGCTGCTATGCACGACGTGGTCGCTGTCACGAGCCTATGACTTCGCCAAAAACGGACTTTACTATGCCATAACAGATGCAGAGCACCGGTATATTGAGGTGTCACAGCATAGTGATTACCTCACCCTTACCGAAATAGAAGTTCCCGAAACCGTAACTTTCTTGGGAGAGACGTATACCGTGACAGGCATCGGATACCAGGCTTTCTTTGGTTGCTCCAACCTGTCTTCTCTCAGTCTGCCCCAAACGATCCAATCGATTGGGGACAAGGCGTTTTATCAGTGTTCGAGTTTGCATTCGATAGCGTTGCCGGAATCCCTGCAGCGTGTGGGGGAATACAGTTTTCATAGGGGCGGATTTACTACGCTTCGACTGCCGGCTTCTTTGATTCAGGCCGGGAAGTACGCTTTTACTCATCTTCAGGATTTGGTCTCTTTTGAGGTGGATAGCAACAACCCCTGCTTTAGTGCAGAAAACGGCGTGCTTTACAACAAAGACAAGACCAAACTTCTCCAGTATCCGATGGCCCGAACCGTTCCGACTTTTTCTGTTCCTTCAACGGTTACGGAAATTGGGTTATATGCATTTGATACATGCTCGAATCTTACGCGAGTCAGTCTCCCCGGCTCTCTTACAAAGATAGCTGAATGTGCGTTCTGGGATTGTACGAATTTGAAAGAAGTTTACATACCCAATTCGGTAACCGAAATAGGAGGAGGCGCTTTCCATTACTGTATTTAGAGCCTTATAACTAACCATAACTTACTATGACTAACTAACCATAAAG
>CALZRA010000040.1 GCA_945828345.1 uncultured Bacteroidales bacterium
CCGTTCATGACAGAGGATAGCCGACTTGCCGCAATAGATGCCGCTCCAGTCCGGACCACGATGCCTGATCTTCTTGCTCATGGCCAGCGCCTTGTTGCGCAACTCGGCCGTTTGCTGCTTGATATGGAAGATAGAAACGATACCACACATAGTCTTATCCAGTTTGTTGTTTGTGACATGAAATAACTACGCCCGCACAACACAGACAAGTAATTTCACTTTGTCAATCATTCACTAATTAACAATGATATTTTTCTTTTCGTTCAGCCATTTTGATTTCACACTGCAAATATATAAACATTTCTAATTACAAAGCGTGTCCCTCCGAATATTTTTTATCATCTGCTGTCCACTCTCCCTGAAAAGGTTACGGCAACCCGAATTTCCCGGCATGGAGACGGACATCTTACTGTACAAGCTTACGCAATGGCATCAACAATAAACGGGGGCGCAAACACTGGTTGTGGTGTATGCGCCCCCGATCGGATGATTGGCCCACTGTGGATTTACTTGAAATGCTGGTCGCGCACCAGCCGGATTTCGGCGAAGGGTATGTCTTCGCCTATCTCGCGGCGAAGGTCTGTCAGGGTCATGCCGGCTGCTTCTTGATGCTGCGACAACCATTGACGGATGCGCTCCTGATGAGCTTCGCTGACCAAGTCGGACACGGACAGGTCGCCCGATTCCACATAGCGGGCCAAGTGGCCAAAAATGGTTGACTCGGTGTAGCCTCGCTTGGCGGCTATCTCGGCCGGTGAATGGCCTTCACGGAAGAGGCGCAGACTCGTTTCGAAGGTGGTTTCGCCTGTCCGAGACCGGACTGCTTCCATGTTTTCGGTCGACACAATATCTAACGGCCTGACTTTTCCCTCGGCTGCCTCAGCCCGGTAGTCATTCATGAGCTTCAGCAAGTCGGCCCCGTATTGCTGCAAAGCACGCTGCCCGAAGGAGGGAATGCGCAACAGCTCCTCGGGACTCGTAGGCACATAGTTGCACAAGGCCATGAGCACCTTGTTGTGGAGAATGATAAAGGGCTGCACTTCGCGCTCTTCGGCCAGCTGCTTGCGCCATTGCTGCAGGCGGTAGTAGAGCACGGGGTTCTTCACTTCAAGGGGTATGGAGAGTTTGGCCGGCTGTTTCGGTTTGGCCGGCTTCTGGGCTGACTTGGCCGTACGGCGCGCACTGTCCTTGCCGCCGCCTTCGGTTTCCTGTTCCTGCTTGAGGAGCAGTTTGGCCTTCGTGTTCAGATAGCGCGACACGCTGAAGCCCTCTTCGCCCATGGCCTGCAACAGGCTGATGTGGAGCTGCACGGTGCGCTCCATCTCGTCGAAGGCTGCTTCTAACCGTTTGCGCACGGCGGTATTGTCAACCTCTACCCTGCCCTGGCGGGCCTGCCGCCAGGCTTCCTGCAACTTCTGCACGAAATAGGCTGCGCCCTTGGTGATGCGCTGCTGCAACTGGGAGGGCATGCTTCCGCCCTCCCAGCAGAGGTCTTGCTGCACCAAGGCTGTATACTGGGCATGGAAACGTCCGGCCACTCCCATCACGTCCAAGTCGAAGCTGCGCAAGGCTGCGCCCAAGGTCTGCATGGTGCTGGGATAGACTGACGAAAGCGACTCGTCGAACACCCTGACCACAGCGGCAAAGGCTATACGGTCCTTGTCGAAGCCGAACAGTTCGGCCAGCAAATGCTGGGCGTAAGCCGCCTGCTGTTGTCTGATGGTCGCCTCATCGACTTTGTCGCGGCGCATCTGGGCCGTGAACTGGTCAATGTATCGGTCGGCAATAATGGACGAAGGCGGGATGGGCGCGCCGAGGACAATGCCTTCGAGGGTTCGGCAACGGCTCAAGGCCACGTAGGTCTGGCCGTGGGCAAAGGCTGCCGAAGCATCGATATACACGCGGTCAAAGGTCAGGCCCTGGCTCTTGTGTATGGTAATGGCCCAGGCCAGACGCACGGGGAACTGCTCGAAAGTGCCGTCGACGACTTCGGTGATTTCCATGCTTTCCTTGTCGAGGTCATAGCGGGCATTGGTCCACACCTCGGGGGTGACTTCGATGACCTTCTGCGGTGACTCGTTCGGCCGCACGGAAAACCCGCGCTCGCCGATTTTCACCACTTCGCCAATCATACCGTTGAAATAGCGTTTCTCGGTGTCGTTCTTCACGAACATGACTTGTGCTCCCTGCTTCAAGGTGAGCGAGGCTTCGGTGGGATAGGAATATTCGGGAAACTTGCCTGTCACCACGGCCTGATAAGTGTAGGACTTGGCGTTCAGGCGTTCCAGTTCTTCGGCATTGACGCGGTTGGCCTGGGCGTTGTGTGTCATGAGGCGGATGCAGCCCTCTTCCTGGGTGGGCTGGTAGCCGGGCACGTAGCGGCTGTTGAGTGCACTGAGCACTTCCTGCGAAGGCTGGCCTTCGCGGATGCTGTTGAGCAGCGTGAGGAAGCCGGAATCCTGCTGGCGGTAGACTTTCTCCAACTCTACCGTAAAGTACTGTGTCTTCTTCAAGGCATGGCTGCTGAAGAAGTAGGGCGTTTCGTAGTAGGCCGAAAGCATACGCCACTCTTCGTCGCGCGCCACGGGAGCCAACTGCTGGAGGTCGCCGATGAGCAGCAGCTGCACGCCGCCAAAGGGCTGGCTGCTGTGTCGGAAGCGACGCAGTGCCGCATCGACCGCATCGAGCAGGTCGGCCCGAACCATACTGATCTCGTCGATGACGAGCAGGTCGATGCTCTGGATAATCTTCAGTTTGGCACCGCGCATGGAGAACGCCTTGGAGTTCTCATAGCCTGCGCCGGGAACAAAGGGGGAGAAGGGCAGCTGGAAGAAGGAGTGGATGGTGATGCCGCCTGCATTGATAGCGGCGATTCCCGTAGGAGCCAGCACGACCATGCGCTTAGGCAGCGTGTCACGAAGCCGGCGCAGGAAGGTGGTCTTTCCTGTGCCGGCTTTCCCGGTCAGAAACAAATGGGTGTGGGTGGTCTCTATGATACGTCGGGCCAGGTCAATGGCCGGATTGTCGGTGTCCATAAGCAAAGAATAGAGAGAGGTGGAAGAGAGGAAGGGCTGCGATTTTACGAGCCGGAAGGTGAGGAGCCGGAAAACGGGGCAAGCCGCCCAAGGCTCCGGCGGCTAATGTTCAGCCGGCTTGTTGGTCATCTTCTTAAACATTTTTCGGCCGAACTTACGGTCTGCCTCCAGTACGCGCACCAACTTGCGGGCACCGACTATGCTGCCAAGGCGACTTTGGTAGTCGTTTTCCATACGGGCCATTTTCAGGGTCAGGCTCTTCTGTTGTTCAACGACGCGCTGACAATCGGCCTCGGTGGCATGCTCCGATGTGGCCGTACGCAGAGCCCTGCCCTTTTGCCGCTCCAGGTTGCGCAGCTTCTCCTTCATTTCGAAGAACACGGGGAAGAACTTGCGTGCTTCGGCCTCGGTCAGTTTGGCTTCGCGGGTAATGTAGGCTTGGAGTTCCTGCTTGAACTTTTCGGGCTGGAAATGGCGCGGGCCTTTCATGCCACCGGGATGGGCCGGGGACATTTCAGGATGCGGACCGCCATGGGGCCGGTGTTCGCGCTGTGCCACGCAGTCGGCTGCAAACATCCAAGCGGCCAGACACAGCCACACGGCGAGGCACGGGGCCTTCGTTCGCTTCAATATCTCAATAGTCGCTTTCATAGTCTGTCAGTATATGTGCGTTAGCCATCATCATATAGTCGTAGGCTTGGTCTTCGTAGGACGTGCCCGAGGTCTCTTCCGTCCAGGCCGATGCCTCGCCCAGCGAACCGCCTTGCACGGCGGTCACTTCGACAAAGAACAGGGAGAGGGCAGTCACACAGGCTGCACCTGCCAGCGGCAGCCATCGCAGCCAACCGAACACGGGAGCCGCAGGCGCAGTCATGGCAATGCGTGCCATCATGCGGTCGGCAAACGTATCGAAATAGCCTTCGGGCACCTTGAAGGGGTCGTGCGTCGGGACTGGCTGGCTGGGATTGAATGTACGTGTCATCGTCTTATATATATAAATAGGAGTATTTGTCGGTTTGACGGACAAACGGCCCAAAGGTTTAATCGGCTTCGTGGAAAAACTGTTCGATTTTCTTGACGGCCAAATGATAGGAGGCCTTCAGCGCACCCTCGCTGGTGTCGAGCAGACGGCTCATGTGCTCGTATTTCATCTCTTCAAAGTACCGCAGGTTAAACACGATGCGCTGTTTGTCGGGCAGCGTGGCAATCGCCTTTTGCAGCAGCAGCTCGATTTCGTCACCGTCGAAGTAGGGGTCACTCTCCAAGGTACGCGCGGCCTCGCCCTCCTCATTGTCGAGGCTGTCGGCCGGATGCTGCCTTTGAAGGAAGGAGAGGCTCTCGTTGAGGGCTATGCGGTAGAGCCAGGTGGTGAGCAGGCAGTCTCCCCTGAAACTGTCCAGGTTCTGCCACGCCTTCAGCCAGGTGTTTTGGAGCACGTCATCGGCATCATCGTGATACTGTACGATGCGGCGTATCTGGCTATAGAGCTGTGGAGTGAGCGAACGCACCATAGCCCCGAAAGCCTCATAGCGGGTTTCGGGGTTACGCAACTGTTCGAGTGTGTAGGACGAACGGCTCACAGGCTGCGTGCTGGTTCAACTGTCAAGGCAGGAGCACCTTGCGGATCACCTTCTCCTTGTCCTTCTCTACACGCAGGATATACCAGCCCTTACGGAGGTTCAACGCTACGGTTTTGTCGTTGCTGTCAATGCGCACGGAGCACACGCACTTGCCCGTTATGTCGAACACTTCGAGCGTGCCGTTCATGGCTCCTACTATCTGCACACTTCTGCCTTTCACCTGCAGCGACACTTCTGCCACGGTTTCAGCGATGGCCGAAGCGGGAGCCTCGGCAGGCTGTTCGGGAGCGGCAAAGGCTGCTGCCGGCAGTGCAAGCCATGCAACCAAAAGACTTCGCAGTATACAATGTTTCATAATGAGTACAGCTTAGGGGGCGGCCACAGCGGGCTTCTCACCCATTCCCTGCAAAAATAGGGTGTTTGGTTGAATGCAGCAAATGACTTCGTCACTTTTTTGTCACACTGCGCCGTTTTTGGCCCAGATGAACGGCTGAATGTACAGAGGCCTTGCCCCGAAACCACACAAGCGTGCGCAACCAGTTGGGCTGCGCACGCTTGTGTGATGGATGACTCCGACGACGGGGCACTGTCGCTAAAGGAGACGGGGCACTGGTCCCGGCGGCTGTCCAGCCGGGGTCAAGGCAGCACGGTGATGGTCTTCTCGACCGTCACATCGAAGTAGAACAGGCCGCCTGTGGTGTAGGTGGCGCGCCCGCTATTGTCAGCCAGCGAGGTCTGGAAAGTGCTGCCGTACTGCTGAGCCCACCAGCTCGTGTTGCCTGAGGCGTTGTAGCGCGCCTTGAAGGTCAGTTTGTAGTTGCCGGCTGCGGGAGCCTTGATGGTGTCGGTCGGATTCTCCGGCTGGTTGTCGTAGATGACCGAAGCCACATATTTGTGCGAAAGCTGCGCCGACACATCGCTCCACTGATAGGTCGCCTTGTTCAGCAGGCGGCCTTTGCGCTCCTGCTGGGCGGTAACGACAAAGCTCTGTCCGGCACGTATCTGTGTTTCGCCTTCGGCTAACGGCGTACACACGATGTCGGCAAACACCGGCGGACGCGAGGCGTACTTTTCGTTGTCGGAATCCTCGCTGCATGCCGTCAGCAACAGGCACAACAGGGGGAACATCCATTTCTGCATCGTATTCATTCTTTTTGTGTTTATGTGTTGTCTCTTGTAATGGATCAGGGTTACGGGAGTGGAACGGAAAACGCTCATGCAAGGCACCAAACGCCTGACGAGCAGACGGAAAGAGCGGTTTGGCTGAAGCTTTATGACAACTCACAACCTCACGTCCCGACCTCCCGCAAGGCAGTTCAGAAAGTCTTGAGCCGCTGGTAGAGCCGCTGGATGGGCAGGCCGACCACATTGAAGTAGCTGCCCTTGATGCCCTCAACAGCCACCATGCCTATCCATTCCTGGATGCCGTAGGCCCCCGCCTTGTCAAACGGGATGTAGTTGTCGACATAGTAGTCTATCTCCTCGTCGCTCAGTTCGGCAAAGGTAACCTGGGTGGTCACGGCGAAGTCCTCGGTGCGCTTCTGCGTCACGATGGTCACGCCCGTTATCACCTGATGGGTCTGGCCCGACAACTGGCGCAGCATCTTCCGGGCCGCTTCGGCATCCTTGGGCTTGCCCATCACCTCTCCGCCCAGACACACAATCGTGTCGGCCGTGATGAGCAGCTCGTCGGGAGCCATCGAGGTGCGATAGGCTTGTGCCTTCACCCGCGAAATGTAACGCACAATATCCTCGCCGCGCAAGGTGTCGGGATAGTGTTCGTCAATGCCAAACAACGTGCGCACCTTGAAGGGTACGCCCAGACGCTGCAACAACTCCTTGCGTCGGGGCGAGTTGCTGGCCAGCACTATTTTATAGTTCTTCAGATTGTCGAGCATAGGGGTATGTTGAATAAGAGTGGTTGATACTTGTTTACAGCCTGCGGCCAGGTGATGCGGTCTACCAGCCGAAGGCCTCGGCATTGGCCATCCAACGGCCTTGGGCGCGCAGCACCTGCTCCAGCACATCGCGCACGCAGCCTTCACCGCCGGCACGCGGACTTACATAACAGGCAACGGCCTTGATCTCCTCGGCCGCATCGGCCGGACAACACGGACATCCCACAGCCTGCATCACTTCGTAGTCGGGTATGTCGTCGCCCATATAGAGCACCTCGTCGGCCTGCAGCTGTTCGCGCTGCATCCATTCGCGCAGCACCCGAAGCTTCACGGCCGCTCCCATATAGACAGACTGCACACCCAACGCCTCGTAGCGCGTGCGTACGGCCTCGCTGCGCCCGCCGGTAATGATGGCGAGCTGCAACCCGCATTTTACGGCCAACTGCATGGCATAGCCGTCCTTGATATGGGCCGTGCGCAACGGGCCTCCTTCGGCACCAGGCATCAGCAGCACGCAGTTGGTACTCAACACGCCGTCCACGTCGAAGGCCAGGGCACGTATTTTCTTCAGGTCGTAGTTTATCATATCAAAATGGTAGAGGGGTTTGTGGGCCATGGCCGCTATGCTCTGGCTCATCACGCGATAGATGTGTTGCCAGTCCTTGTGTGTGGCCAGCGCCTCGAAGTGTCGTTGCATCACCTGCCGGTCGCCGCGCACTGCCGGCCCGGTCTGTCCTTGCTGCGGTGTCACGGTCTCCAGCTTGCGGGCCGTTTGCCGAATCAGGGGGTTCAGACACGCAGGGGCGACTCCCGCCTCCTGAAGCAGGCTGTAAGCCAGCGCATAGCAATGGTTCGGAAAGTTGCAGGCAAAGACTGCGGCCACGTGCAACGCCTCGCGCGCCCGCCCCGACAGTGGCTGCACCGTGTCCGACAGCTGTTCGGCCAGCTGCTGCACGACTTGCCGGGTTTCGGCATCGGTTGCCTCCACAAACAGCGGGACCTCGCGCCAGCACACGCTTACCTCCTTGCTGAAGGTCTGCAACGGATAGAGCACGGCCGCACGCCTGAAGTGCTCACCCAGCACAGCCAAGCTCACACACCCGGCCGTGTGGACATACAGCGCATCGGAGGGAAAGCCCAGTGCCTTCATCTGCACGGCCAACTGGGGCAGCGCATCATCGCGCACGCTGCACACATAGAGGTCGGCCCGGGGCAGCTCGGCAAGCTGGTCGGCAGCCTGCACACCGCCCAAGCGGTCGGCCAGTTCACGGGCATGACACAGCGAACGACTGTACACCGCCAAGGGTGTCAAGCCGTTTTGCAGCAGTGCGGGAGCCAGGTGGGTAGCCACGTTGCCGGCACCTATCATGCAGAAGCGCAAGGGGAGGTTCATGGTCGAGCGGTTAGTGGGCGATATGGCTGCAAAGGTAGTGCAAACCGAAAAGGCGCGCAACTCTTACCCTCACTTTTTTTGTCCACCTGCCTTCGGGCCACAGCCCGGCACTTCAAAAAACCGACTCGGCACTTCGAGAAAACAACTCGGCACTTAGGATTTTCTAAGCGGCACTTAGGAAAAACAACTCGGCACTTAGGAAAAACAAGTCCAGCTCCCGCCGCGCCACCTATATATATCATAGCCGCACACCACCGTTCCGCGGGATTCCGTCCCGCGGCCCTATCCTCAGCAAGCCGCCCCACCCGCAGTCAGCCTAAGCCCCGTCGCACCACCAATATATCATATAGGCGCGAACCACTGTTCCGCAGGATTCCGTCCCGCAGTCACCTGCCCCCTTCCGCCGGCTTGGGTCCCGCAGCCCCGCTTTCGACAAGGCCGCTGCCACCCGGCAGCCCGCTCTTTTCCCCTGCCAAAGACAGTGAAAAACGGCTGTTTGAGGCCGATGCAGAAAAACTTTGTGCGAAAATTGTGTTTCTCATGATGTTTTTCGTACTTTTGCCAGCGTACTTGTGTGAGCCGTCCGCCCACGCCCAAAGGCGAAGAGCCGCGACGGCGAGCCCATCATCAGGAAAGAACCTATCTTTTTTTCAACATAACAGATTAAAGAAAGCTATGACTATTGAAACTTGCGACTTTGCGGGCAAAAAGGTGATTGTCCGTGTTGACTTCAATGTACCTCTGGACGAAAACGGAAAGATTACCGACGACACCCGCATCCGCGGTGCCCTGCCCACCCTGAAGAAGGTGTTGGCCGACGGCGGTGCGCTCATCATCATGAGCCACATGGGCAAGCCCAAAGGTAAGGTAAACCCCAAGTTCTCGCTCAGCCAGATTGTTGACGCCGTGAGCGCACACCTCGGCGTACAGGTTCAGTTTGCCCCCGACTGTGCCAAGGCTGCCGATGCCGCTGCCGCACTGAAGGCCGGCGAAGTCCTGCTGCTCGAAAACCTCCGCTTCTATCCCGAAGAGGAAGGCAAGCCCGTGGGCATCGACAAGGAAGACCCTGCCTATGCTGACGCCAAGAAGGCCATGAAGGAGAGCCAGAAGGAATTTGCCAAGACGCTCGCCTCCTATGCCGACATCTACATCAACGATGCCTTCGGCACAGCTCACCGCAAGCACGCCTCGACCGCTGTCATCGCCGACAGCTTCGACGCTGACCACAAGATGCTGGGCTACCTCATGGAGAAGGAAGTGCAGGCCGTTGACAACGTGCTCAACAACATCAAGCGTCCCTTCACGGCCATCATGGGCGGCTCGAAGGTGTCGACCAAGATCGGCATCATCGAAAACCTCATGGACAAGGTGGACAACCTCATTCTCTGCGGCGGTATGACCTACACCTTCGCCAAGGCTCGCGGCGGCCAGATTGGCGTGTCGATCTGCGAAGACGACAAGCTCGACCTGGCCCTCAGCATCATCGAACAGGCCAAGGCCAAGGGTGTGAACCTCGTGCTGGGCACTGACTGTGTGGCAGCCGACTCCTTCTCGAACGATGCCCACACGCAGGTTGTGCCTGCCGGCGAAATTCCCGAAGGCTGGGAAGGCCTCGATGCCGGACCTGCCACCCGCGAACTCTTCACCAAGGCTATCGAAGGCTCCAAGACCATCCTGTGGAACGGTCCTGCCGGCGTATTCGAGTTTGACAACTTCACGGGCGGTTCTCGCGCCATTGCCGAAGCCATCGCCAAGGCTACTGCCGACGGTGCCTTCTCGCTCATCGGCGGCGGCGACTCGGTAGCCTGCATCAACAAGTTTGGCATGGCCGACCAGGTGTCCTACATCTCAACCGGTGGCGGCGCACTGCTCGAAGCCATTGAAGGCAAGATCCTGCCGGGCATTGCAGCCATTAAGGGCTGATGCCGCTCATCCTTTGATTGGATTAAAAGGCCCGCGACCTGCCCTGGCGGTTTCGCGGGCCTTCTTTTAGCATTACTTGGGTCCAAGACTTTCCCCACTCCTTCACGCATGACTCTCTCCAAAACGACACTGGGCCTCGCCTGGGCCTTTCTCTTCTGCCTCCTTGCGTGCCAGAAGCAGAATGCGCCGTCCGTACCGATGAACTTCGGCAACGAACGCTATGACTCCACGGCCCTCCACCTGGCCCTGATGCCCAACCGCGACTGCCTGCCCCTCTACTACGCCCAGCGCACGGGGCTGTTCGACTCGCTGGGACTGAAGGTGCAAATTGCCTCTTACCACTCACAGATGGACTGCGACACGGCACTGCTTTCGCGCACAGCCGACGGCGGCTGGGCTGACAACGAAAGGCTCAAGCAGCCGGGCAAACCGGCAACGTCCTGGCACACGCTGCTGAAAAACACCGACCGCTGGCAGCTATTGGTGAACAGCAAGCAACGCATCAAGCAGGTGAAAGACCTGAACGGACGCACGCTGGCCATCAGCCGGCAGTCTGCCTCGACGGCTGTGCTGGCCGAAGCGCTGCGGGCCGGCTCGCTGAAGCCCGAACAGGTGTACCGCCCGCAAATCAATGACCTGAAGCTGCGCGCCTCCATGCTGGCAGCCGGTCAGGTCGACGGGGCTGTACTGACCTGGCCATACGCCTCCTTGGCCACCGCACAGGGGTGCCGCACGCTCTACACCGAAAAAGAGGCCGGAGACCGTGGCTGCTTGGTGGTGAAGGCACAGCTGGCACAATCCGAAGCGGGAAAGCGTCAGCTGGAACTTCTCGAAAAGGGTCGCCAAATGGCACTTGACTCTATCGTGAAGAAAGGGGCGGCGGCCTACTCGCTCATCCTGCAAAATGACTACGGACTGCCCAAAGAGGTAGCCGACACGGTGAAATTCTAACCGCGCGCCAAGAACCATGCCACAGACTTCTACCTACACTTACTTGCTGGCCGATGCCCAGAAGGCACTTGCCGACGGACACCTGCTGAATGCCCTCGATGCCCTCCACGGCATGGCCGTGCTGCTCAAAGCGGGTGACGAGGCTGACGAACTGGACGCACTGGCCAACAACTACCGCATGATGCTGGACTACTTCAGGCGCGGAGCCAACGACCCCGAACGGCAACGCATGTACCGGCTCTTTGTGCGAAACGCCCACGAATGGTGCTTCAAACTGGCTCGGCTCGGGCTGCTCACCGAAGAAGACTCCTTCTACACCTCCACCCGCCGCACGCTGGTTTCGCTCAAAGGGTCCGGCTGCCCTGTCGGCGAACTGCTCCAGAGCGGCACGCCGCCTCGCGACCTCTTCGACTGGCTGTGGACCATGCCGCCCTGCCAGGCAGCCGATGAGCGCACGCTGAGCGACTTTCTGGCCACTACGGCCAGCTCGCCCGACGAACACACCCGGCAGTGTCTGGCCGTCAGTGCCCTCACGCTGAGTGCCATGCAGTTCTTCGACGTGGCCAAATACCGCCTGCTGCTCGACACCTGCCTGAGCTCCGACCTCCACCTGCGCGTGCGTGCTTTGGTCGGCCTGGTGACAGTCCACCTGTTCCACAACGCACACATTGCCCGCTATCCCGAAGAGACAGCCCGGCTGCAGTTGCTGCTCGACGTGCCGGGACTGGGCCGCGAGCTCGAAATGCTACAAGCCCAACTGCTGCTCTCGCTCGAAACACAGCGCATCGAACGCGGACTGGTCAAGGAGATTATGCCCGAAGTGATGAAGAAGGTGAAGGAGCTGCGGCTGAACCGGAACATCGGACTGGAAGCCGTGAAGGACAAGCTCAGCGAAATTGACCTGAACCCCGAATGGGAAAAGGACGGTACGCCCTCCAAGCTGGCTGACTTCATGCAGGAGTTCATCAACCTGCAAGAGCGCGGGGCCGACATGTATCTGGCTTCGTTCAAGATGATCAGACAGCGTTTCCCCTTCTTCAACCGGCCCTGCAACTGGTTCTGGCCCTTCACGCTCCAACATCCCGAAATACCCGACGCGTCCCGTTCCAATCCCATGGTGAAGATGCTCCTCGGCGGCGTGGGCCTGTGCGACACCGACAAGTATGCCTTCTGCCTGATTGGCCCCATGGTGCAGAACGAGAAAGAAGGCGGCAAGCTGTCACAGATGATGCCGCAGGCCGATGACAGCGCGTGGGCAGAACTCGTTCAGAATCATGCGCTTAGCGCACCTGACTTCAAGCAAGCGTTGCGCAGCTATGTCCACGGTCTCTACCGCTTCTGCCACCTGTTCCTTCACCGTGAAGCCTTTGCCAATCCCTTCAAGCAGAACCTCTTTCTGGCCGACTACACTCCCTTTGACTGGCTGCTGCGCGAACCGGACTTTATGGGACGCATGGCCGACTTCTCGTTCAAGAACAAGTCATACGCCCTGGCCCTCGACCTCTACCAGCGCATACCGCACAGCCGGCGCACCGCCGGACAGCAGCAAAAGCTGGGCTACTGTGCCGAACAGTGTGACCGCCACGACCTGGCCCTGCAGGCATATCTCACGGCCGACAGCCTGAAGCCCCACTCGGTCTGGACGCTGCGCCGCTTGGCCACACTTTACCGCCACGATGCCGACTACACGCAGGCTCTCAACTACTACAACGAACTGGCCGACCTCTGCCCTGAAGATGCCGACATCGCTCTGCGCCAGGCAGAATGCCTCATTCACCTGAAGCAGTACGACAATGCTTTCAAGTTCCTGTTCAAGGCCAACTATCTGGCACCCGACACGGGGCACTCCGACCGCGCTCTGGCCTGGTGCTCGCTGCTAACCGGCAAATACGAACAAGCGGGCCAGTACTACGCCAAGGTGCTGGCTGCCTCACCCACAGCTACAGACCGACTGAATGCCGCCCACGCTGCCTGGCTACAAGGCCACCTGTCCGAAGCCTTCGAACTGTACAGGCAAGTGGTGAAGGAAACCGGCCACGTTGACTTCCTGAAGGAAGATGCCTCCCTCCTGCTCGATGCCGGGCTCTCGCCCGACGACCTGACCCTGATGCAGGACGCAGTCAATTTATAATTTATAATGTATAATGTATAATTGGGCCTACGGCCACGACTTCGGCGCAGGCCTCTCATTATACATTGTACATCATACATTGTACATTATACATCATGCAACTCCGCCTCCTTCTCCTCGCGCTGCTTCCCCTGTCAGGCTGTGCCCAGTCGTCGGATGAAGTGACAAGCTTCTTTGTCCACACCCTGCAAGGACAGTCACCAGCCAACCCCGGCCGCCCCTTTCCGCTCAAGAAACTCGATGAGCAGCGCACCATGGTGTGGCAAGCCTGGTGTCGTGCCCACCGTGAAGCACAGCCCGACAACCTGCTGCCACAGCCAGACAGCCTGAACAACGCACAGCCACACCACTGGCAGCTGCCCGAAGCGCTGGAACCGCAAGCCGTCATGCCGTTCTATTTCGGTTGCAAAGGACAACGGCCCGAAAGCGGCTATCCGCTGTTCCTCTACCTGCACGGCTCCGGCCCCAAGGCCGCTGAATGGCAGACCGGTCTGTGGCTGGCCCAACGCTTTGACGATGCGCCCTCGCTCTACTTCATTCCCCAAATACCCAACGAAGGCGGCTGGTACCGCTGGTGGCAGCGCAGCAAGCAGTACGCCTGGGAGCAACTGTTGCAGCAGGCACTGATACGCCCCGACGTGGACCCCGACCGCGTGTACGTGTTCGGCATCTCCGAAGGCGGCTACGGTTCCCAGCGTCTGGCCTCCTTCTATGCCGACTATCTGGCCGGTGCCGGACCGATGGCTGGCGGCGAACCGCTGAAGAATGCGCCAGCCGAAAATGTAGGGCATATCGGGTTCAGCCTTCTCACAGGAGCCGAAGACCGGGGCTTCTACCGCAACCTGCTCACACACTGTACCGCCGAGGCCCTCGACAGTCTCGAAGAACTCAATCCCGCTGTCTACCGCCACCGCGTGAAGCTCATCGAGGGCAAAGGCCACCACATAGACTATTCGCCCACCACGCCCTGGCTGCTACACTTCGTGCGTAACCCATGGCCCAAGCATTTCATCTGGGAGGACTTCGAAATGGACGGCCGTCACCGCACAGGCTTCTACAACCTGCTCGTCAACCAGCGTCCCGACTCCGTACTGCGTACCCGTTACGACCTCCACACCGATGACAACCAGGTGAGCATCACGGTCGAAAACATCGCCTACACCTGTACCCACCGCGACCCCGTATATGGCATTGAGCTGCAATTTGAGCGCAGCTACTCCCCTGCCCCACACGGTCACTTCACCCTCTTCCTCAACGAACACTTGGTTGACCTCAAACGCCCCGTCACCGTCACAGTAAACGGCAAGACGGTCTGCAAGGCACGGCCCGCCCTGTCGGCTGCACACCTCATCCGTTCGGTCCTGGCTTTCGGAGACCCCCAGCGACTGTTTCCCGCTGCGGTCGAAGTGAAGTGGTAGACCCTCGGCAATGTATAATGTATAATTTATAATGTATAATTAGGCTTACGGCCACGGTATCTTCAGACCCATGACTTACGACGGTATAGAAATCGACACAGTTTACAAGCCCATACGCACCCTGCGGCTGAAAGTCAAGGCCGACGGCAGTGTGTCCATGAGCATACCCTTCGGCCTCAGCCTCGACCGGGTCGCCCAGTTTTTGGAGAAGAACCGCGCTTGGCTACACGAGACCGTCGCAGCCAAGCGCAAGCAGTATGCCGAACAACAACAGCAGCATACGCACGCCTTAGAAGAGGGCAAAGTGTTCCCCCTGTTTGATGCACGCTACACGCTGCGGTTCACCGCTCGTGCCGACAACGAGCCGAACTCCGTCTACACCGAAGCCGACCATCTCTGCATAGCAGGCGGGGCCGACCTGACGCCGTTACAGCGCAGACGGCTGATAGAGCGGTGGCTGCTGCGCAACTTCTCAGACGAAGTGGAACGTCTGCTGGCCCTCTGGCAGCCGCGCATGAACGAGGACTACTCTCCCGTAATCTGGAGGCCCTTCAACGTCAAGACGCGCTGGGGCACCTGCAAACCCCTCGAACGGTTCATCCGCCTGAACATCCGCCTGCTGTACTATCCGCGTGAATGTCTGGAATACGTTGTCGTCCACGAGCTATGCCACCTGAAAGAGCCTTCCCACAACGCCCGCTTCCACGCCCTGATGAGCCATTACCTGCCCGACTACAAGCAGCGCAAACAGCTGCTGAGACAACAACCCTAACAGGACTTGCGACCGTGACTCTTTGCAGTGGACACACGCCGGCCGGTCGTCTACAAAGTCATGCTCCTACAACTCACACAAACCTTCCCTTATGAAACCGAAACCAATTGTAAACAACGAAATCAAGCAGTGGCATCCATACAACAAGCCCTACCAGACCGATGCGTGCTACCGAGGAGTGGCAAACCTGCTGCTGAAAAGCTTCAGCTATCTAGAAGACGAATTTGACAACAATACCAACGAGATCATACGCCGTTCAGCCATCGTGCTAACCCACTATTTGGAGG
Organism: uncultured Bacteroidales bacterium; assembly: GCA_945828345.1. Taxonomy (GTDB): domain Bacteria; phylum Bacteroidota; class Bacteroidia; order Bacteroidales; family Bacteroidaceae; genus Alloprevotella. The sequence continues at coordinate 15,389 of CALZRA010000040.1, forward strand.
ACATCGTCAGCGATTGCGGTATATGGCGTGCCTACTCCGGCCTGTGCCGGGAATGGTACGACCTTCCTGTGCCTCTCTACCACCAGAACGAAGAGTATTTCGCCGACGAACCGAGCCTGAATGCCGTCCGCCACATGATATGGTGTGTTGTAAGCGATGTCACCGACCAGTTGGTATTCGCCGATGCGAACGTCCTTGACGAGATGGCGCACCTCGCATACGAGATATTAGAGGAGGTCTACGAGGAAATACCCATCAACGAGCAACTGGCTGAAGATATGGCCGCCTTGCTGGAAAAGGCCGCTACTGACTTTGAAGCCTTACGCTACATGCTAAAATGGCTGTATAGAGACTGCTATCTCATCGCAGGCAAGAAAAACGAAGAAATGCTCTCCAATCAAATTGAAGCCATACTCCAAGCTGCTGACGAAGAAAACCATCTGGACATATCTGACAGCACGGCTTTCTACCTTGCCTTTACCAGCTGTATCTTCAAATACAAAATCGGTCCGCTCGCGTGCTATCCCAAAGACTATCTCGCGGCCCTCATGCGTACGAAAGGCATGGAACAGGAGGCTGCCGAAGTGGATGGAATAGAAATCATAGACATGGGGGCCTATAAGATTAACCATGCGCCGTCCGAACAGCTCACAGCAACGGAGAACCGGCTTCCTGAAAACTGGCTGACACTGACACGCACCAACGGGAGGCAAATAGAGATAAAAGCTGAAGAGTTGAATCTGCCCGAGGGGAAATGGAAGGAAGTCGAAGGCATCACGGCCTCGTCATTCGTGTGCTATCGTGGCGAATGGCACCTGAACGGCATCCTCATGACCCTGTCTGATATAGAGAAGACATGGAAGGAACTGTGTGAGAAAGACCCGGACTACATGCAACCCGGCACGGCGACCCTCACAGCCCAAGATATGCTGAAACGGACCGAAGGCAGGCAGATAGCCTATTTTGCCGACCGAAACGAGATGAAGGTATTCTTGGAACAAAAGCTTCAGTTTCCACACCATTTGCTCAGCATTGTCGACGCGCATAAAGGCAATCTGCCCGTCATCTTCATCGACCCCGAAGAAGCCAAGCACTGCCTGCAATTCTTCTATGGCTTTTCTCCTTATATTGCAGCCCCCGACAATCCGTTCTACGACAAGGCCGAAGCACAAAAACACGCCATCGATTTTCTGTGGGACGCCGAGAGCGTGACCACACATGCCGTAAACTACCTGCTGGACCACGACTACCTGCCCGACCTCTACGATGATGAACTGCTCTCTCGGTTCAGCACCCGCGAGGAGAAACGCCACGACATCGATTTCCTCATGCGCTTCCACCGGCGGAAAGATTACTGATACGAAAAGCCTTTTAGTTGGCTCTAAGCTCGGTTCTCCCAATCTAAAGATTCTCAGACAATTTTCCATTGGCAATCCTCACCAATATCAGCATCACCGGCACTTCGACCAGCACTCCCACGACGGTAGCCAATGCGGCACCAGAATTCAGTCCAAACAGGGAAATGGCTACGGCAACAGCCAACTCAAAGAAATTGCTTGCTCCAATCAACCCTGCCGGAGCCGATATGTTGTGAGGCAATCCGCTTTTCCGCGCCCAAATGAAAGCGAAGAAGAAAATGAGGAACGTCTGAACTACCAGCGGAATGGCAATCAAAAGAATGTGAATCGGATTGCCAAGTATCAATTCTCCTTGAAAAGAGAACAGAATGATAAGTGTAAGCAAAAGTCCGATGGGCGTAATCTTGTCGAACTTATGGATAAATACTTTTGAGAAGTACTCATTCCCTTTTCTTGCAATCACTTGACTGCGGGTAATGGCACCAATGGCAAGGGGAATCACAACAAACAACACCACCGAAAGCACGAGTGTGTTCCATGGAATAGTGATTCCCGTTACACCGAGAAGAAATCCAACGGTCGGAACAAATGCCACAAGAAGAATCAGGTCGTTGACGGCTACCTGTACCAAGGTATAAGCGGCATCGCCCTTGGTCAGATAGCTCCACACAAACACCATGGCCGTGCAGGGAGCTGCCCCCAACAGCACACATCCTGCCAGATACTGTTCTGCCAGCGTATGGGGAATGACACTGCTGAAGGCCACTGTGAGGAACAGCCAGGCTATGGCAAACATGGTGAAGGGTTTAATCAGCCAATTGGTGACACACGTAACTACCAGTCCTTTGGGATTTTTCCCCACATTCCTGATGCTTTGAAAATCAATCTTAAGCATCATCGGATAAATCATCAGCCAAATCAATACAGCAATAGGAAGCGAGACGTTGTAGTATTCCAGTTCACCCAACGCTGATGGAATGGCAGGAAGCCATTTGCCTATGGCTATTCCTATTATAATACAGGCTGTCACCCAAAGGGTGAGGTACTTTTCAAAAAAGCCAAGACCACTATTGTTTTCCATTGTGTCTAATCTCCTTATTATATAGATTGTAGAAACTCATTTTGATT
>CALZRA010000041.1 GCA_945828345.1 uncultured Bacteroidales bacterium
CAGAACATTTTCATTTACTTTGGCGACTTCTAAATTGTCATGAGGGTTTCATAACCTGAATAAAAACGCTTGTCGCACTTGCAGGCAAGCTGCCCGCGCTCACAGTTGTCCTTTCACCTCTCCGATATCCACAATCCGGTTGACAATCGCATAGATGGTAAGTCCCGCCACCGAATGGATGTTCAGCTTGCGCGCTATGTTCTTCCGGTGGGTCAGCACCGTATTGAGCGAGATGAACAGCCTGGCTGCAATCTGCTTGTTTGACATGCCGCACACCACCCAGTGTACAATCTCGCGCTCGCGCTCCGAGAGTGCGCCGTCGGCCGAACGCTTTTCGGCCTCGTCCTCGTCCCTACCCGCCTCGTCGAGTGCCACCTGTGCCTCGAGCATGGTCACGGCAGGCACAAACAGCTCGTCCTCCACGCTGCAATGCACGCGCAAGTCGGCCTCACAGGTGAAGATGTCGAACAGCACCGTGTGGAGCAGTTCGACCTTCTCGGTCGGCGCATAATACTTGATGATGATATTCTTCAGCTCAAACAGCTTCGCGTCGATGCTGCTGTGTCCCCGGGCGAACTGCGCAATCGAGTAGTCGGCCGGGCGTCGGCCCTGCAACAGCTGCTCCACATAGCCGAAGACCTTGCGGTTCTCGTGCTGCATGTGCTTGCGCACCTCACCCATGTAGTCATCGTAGAACTTGAGGATGAGGTAGGCCACCTCACCCGTTTGCGAACAGTCGAGTGCCTCTAACAGCTTGCGGCGTATGGCGGGCAGCTGGAAGTCGAGGAAGTAGCTGTGGGCCTGCTTCAGGTAGTCAGTCAGGCAGCGCACCGACACGCGTTCGAGCGAGTCGGCTGCTCCGCGCGCACCGCGCTTGATGAAGTTGGCCACGGCCAGAAAAGTGCCGGCATCCACTCCGTGCGCCTCGCAGACCTGTGCGACAGTCTGGTCGCCCACGCCGAGGGGAATGCCGAAGCGCGACATCATTTGCAACAACGAAGGCTCGTCGCAAATCATGTCACACACGGGGTCAGATTCTTTATAGGACTTGTACTGCATAACGGGTGCAAAGATAACACATTCCGCACATTGCTTCCCGTCACCCGAAGTGGGTATTTCGCCGCCCTGACGGGTGATTCTCCCCTCAAACCGGCTCACTTCACTCCCTGACAGTATACTCTGCCGGAGCTATTACCCACCCCACGCGCCCCACCTACCTTTGCATTCCGAAACAAACCATAACAAACCGCAACATGATGACAAGCAAACTATCTATGTTCACCCTGGGCCTGTGTGCCCTCTTCCTTTTCCCCGCCCAGTCGCGCGGCAGCGAAGCGGCCGACAGCCTGGTACGCCTGCAAGTGGGTGGATATGGCGAAGCGGTGTTCAGCCGCAACTTCTACAGCGACAACATCTACCGTTACCAGAATCCCGCCGCCTACCGCCACGACCCCGCGCACAGCCGCATGGACCTCCCGCACGCCGTGCTGAGCCTGGGCTACGACTTCGGCCACGGCTGGAAGTTCTACAGCGAGATAGAGTTTGAACACGGCGGCACGGGCGGCAGCTTCGAACAGGAATATGAAGAAGGCGGCGAGTGGGAGCAGGAGCTGGAACAGGGCGGCGAGGTCGCGCTCGAACAGTTCTGGCTCGAAAAGGCCTTCTGCCCCCAGCTCCACCTGCGCGCCGGCCACATCATTGTGCCAGTGGGACTGACCAACGCCCGCCACGAACCGCTCAACTACTTCACCGTCTACCGTCCGGAGGGCGAAAGCCGCATCATGCCCTGCACCTGGCACTCTACGGGTGTCAGCCTCTGGGGGCGAGCCGGCGACTGGCGCTACGAGCTGCAAGCCGTGGCCGGCCTGAACGCGATGAATTTCACCCGCGACAACTGGATACAGGGCGGCTCCAACTCGCCCTATGAGTTCACGGTGGCCAACAAGCTGGGACTGGCGGCCCGCATCGACAACTACTCGGTGAAGGGCCTGAGAATCGGACTGAGCGGCTACTTCGGGAACTCCATGCACAACAGCTTCCCCAACGACCTGTCGGGCACCGATGCCAACGGCACGCCCAAGAAATACGCCCACCTCAAGGGCCAGACGCTCGTGGCCTGTCTCGACTTCACGTGGCAAGGCCCCAACTGGCGCATCAGCGGCTCAGCCGACTACGGGCACCTCGGCGATGCCGCCGCCATCAGCCAGATCAAGAAGAACCTCACCTCGAACAATGCGCCCACCGACAAGAGCTTTGTGGGCGAACAGGCTTATGCGCTGGGAATCGAAGCGGGCTACAACGTGGGTGCCTGGTGGCGCACCCTCAACGAGAGAGCCCAAAAGCTCTGGCTCTTCGGCCGCTATGACCAGAGCGACAGCTACGTGGCTGCCACGGGGATGCAAGGCTACAACCAGACCTTGCGGCGCACGGTGACAGTCGGTGTGAACTACCTGCCCGTCAAGCAGATTGCCGTCAAGGCGCAGTATGCCTACACCTTCCTCCACCCGACACTCAACAACGAGCCCAGCATCTCGCTCGGCATCGTCTACCAGGGCCTGTTCCGCACGGGACGCAGCTGACTCACGCTCTGCCGCAGGCGAGAGACGGCCGTGCGAGGAGCATGGGGAATGCCGCTCTGCCAGTACGCACCGCATGGGAGCGACGTGGACCTCTGCATAACACATCGGTCCCCGCCCTCCCCCCACTGACAATGGACAGCTTGCTCACCGCCCGCACCGCCCTTCACTCCGAAGCGGCAGAGCTTTTGCCTGGCCTCATGGCCACGAGTCAAGACCCCGGGATACTCCTTATATATATTATATACACCCAATCACCAATCTATGAAACTATTCAAACGCCAAGCCCTGGCACTCGCTGCACTCATGCTGACCGGGGCTTTCACGGCCTGCAGCGAGGATGAACCCGGCACGGTGGCAGCCGACGATGCCACACAGGAGGCGGCCCTCCAGGCCGTTACCCGGCAGTATCTCACTGCCACAGTCCACCCCACCTACGCCCAGCTGGCCGACTCTACCGCCCAGCTCTTCGACGCGCTCCACGCCATGAAGCTCAAGCTGCAGAACGACCCCATGAGCCTGACCGACAACGACGTGGAACAGGCTTGCCAAATCTTCATCCAGGCACGGGCCAACTACGAAACGAGCGAGGCCTTCCTGTTTGGAGCTGCCACGGACTTCGGCATCGACCCGCACATCGACACCTGGCCGCTCGACCTGCAGGGGCTGGCCGTCGCACTGAACAACAGCACGCAGATCCAGGAGATGGATGCCTACGAGGCCGGACACGAAGGTGACCCCGACTACTACACCGGCGACACCTATGCCGGCAACAAGCTGGGCCCCGAGCTGCTGGGCTTCCACGGCATCGAGTTCATCATCTTCCGCAACGGTGCCCCGCGCACAGCCGCCAGCCTGCGCGGCACTGACCGCTATGAAGGCACGAGCCTCGAAGGCCGCTACAGCGTGACGGGCCTGAACGAACTGATCTTTGCCACGGCCGTTGCCGGCGACCTGCGCAACAAGTGCTGGCAGATGGAAGTGGCGTGGAACGAGAACGCGCCCGCCGACCACCGCGCCAAGGTGGCCGACGACATGGAGTGGCCCTGCTCGGTAGCCGGCACGGGACTGTCCTACGGACAGAACTTCCTGGCCGCCGGACAACCCGGTAGCACCTACGCTTCGGTGCGCAAGGCGGTCGAGGCCATACTCGATGCTGGCTGTGCCAGCATTGCCGACGAGGTGGGAAACACCAAGATGGGCAAGCCCTTCACGGGAGAGGACAAGAACTACATCGAGTCGCCCTACAGCGAGCGTTCGCTCTACGACTTCTACGACAACATCATGAGCATCGAGAACTCCTATATGGGAGGCCGCCCCGAACTGCGCGACAAGTCGCTCAGCCTGCACGCCTACCTGGGCCGCTACAATGCCGAACTCGACACCAAGGTCGTACAGGCCATCGACCACGCCAAGCAGTGCATCGAAGCCTGCCCCAAGCCCTTCGTGCGCTACTACAATGCGCCCCAAGTCGAAACGGCCATTGCCGCCTGCAACGACCTGGAGGCTGCGCTGAGCGAAGCCTGCCAATGGATTTTGAAGAACTGACAAAACTACAAACGCTATGTACCGACACCTGATCTTCCCCTCCCTGCTCTGCTCGCTGGCACTGGCCGCCTGCTCTGACAATGAGGAACTGACCCCTACCCCATCGGCCAGCCGCGAAGATGCCAACTACGTAGGACAGGCCGTGGGCAACTTCACGGCCGCCGAATGGTATCCCGGCGGCCAGCTCGGCACCACGCTCAACGTGAGCCAGAGCTGCTATGAGGACGAAACGCCAGCCACCACCGCACAGGGGCTGGCCCAGAACTTCAAGAACGGCGAAGCCTTCTTCGAACGCACCTACAACTTCAGCACCAAGCCCTTCAACGGACTGGGCCCGGCCTGGGTGCGCCAGTCTTGTATGGCCTGCCATCCGGGCTACGGCCACGGACAGCGACAGGACTCCTACCGGGCCAACACCTACGGCAACGGCTACCTGCTGGTGGTGTACCATCCCACCGCCGGCACCGACGGCAACGGCAACGCGTATGCGGCTGACAGCTATGTGACCGAACTGACCGGTATGCCACAGACCAAGGCGGCCGACCCCTTCCTGCCGCCGGTCGACGAGAGCGGCATACACATCAGCTGGCTCGAAGCCACCGACGGAGCCCTGCCCCTGCAGTTTGCCGACGGCGAACGCTACAGCCTCATCTACCCCGAAGTGAGCATCGATGCCTCTGCCTTCAACACGCAGCCCGTGCCCGACAACTACGAGGTGAGGCTCGAAAGCACAATCGGCATCTACGGCTCGGGACTGCTCGACGCCATTCCCGACGACTCGCTCAAGGCGCAATACCAGGCTGCAGCGGCACACGCCAAGCTGAACCCCGGCATGTGGGACGCAGCAGCCAACGACTGGGCTCCCGGTGCCTGGTATACGCTGGCCGACGGTACCAAGGCTATCAAGCGGTTCACCTACGCCCTGACCCGAGCCTCCCTACAGGACGGAGCGGGGGCCAATGCCATTTGGAACATCACGAACGTAACCCGCGCCGACCGCCGCAAGCTCTACACCACCCAAGCCTGGGCGCAGGCCATGAGCCAGAACGAGCAGGTGCTGCAGGCCATATTGCGCAATCCAACCTCGCCCTACTATGCCGACGGCACGCGCGAGGGGGTGGCTGAGGCTGTAAAGACACTGCTATCGCCCACCACCGACCAAAGCGACAACCCCTTCTTCAACTTTGAGGATGAAATGGCTGACCGTGACTTCTACGACTTCATGGTGTGGCACCGCGGACTGGCTGTGCCGCGTGCGCGCAACCTGCACTCTCCCACCGTGCAACGGGGCAAGGAGCTGTTCCGGCAACTGGGCTGCACGGCTTGTCACCGTCCGTCGTGGACCACAGGCGACGACAACTACTGGGCACCCGCCATCATTCAGGCACAAGGCGAGCTGCCACGTTATCCGCGCCAGACTATCTGGCCTTACACCGACATGCTGCAACACCGCCTCTTCATGAAGAACGACATACGTACTGGCTGGTGCCGCACCACCCCGCTCTGGGGACGCGGACTGTCGAGACAGAACACCGGAGCCGACGACCGACTCCACGACTGCCGCGCACGTACCGTCATCGAGGCCATCATGTGGCACGGCTACAGCCGCGAGAGCGATGCCTTCACCAGCACCGAGGCCTTCTACAAGCTGAACAAGGAAGACCGCGATGCCGTGGTGGCATTCATCGAGGCTATCTGACAGAGGCTCGCTCTCATGGGTTACGGAGTCTTCTTTCGGGTTATGAGAGATAAGGTTATGAGGTTATAATATTACTATTAGAGCGTATGGCAATTCCGCCACTCAAGGCGTAACTTTATAACCTCATAACCTTATCCCTCATAACCTGAAAGAAAACCTCATAACCTGAAAGAAAACCTCATAACCTGAAAGAAGACCTCACATCATCAACTCCAAGCTCAACGATGCCAAGACAAGCTATGAAACTCTCCCGATGGGCTTTTGCCCTGCTCGCCATCCTGATGCTCTGCATGGTGCTGGCCACTGGCATGGAGCCAGCGGCCGGCACCGACTATGTGTTGCGCCACGTATACCACTCCGGCTGGTTTGGCGCAGGATGGGCACTCACCGCCGTGCTCGGTCTGGCTGCGCTCTGGCAGAGCCGTGCCAGAGCGTGGCGGCTGTGGCTGTGGCACGGATCACTGGCCACCATACTGGCCGGAGCTGGCCTTTCGGCCCTCACCTCCCGGAGCGGCAGCCTGCACCTGCGCCAAGGCGTGGCCGCAAGCAGCTTTGTGACCGACGGTGAACGGCCCGACACCGTACCGCTGCCCTTCACCCTGCAACTGGAATGGTTCAAGGTGGTCAACCACATGGGCACGCTGACTCCGCAGGACTATGTGAGCCACCTGCTGGTCGATGGCCAGCCGCAAAGCGTAGGCATGAACCGGCCGCTCCAGGCGGAAGGCTACACACTGTGTCAGGCCTCGTTCGACGACGACGGCTGCGGCACCGTACTGCTGGTGCGCCACGACCCTTGGGGCTGGCCCGTCACCCTGTTGGGCTACGCCTTGCTGCTTGCGGCCATAATGACTGAATGGCTGAGCAGAGAGGGAGGGCTGCGCCGCACCGCACGGCAGCTCCGCCGGCTGTCGACTGTCGCGATGTGCTGCGCCTGTGCCTGCGCGGTACAGGCACAGGCCACGCCCCGCACGCTCCCCGTCAACGAGGCCGAGGCAATGGGCCGGCTGTATGTGGCCTACGGCGGACGCATCTGCCCCATGCAGACCCTGGCCCAGGACTTCTGTCGCAAGTTGTCGGGACGCACGTCATACGCCGGATTCTCGGCCGAACAGGTCATGATGGGCTGGCTGCTGTGGCCCGATGACTGGAACAAGGAACCGCTGATTGCCGTGAAGAGCAGCGCACTGCGCCGACGGCTCAACGTGAAGCGGAACGCCTCGCTCAACGACTTCTTCATGAACGGCTACCGGCTGGGGCCCCTGTTCTCGGCCAACCGGCAGCTGGCACAGGCGGCAGCCGATGTCGACGACCGCATACAGCTGGTCTACCGCCTGCGGCGGGGCGAATTGTTCCGCATGTTTCCCGTGCCCGGGAGCGACGGCATCGTCTGGCAGTCGCCCGTCGAGCCTGTCGGTGCCTCTCTGCTTGCGCCTGCCGACAGCGCGCTGGTGGGGCAAAGCTTCAGCTGGCTCTTCCGTCACGCTGCCGCCAACGACCTGGGCGGCGTGAGGCGCGACATCGAAGCCATGGCCTCCTACCAGCAGCGGCTTGGCGGCTCCACACTGCCCGACCCACACAGGGTGAAGGCCGAACGGCTGTATCAGACGGTCGACCTGCCCTACTGGCTCTGCCGCATGAACCTGCTGGCCGGACTCGCGGGCCTGCTCTTCGTGCTGTGGCGGCGCAGGCCGGCCCAGAGAGGCGGGCAGCACGGACAGGACGGCGGCCCACTGCACCCCCAGGGTTGGGCCAGATGGAGCGGGCCGGGCCTGTGTCTTTACCACCTGGCAGCCTGGGCGGCCCTGACCGCCTTCCTGGCTCTGCGCACCTACGTAGGCGGCCGGCTGCCCATGGGCAACGGCTACGAGACCATGCTCTCTGGCAGCTGGGCGGTCCTGCTCTGTGGCGCGGTCCACAGGTGGTTGCCGTCGGTCGGGCTGTCGCGGTCCGCCGTGTGTGCGTGCTCACTGACCGCGGCAGGTTTCTTTCTGTTAGTCGCCTCGATAGGAACGTCCGATGCCGGCATTTCGCAGCTACAACCCGTATTACAGTCGCCCCTGCTGAGCCTGCACGTGTGCCTGACGATGCTGTCGTATGCGCTGCTGAGCCTCGTTGTGCTGCACGCCGTCGGTGAACTGCTGCGTCCCTCGCTTGTGCCACAGGCCGCCATGCTGCGTGCGCGCCTGCTGCTCATTCCCGCCGTGGGACTGCTGGGCATAGGGATCTTTCTGGGAGCCTGTTGGGCGCGCACCACTTGGGGCCGCTACTGGGGCTGGGACCCCAAGGAGGTGTGGGCACTGATCACGTGGCTGCTCTATGCCCTGCCGCTACACAGCCGTTCGCTGCCACTGCTGGGCCGGCCTCGCGTCTTCCACGCCTATGTAGTGGCAGCCTTTGCGGCTGTGCTCTTCACTTATTTCGGCGTGAACCACCTGCTGGGCGGAATGCACGGCTATGCCTGAGGATGAAGGTTATGAGGAATGAGGTTATGAGGTTATTCCTCATTCCTTCCTGACCTCTGCGGAGGTGCCACAGCCTAAGTGCCGAGTTGTTTTTCCCAAGTTTCGGGTTGTTTTTCCTAAGTGTCGGGTTGTTTTTCCTAAGTGTCGGGTTGTTATAAGAGGTTCTTTGCGTACTTTTGCGCGCAAGTACATTCACTAAAACTCTCACAATATGTTAAACACCAAAGTAGAAGAGGCGCTGAACGCCCAAATCAATGCCGAGATGTGGTCGGCTTATCTGTATCTGTCGATGTCGGCCTGGTGTGCTGCCGAAGGCAAGCCGGGCATGGCTAACTGGTTCGAAATTCAGTTCCGCGAGGAACAGGACCACGCCCGCATCTTGTTTAACTACGTGCTGCAACGCGGCGGACGCGTCAACCTGCGCCCCATCGAAGCTGTTCCCACCGAATGGAAATCGGCCCTCGACGTGTTCGAAAGCACACTCGCGCACGAGCAGAAGGTGACCAGCCTCATCAACAACCTCTTTGCGCTGACTACAGCCGAGAATGACTATGCCACGCAGAGTATGCTCAAATGGTTCATCGACGAACAGGTCGAAGAAGAGGAGAACGCCCAGAACATCATCGACAACCTGCGCCTGCTGGGCGAGAACAGCGGCTACGGCCTCTTCGTGCTCGACAAGGAACTGGCCGCACGCACCTATACGCAGGCTTCGCCGCTCTCCAAGGCGTGACCTGTATTAATGTATAATGAATAATGTATAATGTATAATGAGGGCTACGCCGATGTCAAGGCCGTAGGCAATTATACATTATACATTATAATTTACACATCCCTCTCCCCATGATTTCCTTCTCCCTTTCGCTGATAGCCCTGGTACTGGGCTACTTTTTTTATAGCCGCCTGCTGGAACGCATGATGCAGCCTGACGGAACACGTCCCACCCCGGCCATGGCCCACCCCGACGGCGTGGACTACCTGCCATTGCCCGGCTGGAAGGTGTTCATGATTCAGTTCCTGAACATTGCAGGCACCGGACCTATCTTCGGGGCTATCATGGGAGCCAAGTTCGGTCCCTCGGCCTACCTCTGGATTGTGCTGGGCTGCATCTTTGCCGGAGCCACACACGACTACCTGAGCGGTATGCTCTCTGTGCGCCACGACGGGGCGAGCCTGCCCGAACTGGTGGGCCGCTATCTGGGGCAGAAAGCCCGCATGGGTATGCTGGTGTTCAGCGTATTGCTGCTGGTCATGGTAGGTGCGGTGTTTGTTTACAGCCCTGCCCTCATACTGGGGCATATCTGCGGCAGCACGCTGCTGTGGGTGCTGGCTATCTTTGCCTACTACGTGCTGGCCACCATGTTGCCAATCGACAAGATTATCGGCAAGATTTACCCCTTGTTTGCCCTCTCGCTGCTGTTCATGGCCTTCGGACTGCTGGTGTGCCTCTACGCCAAGATGCCCGTGCTGCCCGAACTGTGGAACGGGCTGGGCAACCGGGGGGCAGCGACCGACCCGGGCTTTACTGACAGCATCTTCCCCGCCCTCTTCATCACCATAGCCTGTGGAGCTATCAGCGGCTTCCACGCCACACAGAGCCCGCTCATGGCGCGCTGCATCCAGAACGAACGGCTGGGCCGCCCTATCTTCTACGGTGCGATGATTACCGAGGGTATGGTGGCCATGGTGTGGGCCACGGTGGCCATGTACTTCTTCTACGGTGAACCGGCTGCGGGCTACACGCTGCTCGACGGTGCGGGCAACAAGGGCTTCCAGACGGCTGCGCCCACAGTGGTGACGTTAGTGTGCAACCACTGGTTGGGACTGGCAGGCGGCATTCTGGCCATGCTGGGCGTGGTGGCAGCTCCCATTACGAGCGGCGACACGGCCTTCCGCAGTGCCCGGCTTATCCTGGCCGACTTCCTGCACCTGCCACAACAGCCCATCGGCAAGCGGCTGTTAGTGAGCGTGCCTCTCTTTGCCTGCGCCATTGCGCTGTTGGTGTGGCAGATGGACAATCCCAACGGCTTCAACGTGGTGTGGCAATACTTTGGTTGGGCCAACCAGACGCTGTCGGTCATAACGCTGTGGACGCTGACGGTCTATCTGGCCCAACAAGGCAGGTGCTACTATGTGACGCTGCTGCCAGCCTTGCTGATGACCATGGTGTGCTGCACCTACCTATTAGTGTCGCCCACTGCCTTCGGCCTGCCCTACGGGTGGGGACTGACGGGCGGCGCGCTCGCCACGTTGTGTGCGCTGGCCGCCTTTGTGCAATGGTTGAGGAAGTTATGGCGAAGGTTATAAGGCGAATGTTTCAGTTTAAAGTTAGCAAGGTTACAGTAGCGCGCTGTAATCATCCGCCCAGTGACTATTCTTATAAGCTCTAAACTTTTCAACTTTCAACTACAACATCAGTCTGATGCATAAAAAGTGCAAATTGCTTGGCTGTTCCGATTTTTTGAAAGAATATTGCACCGGGGTTGCGACCCCAAACTACTAACAAACTATCTAACACATAAACATGAAAGCTTTAGTCAAGAAAGAGCCCGCCAAGGGCATCTGGATGGAAGATGTCCCTGTACCCGAAGTGGGTGTGAACGATGTGCTCATCAAGATCAAGAAGACCGCTATCTGCGGCACGGACCTGCACATCTACAAGTGGGACGAATGGAGTCAAAAGACGATCAAGACTCCCATGACCATTGGCCACGAGTATGTGGGCATTGTCGAGAAGGTCGGTGTGGGTGTGCGCAATATCAAGGTGGGCGACCGCGTGACGGGCGAAGGCCACATTGCCTGCGGACACTGCCGCAACTGCCGCCGCGGCTTGCAGCACATCTGTGAGAACAGCATCGGCGTAGGCGTGAACCGCGACGGTGCCTTTGCCGAATACCTGTGCATCCCCGAAAGCAACGTGGTGAAACTTGACCCGCGCATCAGCGACGACATAGCTGCCATCATGGATCCCTTCGGCAACGCCACGCACACGGCCCTGAGCTTTCCGCTGCTGGGCGAAGACGTGCTCATCACCGGAGCCGGACTCATCGGCACCATGGCCACAGCCATTGCCAAGTTTGCAGGTGCCAAGCACATTGTGGTGACTGACTTGAGCGACTACCGTCTGGAGATTGCCCGCAAGATGGGTGCCACCTGCACCGTCAACGCCAAGCATGGCGAAACGCTCGACGAGGCCATGAAGCAGCAGGGCATACGCGGCTTCGATGTGGGCCTGGAAATGTCGGGTGCCCCCGTTGCCTTCCGCGATATGGTGGCACACATGTACAACGGCTCGAAGATTGCCCAGCTGGGCATCCTGCCGCCCACAACGACGGTGGACTGGAGCGAAATCATCTTCAAGGCACTCACCATCAAGGGTATCTACGGCCGCGAAATGTGGGAAACGTGGTACAAGATGGAGCAGATGCTGGTGTCGGGTCTCGACCTTTCGCCTGTCATCACACACCGCTTCGCCATCGACGACTTCCAGCAGGGATTCGACATCATGGAGTCGGGCCAGTGTGGCAAGGTGATTCTGGAATGGAGCTGATGCTCGCCGGCCAAGCACTGCAGGACGCTGACACACTCCCTGACGATTTCCGACACAGGCTGGGAGCGCAGATTCCAGCCTGCTGACGTGGACTACTCATTTTATCTAAGAAACTTCTCACAGCTGAAGGGTTGAAAAGACCAAGACATTGCCGCCCCCATGCGGGAATGCCACCTTTTTCAACCCTTCGACTGTACGCCCACACTTCTTCACACGCTATGACTCATTCAACAGAGCAACTCCAGAGCAGCCATGCCGGACAACGGGACGTTAACTGGCACTTCAAATACAGGCACGTTTGGACCTTTGTACAGATACACCGGCGATACCCTTCGCGACATCATCCCGAAGAGCACGTGTTGCTCAACTGGATGAAATACAACCGCAGGCTCATCAACAAGGGCCTGCTGAGCGAAGAAAGGATACAGCTGCTGAAGAAGCTGGAGGAGCTGCGAAGAAGCTTTGATGGATTTTAGTGCAAGCGAGAGCAATAGAGCTTGCTCGTATTGCCGAGCGCAGCCTAAAATCTCGAAGCGAATGGCGGGCTACTGATCATCCTGCTTGAGCTGCACCAGCAACTCATACATACCGACGAGCGTTCAAGTCGCGGGAATCCCCCGGCTTGAACGCTCGTCGTGTGTATGTTCCTATCGCCGCCCTGTGTGGGCAACTGCACGCCCTGAACACCTTCCTCATGGCCCAGTACGCCTTCTGAAACTGCCCTCCCGCTTCTACCGTGTGAAGCGTTGGCTGGTCGACAATGACTACCAGCTGTTCGGCTCGCCGGTATGGGGAGGCGTGCTTGCCTTTCTGGTTGACCCGGTGAATGAGTTTACCGGCCTTTGGCTGGGCAATCCGGCACGACGGGCCGCTCACGAGCGGTCGCGCTCCACATCGTCACGAAGCTGGCACCTTGTTCCTACACCCGGTGCCACCCGCTTCACACGGGTCATGAGGGGTTGAAGAGTTGAAAGTTGAGAGTTGAAGAGTTGAAAGTTGAAGAGTTGAAAAGTTTATAAGATCACTATGAAGCAATATTCTCACCCGCTCAGTGACTGTCCTTATAAACTTTTCAACTCTTCAACTCTTCAACTCTTTTCTGCCCTACTGCATACTGACCTTGAGGTCACTCACCGTGCTCTTGAAGTTGCCGGCCTTTCGCAGCGGGAACACCAGGGTGCGCTGGTAGTTGATTTTGTCTGTGGGGTGATAGACAATCGGCTCGAAGCTCCGGTCGGCATCGGTCTGGTAGTGGGCACGGTCTTGGTCGCGCATCACATAGAGGGGTTGGGCAGCCAGCTCCTCCTTGACCTGACCGTCAACCAACAGGCGTGTCATGCGGTTGTTGCCCTGAATGGTGATGTTCACCTGCTTGCCCGGCTCGATGCGGTAGTTGAAGGTGTTGAGGTAGCCTTCGCGCTCGAAGCCCAGCTTGCCCTGACGGGGGTCAGACAGGTAGAACACGGCATGGTTCGAACGGAACAGCTCGGTGCCCTTGGCCTCCTCCTGCGCCGTCAAGTTGAAGCTCACCGAATAGTCATAGCCTACCTCTTCGGCCTGGAGCACCTCGCCCGGACGGACGGTGGCCTTCTCCAGCACCACCGTGCCCGGACGGCCCAGACGGCCCAGCTCGTTTACGCCCGGAGCCTCACTCAGCAACTGCCGGCGCTGGTTGAACTCGGCATAGGGCAGCTGTGTCTTGGCTCCCGTCCAGCACTTCACGGCCAGCGTCTGTATGCCGGGGAACACGCGGTGGTGAATGTCCTTCACCGTAATGCCGTTGCCCACATGGTCGTTCCACACGGCAAACATGCCGCCCTCAATGGCAGGGTCGTTCTCCTCAAACGTCTTGCCACCCACCACGGCAGGTGTCCAGCTGTTATAGAGATATTCGGTGTTCAGATAGTCATAGTAGTAGCCTGCGGCGGGAACGATGTAGACAAAGCCGTCGGGGATGCTGACCATCTGGTAGCCCTGCTTCTTCATTTCGACGGGGTCGGCATAGCCGTTATACCAGATGTCCATCAAAACGTTCTCCGACTTGACCGGCGTGTCGCCCTTGGCGTGGGTGAGTGCGCCCCACACCACTGCCTGCTTGCCGAAGCTCTCCACATAGCGGATGTAGTGGTCAGTAAACTCGCGGAACTTCTCGACCACTTCCTTCTTGGCGTTGGAGTACTCGTCGGTACCGATGTGTACGCGCTTGCCCCGGAACACGGGTTCCTTGCCGCTGAGATATTCCTTGAACAGTCCGTCGAAGAAGGTATATACCTCCGGGTTGAACAGGTCCAGATGATCCATGCCATACTCCTTGCTGCCCAGCTCAGGCTTGTAGTGCGAGAAGGCCAGCGAGTGGGCGGGAATGTCGATTTCGGGAATGATTTCCACCTCATTGTCGGCAGCCAGCTTTTGCAGGTCGATGAACTCCTGCTTGGTGTAGGAGCCGTCCTTGGCCGTCAGGCCGGGATAGGTGTCACACTCCAGACGGAAGGCAGCCTGCGTCTTGCTCCAGTCGTTGCCGAAGTACTGGCGGAAGCCGTTGTCGTTGAGGTGAATGTGCAGGGTGTTCATCTTGTAGTAGGCCATGACCTTGGCCAGGTTGCGCAGGTAGGCCATGGGGATATACTTGCGGCCACAGTCAATCATGAAGCCACGCAACTTGTATTCAGGCACGTCGGTCGTCTGGCCACAAGGCAACAGGCGGTCGGCTGACTGCTCTGACAGTTGCAGCAACGTGCGTGTGGCCCAGAATGCGCCGCGGGCTGTCGCTGCGGTGACCTGCACCGTCTGACCGATGTTCAGCGCGTAGCCTTCATCACCCAGGCTCTTGTCCTTCTTCAAGGCCAGCACGATGTCACCGGCCTTGGCACCGCCCTTCACCACACTCAGCGAACGGCCAAACATTTCCTCGTAATCGGCAGCCAGGGCCTGTGCCACATGAGCCAGCGCACTGCTCTTCACCACAATGCGTCCCGACAGAGCCACCTGTCCCTCGCCACCATTCCAAGTCTTGAGTTCCGGCACCACGAACGGTTTCGGATTTACCTGAGCCCAAAGCGAGCCAATCGCCAGCAGGCATACGCCGGCCAGCACCCATAATCTTCTTACTGAATGCATAATTTAAGGTTTTTGGTTTGTTCGGGACAAATGTAGATAAAATCCGCGAACTTCTACACATGTACAATCAGGAAATCGATTTTCTGAGGAAAGATTGTGGAATGAAGCTCAGCCCAAACAACAATAACCACGGATAAGAAGCGACGGTGCACTGGGAGAGCGGGCAAAGGCCCGCTTATTCATATGCTGGCGGGCCTTTGCCCGCCACATATAAAGAGAGCGGACGTTAGCCCGCTATGCCCCTCCTTTTATACGCTTTTTAAAAGCCGTAAAAATCCTTCAACCCTTCAGCCGACCCATCATTATCGTTGATTCTCAATAGAAAACTGGCTGAAGGGTTTTGTTCTCAAACCCTTCAGGCTATTCAGCCAACCCTTCAGCCACGATAAGGCCGGAGGTAAGCACACAGTCTCTTCACAAGGGTCCAGACTTAGGTCATACAGAGGCTGGGCCAGACGTGACAACTCGGCGAGTTGTCACGTCTAAGCCTGGACTTGTTTGCATGAAATCGGGGGGGGGGAGCAGAAAAACAGGATCACGCTGAACGAAAAGTCAGTTCTGACCTCAAAAGTCAACCGCTTTGGGAAGTGGTCAACTGCCTCAGAAAACAGTAAACCCATAGCAGGAACTAACGCAAAAAACGGTCAACCAAAATCAGGAAAAGTCAGGCTGAACCTTCCTGAAGGGTTTGAAAGCAAAACCCTTCAGCCGTTTTCCTACTGAGAACCAACCATAATGAAGGGTTGGCTGAAGGGTTGAACGATTTTTCGGGGAGTAAATATGCGTATATAGGAGGGCCGTACACGGTTGAAAGTGTAGGGCTTATTGTTCCTACTGATGACCACCGGGCGGCGGAGTCATCCGTTACAGCATAGACTGAAGAAAACGATTTCTTTATCATGCCAGTGCGTAACCTCGCGGGTTTTGTCTACATTTGTAACGGTTTAAAGACTATGGGGGCTATAAACTCCCAACTGTAAACTCTTAAACTATAAACCCTTAAACTATAAACTCTCCACTATAAACTCTCCACTATAAACTCTTAAACTTCCAACTCCCCCAACTCTCCACTATAAGCTCTCAACCCATGTCCACCATTTGTGCCATAGCCACTCCTTCAGGAGGAGCCCTGGGCGTGATACGCGTTTCAGGGCCACAAGCCATACAAGCCACTGCGGCCATATTCCGGCCCGCAGGCCCCACCCCCCTTCAGGCGAAGAAGGGCAGTACGCTCAGCTTCGGCAGCATCATTGATCCCGACACGCATGAAACCATCGACGAAGTGCTGGTAAGCCTCTTCCGCGCGCCCCATTCCTACACCGGCGAAGACAGCACCGAAATATCCTGCCACGGTTCTGCCTACATCCTCCAACGCGTACTGCAACTGTTGCTCGCACAAGGCTGTACCATGGCCCGACCCGGCGAGTACACGCAGCGGGCCTTCATGAACGGGAAGATGGACCTGAGCCAAGCCGAAGCAGTAGCCGATCTCATCGCCTCGACCACAGCCGCCAACCACCGCATGGCCATGAGCCAAATGCGCGGCAGCTTCAGCCAGGAACTGCGCACACTGCGCGACCAGCTGCTCCACATCACCGCCCTGCTGGAACTCGAACTGGACTTCGCTGACCACGAAGACCTGGAATTTGCCGACCGTACCGAACTGCAAGACCTGGCCGAACGCATCCTGAACCGCATCACGCAGCTCTGCAACTCCTTCCGTCTGGGCAATGCACTGAAACGCGGTGTACCCATTGCCATTGTCGGCGAGACCAATGCCGGAAAGTCCACCCTGCTCAACGCCCTCATCGGCGAAGAACGTGCTCTGGTGAGCCACATTCACGGCACTACCCGCGACACCGTAGAAGAGAGCATCACAGTGGGCGACACGCTCATCCGCTTTATCGACACAGCCGGCATACGCGCCACAACCGACACCGTCGAGCAGATGGGCATCGAGCGCACGTTTGCCAAAATCAGCGAAGCCGAAATAGTATTGTGGCTCATCGACTCCACCCAAGCCCTTTCACAGTTCGAAGCACTCCGGGACCGCCTGCTGCCCGCCTGTACCGAGAAGTCCAGCCTGTTGTTGCTCTTCAACAAGGCCGACCTGCTCACTCCCGACGGACACACGGCCCTACAGCAGGCTATCGACGAACGCATCTCCCCCACCCTCACGGCCAGTGCCGTTCCCTTCAGCACCCGCATTCTGAGTGCCCAATCGTCCGCCGACATCATCCAGTTGCGCCAGCTGCTCACCCTCAGCCTGCATGAAATGCAGCAAGCTACCGGCTCGGCAGGCGATGTCATTGTCAGCAACCTGCGCCACTACGAAGCCCTGTCGCAGGCCCAAGCCTCCATACAGCGTGTCATAGCCGCACTGCGCACCGACCTGTCGGGCGACTTCATCAGCCAGGACCTGCGCGAGTGCATCCATCATCTGAGCGACATCGTCGGCGAGGTTACCCCCGAGTCTGTGCTCCACACCCTCTTCCAGCACTTTTGCATCGGCAAATAGACCGCCAGCCCATACCTTCAAATCGTTTTTTATAACTGCATACAAGCCACCCTTATGGTGGCTTTTTTCGTTTCAACACGGCAGAGAATTGATTATTCAATCATTGCTCTAACCGTGAATATTCCATCAAGGGAGTCTGATTTTAGAAGAAAACAGCGTAATTTTGCAAGTGTGAGGTGACAATTGTTGAAACTCAGCAGAGGTAGTCTTGCCACAAAGATTTGTGAGCACATGCCATATCTCTTCGTCGGAGAAGTGGGTCTTGACAGGTGTTTCTTCTATGTCAAGAAGTCCTTCTTCATTTTCGGTAAGGGGTTCTTCAATGAGGGTTGACAACTCCTCAAGACTGATT
>CALZRA010000042.1 GCA_945828345.1 uncultured Bacteroidales bacterium
CCTTTCAGATAGGTCTCGAACTGTTTTCCCTTGATGAGGTCAAACTGGCAGTTTATTTCTTTGGAGAATCCGTAGGTGTCACCGATATAATTCAATATGGAAAAAAAGATGACCAGCAGTTCCTCGTCGAAGTTGATTTTCCGTTGCTTGTTTACGGGGGTCAGATAGATGGGGCGGTTTCGCTGCACGATGGCAGTTTTCGTGCTGATGGTACGCGTCCAGTTTATCTTGTTGAAACCGGAATGCAGGTTTTTCAGTATGAAAAGGAAAAAGTTCTGGTTCTCACGATTGAACTGTATCAACGACAACAAGATGTCGAGATAGGTGTTGCTCAGCCTGCGCTGTCCCTTGCCAACTTGCACTATCTGGGCATGATAGATGATGGAGCTGTCGGTTCGCCGGTCGTTCTTGTAAACCACGATGGCCCGATAAATCCATACCGCAAACTTATAGATGAAATCCCGCTCTCTTTGGGAAAGCGGATTCTTCTCGTCAAGGTTGGCTATATCCTCTGGCTTGTTGCCGAATACCTTTTCCTGCCCATTATCATCTTTTAGTAACACTTTGGGAAGAATAAATACGCAGTCCTTCAATAGGCTGTTGTAATAATAGCCCACATAGTGTATCGACACCTTACCCTCTATGTTGGTCAAGGGGTCAATGCCGTGGAGGATGTCCTTCACGGCAGCCACTTCGTATGGATATTCTTCAATGAGGATGCGCATATCCTGTTATTTGTAAATTCGTCTTTCCCATTAACGACAGTTGCCGAGGATTTCTCGGTAACTGCGTAGATGTGTTTTGTTCATCAGAAAGCTTGTCAGTCCTTGTTGCAAAGCAACTGCAATGATACGTGGTACATAAGAGATGATAGCATCATGGTTGTAAAACTGTATTTTGCTGTTTTGCTTGGACTGAACTACCGAGATTTTCTCGGTAGTTCAAGATTAAAATCTCTTTTACCTTGATATTCCTTATATTGTTCTTTGATTTAGAGTTCCTTTATGGTAATGCCCCACTCAGGTTTAGACCTTATTATAGAAAGAAAATTTCCAAAATTATTGTACACTTTATCGCTTCCGACCTCCGTAGAAACATATACAGACTCACCATTTGACAATTCAAGCCTTTTCGCTCTTTCTCGTCCTGTTTTATCCTGTGAACCACTTAATCTTTGTTTCTTATCTTCCTCAGTCTCTACAATATGTGGTACTTTAAAGCCAACAGACATCCAAGCGTCGCGTATTTGAACGGCTGTGTCTTGCGGATGATTATTGCAATAAATCTCAACAGCACGCTTTACCAACGCTCCCTTTCCCCATGGTTTTCCTTTTTCGTCTGTATCTTCATCATTAATAGAATATATAACTTTAACTCTATTGTTTGCATCTACTGTCTTGTCCTCATCATAATCGTCCACCTCTTCATCATCCACATATTTCAAAACAAGACTAACCCCCATATGCTTCATCATAGCAGTCAGCGTATCCGTTCCATTCTCCCCATACAGGTCTGAAAATTTTATGTCCCTATTGTCTTCTGCTCTGAAGATGTCGCTTTCATAATCTTTGCAGACATCATTCCACAGGTAGAATAGTACCTTATTGAGCAACAGCTTTTCAGATATGACACCATTGCATGGCTTGACAAAGTAATCGCCAAGCATCTTGTCCTCCGAGTTTGTTGCCTCAAAGATTCTGTTGTTCACTTCTTTTTGGAACGATGCCCATGAGTACTTATTGTCACCTATTTCAATAGCCCAATCTGTATTCTTGTATTTGATAGGCTCGTATTCCCAATCCCATCTGCGCTTGAAGGCAGAGTCAATGGGGAAAAGGCTTTGGTCACTTGTGTTCATTGTAGCCCATATATATAGATTAGACGGAAGGCATAGCTCGCCACCCTTTATGCCGTCTGCATCTCTTCCGAGTACATCTTCAGCTTCAAGGTATGTCCTCAAATCTTCATCAGCCTTTATTGTATATTCAGACACTCCGTCATCGTCACGGTCGAGCAATTGGAAGAGGTCTCCGAATATCTGGGCGCAGTTGCCACGGTTTATCTCCTCTATAATGAGATAAACGTTTTCGTCAGGTTTTTTATATGCCTGCACATAGGCCTTGACAAATGTCTGAGGAATAAAAGAATAAGCAATTTCTTCGTCTTTCCCTACAATTTCCTCGTACTTATCAATCACAGGCTTCATCGTCGGCTTATATGTCCCGACAAATGAGGAATAGTCACTATCGGGATGGAATGTAGTACGGAATATGTTTTCCTTAGGAACATTCATCGCTTTCAGTTGTTTCTTGATGCGATATGATTTGCCTGTGCCAGGGGCACCGTAGAAGATAATTTGATATGAATTGTTTTCTGTATGCTGTTTCATAATCATCAACTATTAAAGTTTACTCTTTGGTATTTTAATATAAACCACATTGGACTCTTGGACTGTTGACCGCAAGAGGTCCTTCACATCAACTTGTAGCACATTGGCAATCAAAACTATAGTTTCCAATGGAGGTTGTGCGCGATTCGTACACCATTTTGAGATGGCAGCCTCGCCTTTATCAAGTTGTTCTGCAAGCCACTTGATGGTACCTTGTTTTTCTGCAAGAACTATCTTGATCTGATTTGCTCCTTCGTCTGGTGAACGTATGCTAAGGTTTATGCTCCGCAAATGTACTGACTTTTTACTGAAAGGGGGGATGTTACTGATAGGCTTTTGCGTTTTTGGTAAATAGCTTTTGCCGCCGATGATATTTGGGGAATACATTCAACCCTCTTGAAGCCCTGTCAGTTCTCGGGTTCTGCCACCATGGGCACGCCAGCCTCGGCCGTTTCGTAAGGTTTCACTCTCCGGTCCTCCAAGTAGATATGGCTCAGCGTATATTCCAACGCGGCCAATGTCTGCTGACGTACCTTCGGCTTCAGCTGGCATTCCCAGACGGTAATGCAGTGCCAGCCCATGGATGCCAGCTTCTTTTGTTCCTCCACATCCCGGTTCCGATTGCGTTCTATCTTCTGCCACCAAAAACCAGCGTTGGTCTTGGGCGGCACGTAATACTTGCACCCGTCATGGCCGTGCCAGAAGCAGCCGTTGACGAAGATGACGGTCCTGTATTTGCGCAATACGAGGTCGGGATGTCCCGGCAGGCGCGGATGATTCAGCCGATACCGGAAGCCTCGGCTGAACAAGAACTTCCTCACCAACATCTCAGGGCGGGTGGCCTTGCTCTTTATGGCTGACATGCAGCGGTGGCGCTGTTCGGGGGTTAACTTGTCCATAGGGGTATGGCCGTCTATGCGAGGGATTTTCTACATAACATATGGGGCTCATTGGCATTACAGGGGCAATGGCATGGCGGTGTCCGCCCCCCTGTCAAACTTGATTACCATGTGTTTCCGTCAGCTTTTCGTTTGATCATATCTACTGTATAATAGTGACGGCAAAGGTAGCATGTTTAGCTTAAATCATGCCGTGCGAAGCGGGGATTTTACACTTTTCCAAGGCAGAATCGGCTGGCTTCTTACACTTTTCCAAGGTGCATGGCCCGGAGGATTGGGCTTTCGTGCTGTGATCCACGGTTCATGGCAGGGGCTTGTAAGCCCATGAAGCACGGTATTCCCGCTCGGGGGCATCCGTCCGCTGACAGGTTGCGACACGCGGCAGGCATGGGTAGTGAGATGTCATGCAAGTGACGGGCGACACGCACTCTGCTAAGGGATTCGTATGGACTACCGGGCCAGGCACAACAAAACTTCACCCGCGACAAGCTGAGGGGCTGTCTGCCAGTGTGTCTGGTCGTTGACGGCAGCCGAGAGCGACACACTGGTGGTATTGCCGCCGGGTATCTCCTTGGTGTCGATGAGTATGAAGCCGCCCGAGAAGTCGGCCGGATACTCGGGCGCGGGCGACTTGATGATTTGCAGGTTGTCGATTTGGCTGCTGGGGATGATGTAGTAGTATAAAAGGTAGAGTTTGGTTTTTAGGTGGGCAAAGGTCGCACCTGCGGGTTACAGGACTGTTGCGGTTGTGTAAAGTAATGGTGATAGTGTGTTTTGAGGGAGCGGACGTTCGCCGCAGATGTGCTCCCCCACACGGCGGTAGCGGCTGATGAGAAAAAAATAACCGCAACTTCACCATTGTTGTTATTAAATGTGTACATTTGCCCCAAACATTCACAAATCTTTTTCCTTAATCATTTAATCTATGAAGAAATTCTCTCTCTTTCTGAGCCTGATGTTCTGCATGGTTGTGCAGGCATGGGCTGGGGGTGCAGTGGCGAAAGCTTCAGCCGGGCAACAGGCCGTGCCTTCCGTGGCGGTTGCTGGCGTAAGGGCCACAAGCTTCACCCCAGGAACTGTGGTGACCGATGCCAGTGCCATCAGCGAGGCTTATGCCTACGTGATTCGCTCGGCACGCGGCTTCCTGCTCTACAGTGCCGATTATCCCGAACGCATTGCGGGCAGTGCCGGCAGTGGCGTGACGGACGAAGGCTCGGCTGCCTATGACGTGGCTGCCCAGCAGTTCCAATTCAAGACCGACGGCACGAATGTCTACCTGTTCAGCATCGGTGCCCGCAAGTATGTGAAGAGCGATGGTTCCTATGAGGAGACTCCCTCATCGCCTGTCACTTTTATCGCAACGGGCAATGCCGAATACCCCTTCCAGATAAAGGTGGGCAACAATACACTTAACATGCAGGGGTCAGGCGGTTATGCTCAGGGCTGTGTAATTGACGGCTGGAGCACGCAGGACGATGGCAACCGCTTAGCCATCATCGAAGCTGCCGTACTGAATGACCTGGAGGCTTACCGCAGCCAGTACAATGCGCTGGTCAAGCAAATCAAAGATGCCAAGAAGCTGGAGTTCTTCTACCACAGCACCGCTGATGCCGAAGCGGCCATTCCGCCCACCATGCCTGGAACGGCCGAGGGTCTGCAAAATGCCATTGCAGCCATGCAAGCTGCGCTCGATGCCATGGGGAACAGCCCCGTGCTGGGTACTGAGATTGAGGGTGTTCCCCTCTTCATCGGCAACCTGATGCACTCCGCGCTCTATGTGGGTTTGCGGGATAACCAGCTGGGCTCGAACACCGGCAAGTATGACAAAGACCACGTGTGGTACTTTGAGAAGGCCGGCGACGACAACACATACTACATGAAGAACCTGGCTACAGGACTCTATGTGGCTGCGCTGCCCACGGCAAACAATCAGCGTGTGGACTTGGTAGCGAAGGAAAATGCATGTGCCTACACGGTGGAATATGCCGGTGTGAACGGCTATTGCAACATCTACGACAAGAACGGCACAGAAGGCCTCAACGCACTGCACATGGTCAACTGGGACGGCGTCGTGCGCTGGAGCACCGATGCAGATGCTTCGAAGTTCCTCTTGCAGGACGCTTCCAGCCTCGTGGCTGCCATGGAGAAGACCTACACCATTAAGAATTGGACGAATGGTTATTTGAGCGTGGCCGACGGTTATGTGGACGGCAGCGGAAACCTGAAGGTGACCAATGCTACCGATCCCAGCAACTTCGACGGCCTCTGGCATGTCATGCAGACAAAGGACGGTCTCTATCGCTTCGTGAATGCGGGCGAGACCAAGAAGGGCCTGATTCTCAACATGACAGGCAGCGAAGGCGATGCCCGCGCTTCCATGACGGCGGCTTCCGTAGCCGATGCCAGCGAGGGCTCTTACTTCAACGGTACGGTGAACCTCGACGGTACGGCCAGCTACATCAAGATTGCCTCTTCGGCCAACAACTACTGGAACAAGCGCGGCGACTACCTCGCCCTGTGGAACTCCAGCGGTGCCAATGGAGACAACGGTTCTACCTTCTACATCAATGAGGTCGTTCCCACCGATGAGATGCTCTATTCCGAATTCAACAGCGTCGAACCCGGCCAGCGTCCTACCGACATCAATGACTTCTCACTGTGGTACAATGTGCCCGTCGCCCATACCGGCGTGAGCGACACCTGGATGGAATATGCCCTGCCTTTGGGCAACGGACAGATCGGCACAACCATCCGTGGTGGACTCTACAAGGACGAAATCCAGTTCAACGAGAAGACCCTCTGGGCCGGTACGACCGCCAACAGCAACCAGGGCTACTTCCAGAACTTCGGTTCGATCAAGGTCATCGACAAGAGCGGCAGCTTCTCGCTCGAAGATGACAGCAAGCCCGTGAAGGCTTACGCCCGCTATCTCGACATCATCGACGGCGTGGGCGGCGTGAACTACAAGAGCAGCGACGAGGCCACGAGCTACAAGCGCCGCTACTTCGTTTCTGCCACCGACCAGGTGTTTGTGGCACACTATGAAGCAGAAGGAAGCGACAAGCTGACCTTCGACATCACCTATGCTCCCGACAAACTCATCAACGCCAGCGAAGTGACCTATGCGGACGGCACGGCGACCTTCAACGGCCAGCTCAACGTAGTGGCCTACAACACCGCCTTCAAGGTGCTGGCCAACGACGGTGCAACCGTGGAGACCGACAGCAAGGGCATCCATGTGGCCGGTGCAGACTGGGTGAACATCGTGATGGCTGCTGCCACCGACTATGACGCCACCAAGTCGGGCTGCGTGAGCGGTGAAACTCCCGAACAGATTGCCGAAAAGGTTCAGGCACGCATCGATGCTGCCGCTGCCAAGGACTATGCCACCCTGCTGGCTTCCCATGTGGCCAGGCACAGCGAGCTGATGAACCGCGTTTCGCTCACGCTGGGCAATGTCAGCGACAAGACGACCGAGGACCTCATCAAGTTCTACAACGCAGCTGCCGACAACAAGGTGTCGCCCGAAGGACTCTTCCTGGAAAGCCTCTACTTCCAGTATGGCCGCTACATGACCATCGGTGCCAACCTCGACACTTCCATCCATGCTCCCAGCAACCTGCAGGGCATCTGGAACGACCGCAGCAACACCAGCTTCTGGCACTGCGACGTGCACGCCGACATCAACGTACAGATGAACTACTGGCCCGCTGACCCCACCAACCTCAGCGAAATGCACCGTCCCTTCCTCGACCACATCATTGACTTGGCCGCTGCACCCAACTCCCCCTGGGCTGCCTTGGCTACCAAGATTGCAGGCAAGGCCGGCGGTTGGGCCGTAGCTGTCGAGAACAACATCTTCGGCGGTACGTCTACCTGGTGCAACTCCAGCATCAAGACCTGCGGTGCGTGGTATGTGACCCACCTGTGGCGTTACTACAAGTACACGCTCGACCGCGACTTCCTCAAGAAGGCGCTGCCCGTGATGTACGACTATGCCCTCTTCACCAAGAACATCTCCACGCTTGACAGCAACGGCAAGTATGAGATCAAGAACGAATGGAGTCCCGAGCACGGACCTGGCGACGTAACGGCCTTCGCACAGCAGACCAGCTACGAAGCGCTCGACGAAGTGTTCAAGGCCCATGCCGAACTGGGCGACGAGTCTCCGCTCACCGCTGAGCAGTTGGCAGAAATCCAGGACCTCTACGACAACTTCGACAAGGGTCTGTGGACTGAAACCTACGACGGCAAGACCATGATTTCTGAGTGGAAGAACAATCCCTTGCAGGATCAGGGCCACCGCCACCTGTCGCACCTCATGTGTCTCTATCCCTTCTCGATGGTAAGCGCATTCGACACGACCGACGAAGGCTCGCTGCTCTTCCAGGCTGCCTACAACGGACAGATTGCCCGCAACGGTGATGTAACGGGATGGTCCATGGGTTGGCAGACCAACACCTACGCACGCTGTCTGGACGGCGACAACGCACGCCGCAACCTCACGCTGGCGCTGCGCCACTCCACCAACTATGCCATTGCCATGGGCGGTGACGGCGGTTGCTACTACAACCTCTTCGACGCACACTCTCCCTTCCAGATTGACGGTAACTATGGCTGCACCAGCGGTATTGCCGAAATGCTGCTCCAGAGCTACGACGACGTGATCACCATACTGCCCGCACTGCCTTCGGCATGGATTAGCGGTAACGTGAGAGGCTTGAAGGCCCAGGGTGACTACACGGTTGACGAAGATTGGGAGAACGGCCTGGCTACCCGCGTGGCTGTGACCAACAACAAGAGCGAAAACCGCAACGTGGACATCCGCGTGGCTGGCGAAGTGAAGAACTACCGCATCAATGGCGGTGAAACCTTGGTGATTGAGCTGGAAAACGGCAAGCTCCCCACTGCTATCCAGACCATCAATCAGGGCGTAGTGTCCGAAAAGGCCATGTATGACCTCTCGGGCCGTCGCGTAAGCAAGCTCCAGCAGGGTGTTTATATCGTAGATGGCAAGAAAATGATTTTCTAACCATATCCAACCTCAACTTACAACGGTTGCCAAGGGCGCTGGCCCCTGGCAACCGTTTGTCGTTTACAGGAAAAACTCCTTCACATTTATCGACGGGCTGTGCAATTTGCGCAGCTTTTTACTCCATTCCGAAAAATATGTTAGCTAAAGCTTGGCTGATTCAGCCATATGTATCATCTTTGCCCGAGAAACATAGAAAGAAAAACAACCAACAATAACTATTAACTACAACACATCTGATTTGCTTATGAGAAAAAAGAGCGTATTTCTGCTGACTCTGGCTTTGGCGGGAACGGCGACCTCGGCTTCGGCACAGGCTTCGCTGGTCCTGAACCCCAAGCAGGACAGTTCGGAAAAGAAAGAGTTCTTGCTGGACGGCATTCGGACTTTGACGTTTGGCGATGACGGACTGACCGTTAACCTGACCGACGGGCAGGTGTATGCCGCCGCTTACGACGAGCTGTCAACCTTGACCTTCAGCGGCATGGAAGGCACTGGCATCGAGACCGTCACGGTCGATGAAACCCAAGGTGCCGAACTCTTCCTGTCCGACGGACGGCTGGGCGTGAACAACCTGCCGGCCCATGGTGTAAACAATGCCGCAGTGTTCGACGCTACAGGCCGCATGGTCCTGTCACGCCCCGACTGGAACGGTGAACCTATCGCCGTGCATCAGCTGCCCAAGGGCGTCTACATCTTCAAAGTCAATAACCAAACCATCAAATTCACCCGCTAATGAAAAAGTTCTACTCCCTATTGATAATGGCCATTGTGAGTCTGGCCGCATTTGCCCAGAACAATCCCAACCGCGTGATTGTACATGAGACATCGGGCAACATTTCCGGTTATCTGGCCGAGCGCATCGACAGCATCTCGTTTGCCAAACTTGAAGGCCGCGTGGCTGCCGATGTAGTGTTCAATGCCTTTGCTGCCGGCACCGAAAGCGACACGCTGTGGGTTGCCATTACGCGTACGCCCCAATGCGTGTGCTACAAGCTCGCCTGCCTGCCCGCCAACTCGCTGTCCTACCTGCCCACCGAGGCCGCTCTGGCCAGCCGCATCGATAAGGTCGGTGAGAACTTCTACTACAAGGACTACACCGACGCCCAGCTCACCGGCATTGACCTGTCGGACGACGCTGACTATGTGTTTGCCACTGTAGGCTACGACCAATACGGCATTGCCTGCTCGGTGTCCAAGGCAGAGTTCCACACGCCGCGTCCCGCTGTGACAGGAAATCCGGCTGTAGCATGCACGGTCGACGATGTGACCGCCGACTCCATCACGTTCAGCTTCAAGCCCAACGCCGACGCAGCCGGATATGCTTTCTGCATCTACCCTAAAGGCGAGGCCGAGCAGCAGCTGGCCCAGTGGGGCCCCATGTTCGGATTCAACAATATAGGCGAGATGGTCCGTGTCTGGGGCATTCCGGCCGAAGGCGACTACGTGTATACCTACACAGGCATGACTCCGGGCACGGAATATGAACTCTACATCCAGCCCTGGGACGTGAACGGCAACAACGCCGACTATTCGGTCGTTCCGGTCACTACCTCCAAGCTGGGCGGCGAAGGTGTAGCCGAAGTGTCTATCGAGATTGGCAGCTTCGGCGGCGAAGCCACATCGGGCTACTATCAGTTCGTTATCTACACGCCCAACGACCAGGCCTCCCTGCACCGCGACATGCTGCTCGAAAAGGATGCCATCGACTCGGGCAAGTGGACCGAAGAGGACGTACAGAACTACCTGAAGGAAGACAACCCCTACGACCCCTACTGGAATCAGTACGGTGTGGACGAAGCAAAGTGGACGGCTGAGCCCAACAAGGCTTATATAGCCTATGCCATCGCCCAGAACATCAATGGCGAATGGGGCCCGTTGGCCAAGAAGGAGTTCACCACGCCCGACGCCCCTGCAGGCAAGGCTCCGGCAGTCAAGGCCGTTCCCAGCCGCATCAAGCACGGCACTTCGCGCATCAACACGGCCATGCCCTTCAAGGCTACGCCTAAGGCTCCGGCCAAGATGCAGCTCCTGCAGCTGAAGTAACCGGAGAGCTCAATTTTCCCCCTCTTGAACCATAAGGAGTGAAACGGGCAAGCCCGCCCGTTACACTCCTTATTATATATATGGGGTGTCACGCAAAGCATCCCCGGCTGACCCTTCCCGCCCCGGATGCTCCGGCCCGGGAAGAACGCGTTTCATGCTCCTGATGGCATGAAAGCTCGCAGGTTTTCTATACTTTTGCAACCGCACGCCCTGTCCCATCCCTCCTCTGGCGGACAGGGGCATCCGTCTGCACCCTCCCCCGTGACCCCATCCGGCCGCCCGCTGTCGCCTGTCGCCGTCACGGCACATCACTCCGCTCTAACAACACGCATACACCATGCCCATCATAGAAATTACCTCACTGGCCGAGCCCGGCGTACAAATGTTCAGCACGCTCACCGAGGCCCAGTTGCGCAACCGCCTTGAACCCGAACGAGGCATCTTCATCGCCGAAAGCCCCAAAGTGATTCGGGTGGCCCTTCAGGCAGGCTTCGAACCTGTGGCCCTGCTGTGCGAAGCGCGCCATCTGACAGGCGATGCCGCCGACATCGTGGCGAGCCTGCCCGACCAGCTGCCTGTCTACACCGGCCCGCGCGAGCTGTTGGCACAGCTCACGGGCTACACCCTGACACGGGGCGTGCTCTGCGCCATGCGCCGGCCGAAACCTGCCGAGGTGTCGGCTGTATGTGCCGGAGCCAGACGCGTGGCAGTAGTCGACGGCGTGGTCGACACGACCAACATCGGAGCCATATTCCGTTCGGCGGCAGCCCTGGGCATAGACGCCGTGCTGCTCACCCCCAGCTCCTGCGACCCCCTCAACCGCCGGGCGGTGCGCGTGTCCATGGGTTCGGTATTCCTCGTGCCCTGGACGTGGGTCGATGCAGAGCTCCAAAGCCTGCGCGAGCTGGGCTTCCGCACGGCAGCCATGGCCCTGACTGACCAGTCGGTGAGCATAGACCACCCAGTCTTGCGCAGCGAACCGAAGTTAGCCATCGTGCTGGGCACCGAAGGCGACGGGCTGAGCAACGAAGCCATAGCCCGGGCCGACTACGTGGTGCGCATTCCCATGGCTCACGGGGTGGACTCGCTCAATGTGGCAGCAGCCTCGGCTGTGGCCTTCTGGGAACTCGTGAAGAGGGACACCCCGTGAGTGAGATGTTTTATTAAAAGGTGAGAGTTTGTAATGATAGTTTATAGTTGGCACGGGCGTAGTCATTGGCGCCACCTGCATCATCGGCAACCACGTCAAGCTCTATCAGGGTGTGACACTCGGAGCCAAGAACTTTCCGCTCGATGACCAGGGCCTTCCCATGAAGAACCACCCGCGCCACCCTATCCTACAGGACAATGTCATCGTCTACTCCAACGCCACCATCCTGGGCCGCATCACCATTGGCCGGGGAGCAACCATCGGGGCCAACATGTGGGTAACGCACGATGTCGAAGCAGGGGCCTTGCTGCGCAACTGAACGGGGCAGCCGACAAGCCCGCAACCAGGACCAAACAACTCGGCACATAGGAAAAACAACTCGGCACTTGGAAAATTCTAGGTGCCGAGTTGTAAACAGGCCTTAACCAAGTATTAGTGATTAGGTTGTAGTGATTAAGTTTTATAGTGATAAGGCTACTTAATAACTAATCACTAATACCTAATACTTAAAGAAGGATGCCGTTGTCCGTGTCCTTCAGATGGATGGTCTTGTCGGCCGTCTGCCGCTTTTTCCCTTTGCTCAGTTTCCAGGAAATGCTGAGAGTAAGCCGGTTGCCCCAGTCGCGGTTGTAATCGGTAGTGAGTTTGTGCAGGTTGCAGTTGAACACCTCGCCGCTCGATGTCTTGAGATTTCGGACAAATGGGTTGTACCACTGCAACGATACCTGCCAGCCTTTGTGGGGATAGGAGGCGGTGAATGACGTGACGGCACTGCTGTAGCCTTTGGCCTCACCTTCAAACCACCGACTGCCGCTGTCTGTGTAAGCCTGTAAGGAAAACGGACCGAGGTAGGCGGTCAGGCTGCCGGCATAGAAGCCCGACGTATAGCAGTGGGTGTAGTCATGGCCGTAGTTGAAGCACCGCTGCATGCCGCCGTAGGCCGCCACCTGCAGCTTCTCTGGCAGCAGCCAATAGGAGGCGTAGGCCATGAGGTGCAGCAGGTCAATCTCTTTTTGGTTCGTCTGGGTGTAACGAAACTGGTTGTCGGCCGTGCGCTCATACAGTGCCATGTTGGGCTTGAGGCATTGCTTGAAATACACCTGCACCGAAGTTTGCCAACGCGAAGTGTTACGGCTCAGCCCCAGTGTGTGCTCCAGATCGTGCGCCGGCTTCAGGTCGGGATTGCCCACGGTCGATTCCATGCTGTTGGTGCGGATGACCGCCTCGCTGGTCATGGCTATGCGCGAAGCCCTGTCCTGCATTTGGAAGGAATAGCGCACTTGGACGGTGGGCGTGATGTGGCAGGCCAGTGTCAGTTTGGGACGGAAGGAGTGGAAGTCGTAGTGATGTCCGTTTTGGCGGTAGTGTAGGCGTTTGTAACCTGTGCCCAGCACGTAGCGTAAGTTCTTGAAAGTCCCCTTGATTTCGCCAAAAGCATACAGGTCATTCTGGGTCGTGCGCGTCAATGCCGAGGCATCCCCTCCGTATTCGTTGCGCGTCCGTTTGTATCGGAAATTCAGCCCCGCCGAAAAGGTGAACGCTTCCAGCCGGTTTTCATAGACGGCCTCGGACAGCAGGGAGGCAGTTTGGCCATTCACGTCGTAGTGGTAGACGGTGGCTTCGTTGTCGTAGTGATCGGATTGGGTCTTGATGTAGGTGCCGACCGCATTGGCGGTGAGCGACTGGCGCGGAGTGAGCTGGCGGAAAAGGTAGAGGTCAACGACGGGTGTACGGAAGCGGCTGCTGTCGCGACTGGTTGACACATAATTACGAGTACCTTCGGTGATGGCGGTGAGGCGGTTGTCGTGGGGCGTGTTGCCCAGCGTGCCGCTCAGTGCTGCTTGGAAAACAAAGGCGGTGGAGTCGGTCAGGTTGTAGGCCACCCGCATGTTGTGTTGCCGCGACTGGCTGAGTGACTCCATGTCGTCCCGCTTTATGGTGTAGACCGTGCCGTCGGTCAGGGTGTAGTCGGCTGTCTGGTTCGAAAGGGCTCCTTCTGAGCGGTGTCCGCTGAAACCGTACGATGCCGAGAGTTCGCTTTTGCCTAACCACCTCTTGCCAAACACGGTGCCGCTGCCCTGCTGCGATGTGGCGCAGGCCGACAGGTCGGTGCCTATAGCATAGCCGCTATATCTCCGGCGGGCAACGATGTGGATGATATAGGCCGTGCCGTCGGCGTAGCGCAGTCCGGGTATGTCGACATACTCGATTTTGCTCACAAGCTGCGGGTCGAGCATCAGCAGCTCTTGTATACCGGCCTGAATGCCGTTGATCTTTACCACCACGCCGCCCCGGTTGTCGGCAGCCTGTACGGTGTGCTGCACAGGGTCAATACGCAGGTTGGGCAGCGACAGCCTTTGCAGCAGCGTGTAACCGTTGGTCGAAGCCTGCTTTTGCGCTTCGGTGGGATAAACAGTCATGCCATCGACCTTGCTGACCACCTTGGCACCCGTTACCGAGGCTTCGCCCAGCGCGACGGCCGTTTCCTCATCCTGTGCGTAGCCGTTGAGGAAGGAAAGAAGAAGAACGAAGAGTGAGAGCGTTTGTTTCATATACATCGCCATGTTGGTTGACGGCTGCAAAAGTAGAAACGAGACAGGGAGATGCCGGTGTTTCCACACTGACATCTCCCTGACATTTGTCTGACATTTGTCAAACTATCTGATTTTCAGCGAATAGCTCCGCCCTCTGTCCGACTCTATCCGCAACCGGCTGTTTGCCTCAATGACAGGTTTGATACGCTTGACCAGCGTGTAGAGCGTGGCACTCGCATCGGGTTTCTTGGGCCACAGGCGGTTGCAAATCTCCTGTTTCGACAGGGTGTGCCCCTCAGCATTCATGAACATCTCCAGCAGGGTGTGCTGCATCGGGGTGAGCACCATCGGGACACCTTCAGAGGTAGTGAAGCGGTCATTCGCATACACTATGCCGCCGTAACACACACCCTGCCATACCGGAACGGGCCTGCGCCTGCGCATATACCACAGGCTCCCTGCCATCCACAACAGTCCGACAAATAGGAGCGAGCCCGAAGCACGCTGGTCTGACAGCCACCACACCGTCGCGAAGCTGCAGTTGGCCTGTGCCACCATCTCGGTGGCCAACCTGTCCCTCCGGCGCACAGTCCGCAGGGCTATGCCCGCCGTATCCTTCAGTTCGCTGATGGTCAGGCAGTTGCGGTAGCAGCGGATGGTGTCGGCACTGACTGCTTCGCAAGGCATTTTCGCCAAAGTCTGGCGCAAGGCCTGGTTTACGTCGGCTTCGATTCGGGCCATGGTGCGCTGGTAGCTGCACAGACAGGAGCACAGGGCCGAGGCCATGATAAAGAGAAAGACAACGAGGAGGAGCTTCTTCATGGTGCGTAAGGGGTTTAATAGGCCGTTCAGCCGACCGATTAGACTGCAAATGTATATAATTTTCACCGTATGCTACTCCGGTCAGGTGGAAATGCCGCTTCATGGGTGCGAAAAGGGCTTGGCGAGAGCTGGAGTATGGTACAGCTCACTTCTCCTGTCATTTTGTCAGTCTTATTTTTTTTCTTGCTCATACGACTTTGGCACGCACCTTGCTTTTAGTGGGGCGTAACGCACCGAAAAGGCGTACATCGAAACCGAATAATAACAAAAAACAAATACACAAAATGGGAAAGATTATTGGTATTGACTTGGGAACGACTAACTCTTGCGTTTCCGTTTTTGAAGGTAACGAACCTACCGTTATTGCCAACAGCGAAGGCAAGCGCACCACTCCTTCGGTAGTAGCGTTTGTGGAAGGCGGCGAACGCAAGGTGGGCGACCCCGCCAAGCGCCAGGCTGTGACCAACCCGCTGCGCACCATCTACTCTATCAAGCGCTTCATGGGCGAGAACTACGACCAGGTGCAGAAGGAAATTGCCCGCCTGCCCTACAAGGTGGTTCGCGGTGACAACAACACAGCCCGCGTGGAGGTGGACGGCCGTCAGTACACACCGCAGGAAATTTCGGCCATGATTCTTCAGAAGATGAAGAAGACCGCCGAGGACTATCTCGGACAGGAGGTGACCGAAGCCGTCATCACCGTGCCCGCCTACTTCAGCGACTCGCAGCGACAGGCTACCAAAGAGGCCGGACAGATTGCCGGTCTCAACGTGAAGCGCATCGTCAACGAGCCGACCGCAGCCGCGCTGGCCTACGGTATCGACAAGGCCAACAAGGACATGAAGATTGCCGTGTTCGACCTCGGCGGCGGTACGTTTGATATCTCTATCCTCGAATTTGGCAGCAATGTGTTCGAAGTGCTCTCGACCAACGGCGACACGCACCTTGGCGGCGATGACTTCGACCATGTCATCATCGACTGGCTGGTTCAGGAGTTCAAGAACGATGAAGGCGCTGACCTCTCGGCCGACCCCATGGCTATGCAGCGCCTGAAGGAGGCTGCCGAAAAGGCCAAGATTGAACTTTCCAGCTCGACGACAACCGAAATCAACCTGCCCTACATCATGCCCGTGGGCGGTGTGCCCAAGCACTTGGTCAAGACGCTGACGCGTGCCAAGTTTGAAGCACTGGCCCACCACCTCATCGAAGCCTGCAAGGCTCCGTGTGAAGCCGCACTCCAAGGCGCAGGCATCTCGAAGAGCGAAATCGACGAAGTGATTCTCGTGGGCGGCTCAACGCGTATTCCCGCCGTACAGAAGCTCGTTGAGGACTTCTTCGGCAAGACTCCCTCGAAGGGCGTGAACCCCGACGAAGTGGTGGCCGTAGGTGCTGCCATTCAGGGTGCCATCCTCAATCAGGAAGTGGGACAGGACATCGTGCTGCTCGACGTCACTCCGCTTTCGCTGGGCATCGAAACGCTCGGCGGCGTGATGACCAAGCTCGTAGAGGCCAACACGACCATTCCCTTCAAGAAGAGCCAGGTGTTCTCGACCGCCGAAGACAACCAGCCTGAAGTGACCATCCACGTGCTGCAGGGCGAGCGTCAGTTTGCCCGCGACAACAAGAGCATCGGCCGCTTCAACCTGGCCGGCATTGCTCCCGCACGCCGTGGTGTGCCCCAGATCGAAGTAACCTTCGACATCGATGCCAACGGCATCCTCAACGTTTCGGCCAAGGACAAGGCTACGGGCAAGGAACAGAGCATCCGCATCGAAGCCAGCAGCAACCTCTCGGAGGACGAAATCAACCGCATGAAGGCCGAAGCCGCCGCCAACGCCGAAGCCGACAAGAAGGAACGCGAGCGCGTTGACAAGATCAACGAGGCCGACTCCATGATTTTCCAGACCGAAAACCAGCTGAAGGAATTGGGCGACAAGCTCCCCGCCGACAAGAAGGGTGCTATCGAAGCCGCTCTCGGCAAACTGAAGGAGGCCCACAAGAGCCAGGACCTCGCTGCTATCGACACAGCCAAGGCCGAGCTGAACAACGCATGGCAGGCCGCCAGTGCCGAAATGTACCAGCAGACTGGTGGCGCACAGCAGCCCGGCGGCGGATTCCAAGGCGGGGCACAAGGTGCACAGCAGTCTGGAAGCGGCAACAAGGAAGACATCCAGGATGCCGACTTCGAGGAGGTGAAGTAAGGCCACAAACCAACACAAGCGACACTATAACATACCAATGGCGTGCAGCTCTCACAGGGGAGTTGCACGCCATTTGCTCTTTACTGGCTCATGTCTTCTATAATCCTGCATTTATCAGTGTTCCTGCAAAATGGGTGCGCACGGGAAGGCAGAATGTACTGAACCTATATACGCATAAAGCATATGATTCGGAAGTGTTCCTTGAATAAGAGCACATGCTTTAGGGTTATTATGTTTCCCCATTAGCTTGGGTGGGGATTTTGTGTACATACATCAACCATACATGCAGAAATCCCACCTCAAACTACACATGAGGCAAAAATAGCCATCTTTGCAAGGTAAATTATCTCACAAGAAAAAACGCTGCGGGATTAAGGCAAATTAAGAGAAACTAATGACGTCATTGTAATAGTTTTCTCATCTTTGCAAAAGATAGTGCAAGGCGAGCGAAGTGCAAAAGAAAAGCTGAAAGTTTTTCATTTTACACTTCCGAGCCGCAGCCTATCTTATCAAAAGATAGTGCAAGTGAGCGCAAAGCAAAAGAAAACTCCGCAGGATTTGCTTTTGCTTTGCCGAACGCCGCCTATCTTATGAAAGAAACAGGGACATTCAACATCAACTATATTTTCCATGACACCAAATAATAAGAAATACCTGATCGTTGGTGGTGTAGCAGGAGGAGCAA
>CALZRA010000043.1 GCA_945828345.1 uncultured Bacteroidales bacterium
GGGGTTGAATATGTCGGGCGAGGGCCAGGTGAAGTGGTAGCCGTCGTACTGCCGTTTCAGCTCCGCCACTGCCTCTTCGCGGCTCTTCTGTCTGTAAGCGGCAAAGTCGTCCACGTAGTCGGACATTTGCGTGAGCATTTCCTCCTTGGCGAAGCCGCAGACGGCGGCGTATTCGGGCATCATGGAGATGTTCTTCAGGTTGTTCAGCTCGCTGAAGATGCTGAGCTGCGAGAACTTGGTGATGCCCGTGAGGAAGACGAACTTGAGGTAAGGGTCGGAAGCCTTCAGCGGCGAGTAGAAGTTGCGCATCACCTGGCGCAGCTGCGGAAGCCTCTCATCCTCGTGCACAACGTCAAGCAGCGGTGCATCGTATTCGTCGATGAGCACGACAACCTGCCGCCCCGTCTGGCTGCAGGCAGCCTGTATCAATGCCGTAAAACGGTCATTGAGGTCGAAGGCAGGCTGCGTGATGCCATAACGAAGTTCGTATTCAGCGAGCCGCCGGCCGATGTAGCGTTCCAGCTGGTCCTTCTCCATGTGCTTGCCTGCGCTCATGTCCAAGCGCAGCACAGGATATTCCACCCACTCCTTTTCCCACTGCTCGATGGCCAGTCCCTTGAAGAGTTCCTTGCGTCCTTCGAAGTAGGCTTGGAGGGTGGACACGAGGAGCGACTTTCCGAACCTTCGGGGCCGGCTCAGGAAGATGTATTTGCTGAGTTGCGTCATCTTCCAGACATATTCGGTCTTGTCTATGTAGAGGCAGTCCAGCTTCTTGACTTCTGAGAAAGTCTGGATGCCTACCGGGAGTCGTTTCAGTTGCTTCTGTTCCATGCGTCAGTACTATGGGTGGAATATATCGGCAAATATACGAAGGTAAAAGCTATGGGACAAGAAAAGGGGGTGATATTCAGCGCAGAAACCTGCGGGTCAGCCCGCCGAACTCTTCGATGCGTCGGTCGCGCAGGAAGGGCCACCAGCGGCGCACATTCTCGCTGCGTTCCAGGTCTACCTCCACCACGATATTTTCCTCTTTGTCTATGTCGGCGCGTGCCAGCATTTCGCCTTGCGGACCGCATACGAAGCTGGACCCCCAGAAGCTGATGCCGCGCGTCTGTCCCGACGGGTCAGGTTCCCAGCCCGTGCGGTTCACGGCAATGACAGGCAGTCCGTTGGCCACGGCATGTCCGCGCTGTACCGTAGTCCACGCTTCGCGTTGGCGGGCCTGTTCTTCGGGCGTGTCACTGCTTTCGTAGCCGATGGCCGTGGGGTAGATGAGCAGCTCGGCCCCTTGCAGTGACATGAGGCGTGCTCCTTCGGGATACCACTGGTCCCAGCACACCTGCACGCCCAGTCGGCCCACCGAGGTATCGATGGGGTAAAACCCCAGGTCGCCCGGTGTGAAGTAGAACTTTTCGTAGTAGGCGGGGTCGTCGGGAATGTGCATCTTGCGGTAAGTTCCGGCTATGGTGCCGTCCCGTTCGAACACCACCGCCGTGTTGTGGTAGAGTCCGGCAGCGCGCCGTTCGAAGAGCGAGGTCACGAGCACGATGCCGTGCTTTTGGGCCAGTGCGCCGTAGAAGTCTGTCGAAGGGCCCGGAATGGGTTCGGCCAGGTCGAAGTTGTCCGTGCTTTCCACTTGGCAGAAGTAGAGCGAGTTGTGCAACTCTTGTAGCACCACGAGCTGTGCGCCGCGTGCCGCCACGTCGGCAATGTTCCGGGCCAGCTTCAGTTTGTTTGCTTCGGTGTCGGCTGTACACGACTGCTGCACCAGTCCGACTTTCAGTATGCGGGAGGATGACATGTTGAGATAGGTTGTAGAGTGAGGTAAGGATAGGGAATAAGAGTAAATAGTTGTGAAATGCGGGCTGCTGGTGTAGGTTTCACATCGTGTCGGCTTCGGGTAGCACCCCGCGCGGGAACTGCATCGTGGCGCAGTGTAGCGAACCGTGTTGGCAGATAAGTGCGCGGCAGTCCACGCCCACGATGTCGTGTTCGGGATAGGCCCGTTGAAGGGCCTTGGCCGCAGCCTCGTCGTTGTCGGGCTGGGCATAGGTGGGGAAGAGCACCGTGCGGTTCATCACCAAGTAGTTGGCGTAGGTGGCCGGCAGTCGTTCGCCGTCGTCATCATACACCGCCTCGGGCAGCGGCACGGCAATCAGGCGGTAAGGCTCTCCCTCCTTGGTGCGGAAAGCCTGTAGCTCCTCCTCCATAGCCTTCAGTTCGGTGTAGTGCTCGTCGGCCGGGTCGGTGCACTGCACATACACGATGGTGTGCTGCGGACACAGGCGGGCCAGCGTGTCGATGTGCGAATCCGTGTCATCGCCTGCCAGGTAGCCGTGGTGGAGCCACAGGAAGTGGTCCACGCCCAGCCGCTCTCCCAACAGTGCCTCGACCTGCCCGAGGTCAGGGTGCGGGCCGCGCCGGTTCGGGTTCAGCAGACATTCGACGGTGCTCAGCAGCGTGCCTTCGCCGTCGGTTTCGATGCCGCCTCCTTCCAGCTCAAAGTCCAGGCAGTCCACGTATTTTCCGCGCAGCACGTCGCCGAGCTGTGCGTTGATGGCGTTGTCCTTTTCGGCAGCAAACTTGCCTCCCCAGCCGTTAAAGCGGAAGTCGAGCAGTTCCCAGCCGTCGCTGCCCACCACTGTCAGCGGCCCGTGGTCGCGGGCCCAGGTGTCGTTGGTGGCACACTCCTTATATATAATGTGTCGGGTGGCCCGTTGTGGCAGCCGGCTCTCCAAGAGCGACTTCACTTCGGCGGGGTGGGGCGTCACGATGAGCAGCGTTTCGCGCGTGGCGATTTCGAAGGCCAGCCGCAGGTAGCATTCGGTCACCTCATCGAGCATATACGCCCAGTCGGTGGCGGCGTGCGGCCAGGTGAGCTGTACGCCGCTCTGCGTCATCCATTCGGGTGCCAGCGTGCGGAACCGTGGCACCGTCACGTCGTCGGTGCCCGTTGTGGGTACAAACAGGTTGAGAGTCAGGTCGTTCTGGGTAGAGGTGGGTCGGAGATACTGGAGTGCCATGGGTAGAAAGAGAGGGAAAACTTCAAACAGGTTAAATACTTTCCTGCGCGCGCAGATAGTTGATGAAGGCATCGGTGGTGGTGGGCAGTTGGACTACCTCGATGGCCTGCTTTTCGGGGAATAAGTCGGGCGAATAGCCGTCGCCGCCGGTGGTGATGTAGTCATCCGTGACGAGCACATACTTCTGTTTGGGCTTCAGTGTGCGGAGGCTGTGGTCGGGGGCTTCATACATGAGGCGCGTCACGTGCGATTCGGCATCCTGCTCCACACGCAGGTAGCTCGTTTGCAGCCACCCGAAGCGCGTGTTATGGAGTCCGAACTCCACCAGCTGCTCAATCTGCTTTCCCGTCAGGCGGTAGGCCCTCAGTCTGTTGGCAAAGGGCAGCGTCTCGCCCACGTCGAGCACGCTGACCGGCCCTTGCGTGAGGTTGGCGCGTATGGTGCCGAAGTGGCTGCACCCGATTACGACCTCCTTGGGGCTGAGCTTCGCCGCCTGGCGGTAAGCCTCGGCATACGAGCGGCACACCAGCGTGCCCAGTTCCGTCTGCGTGAATTTGTTGTTCCGGTCGTGTGTCAGCGTGTGAGAGGCATAGGTCAGCCGGTCGCCGATAGGCGTGCCGCCCGCCGTGCGCGTGTGTTGCAGCAGCGAGTCAATCTGGGCCTGCAGCCGGGCCGGGCCTGCCTCTAATTGCTGCTTCGGTGTGACGCGCACCAGTTGCGGCTCGACGCTGGTCACGCGCATCTCGGCCGTGTCGACCGTGCAGACCAACATGCTGATGTAGTCTCCGTGCCAGTTGCCCTGGACCACCGGGATGCCCGGCTCGTTGATGGTGCCACACACCGTCTGGTGCGTGTGCGACGAGAGCACCCCGTGCCAGCGGTTGCCGTCGATGCGTTTCAGCCAGTCGGCATCCTGGTCTTCCCATTCGGGCAGTCCGGCCTCGTTGGCAGCCGTGCCAATGTGCGTCAGCAGCAGCCTCAGGTGTGCTCCCTCGACGAGCGAGCCTTCGGGCAGGGCCATCACCGAGTCGAGCACCGCCGTGTAGCGGCCGTCGAAGTGCAGTCCCGACAACCGCCGCGTGCTGGCCTGCTGTGGGGTCATGGAGGTGATGAGACCCGCCACTGCCACCCGCAGCGTCTGGCCGCCGGGAAGCGTCAGGGGCACCGACACCACCGGACGGGCAAAGTCAGGGATGCGCCGGGCCGAGGCTTGGCGCACGTTGGCGCACACATAGGTCAGGTCCCAGCCCTGT
The DNA here is from genome assembly GCA_945828345.1 of uncultured Bacteroidales bacterium. Lineage (GTDB taxonomy): Bacteria > Bacteroidota > Bacteroidia > Bacteroidales > Bacteroidaceae > Alloprevotella. Next base: position 4,277 of record CALZRA010000043.1, read on the forward strand.
GGCCGCAGCGGGGAGTCGGCCCACTTTTGGGCCAGGGCGCGTTGTCCCTCGTCAAACTCGTGGTTGCCCAGAGCCGAGATGCGGATGCCCAGGTCGTTCAGCAACACGGGCATCAGCGCGCCGTGGGTGGCGTTGTAGAAGAAGCTGCCGCCGAAGTTGTCGCCCGCCGACACCGTGAGGTGGACCGGATAGACGCGCTTCAGCGAGTCGAGCGTCTGGAACAGGCTCGGCGCTCCCGCGATGCCCTTGTAGTCGTTGCGCACAAAGGCCGCGTGGAAGTCGTTGATGCTGAATATGGCCACCTTCACCTGTGCCGTGGCTGTGAGGCACAGGCTGGCCAGCAGGAGCAGAATATGTTTCATAACGGAGAGAGAGTTGTAGTTTTCAGGAAGAGAGAAGAGGGTTTTGCGGCGTGGCCGCCGGCTGCGGGCTACGAGCGGCTCACCTGCAGCCCCGTGCGCGACACGCTCATGTCGACAAAGCGCGCGTTGGGCGACAGCGGCCGTTCGTTGAGCATGAGCCTGATGCGGCTGGCCGCCTCGGGGTCTTTGGCCACCATATACATGAAGCCGCCTCCGCCCGCTCCGGGCAGTTTGTAGCCGTGACACAGGTCGTCGATGCGCTCACACAGGGCTTCGACCTGGGGCGGGTTGGTGCCCGCGTCGAGCGCCTTGTTCTGCTGCCAGGTGGCGCGCACCATGCGCCCGAAGGCCTCAAGGTTGTTGCGTTGCAGGGTGTCGAAGACCGTCAGCGCGTGTTGCTTCATCTCGTCGAGGAGCTGCAGGTGACGCGTGTTGTTGAGGAACATGCCGCGCACGATTTCGGCCAGGATGTTCTTGGCCGTGCGTGTGATGCCGGTGTAGTAGAGCAGGTGGCAGTCACGTGTGTCGGGATGGGTGAAGAGCGTGTCGGGCAGCCAGCGCGCCACGGCGTTCTGGTCGAAGCCCGGTGAGGTCTGCAGCAGCTTCACGCCCGGCAGCACACCGCCATATTGGTCCTGCCAGCCGCCGCCCGTGGTGAGCAGCTGCTCCAGCACCAACGTGCGGTTACACGTTTCGTTCTTGTCCCAGCCCAGGCCGCAGAAGTCGCTCAGTGCGCCCAGCACCGTGGCTGCCAGAATGCTGCTCGTGCCCAGTCCTGAGCCGGCGGGTATGGCTGCCAGCAGCGTGATTTCGATGCCGCAGCCGAAAGCCTCCAGCTGTTGGCGCAGCGAGCCGAACTCTTCCTGCCCGAAGCCCGGGGCAAAGCCCGCTAACGCCAGTGCTGCCTTCGGGATGGAGAAGGGAGAGCCCACGCGGTTGAACTGTTGCAGCTCTTCGTAGGTCTCGATGCGCTCCATGGCACCCAAGTCGATAGAGCGGCAGATGACCACCGGCTCCTGGCACGGTTTGACGTACACCTGCAGGGGCGGTTGGCCGTTCAGCTCGATGGCCAGGTTCACCACGTTGCCCCCGGTGGTCAGGCTGTAGGGCGGCGTGTCGGTCCAGCCGCCCGCCACGTCGATGCGCACACTGCTGCGTGCCCACACAATCTGGTCGGCGCAGGTCGTGCGGCGGGGTGCGCTCTTGCGCAGCAGCACCTGTTCGGTCAGTCCTTCGCGCAGCAGCGCAAACGCCTGTGCCTCATAGCCGGCGGCTTGTTCGGGCTGCGTGGTGCGCAAGGCTTCTGAGCGGAACATGGCATCGTGGATGCGCGTCATGAGCGGTGTGTCGGCCGGCAGTTCTGCGGGCAGCGGCCAGCCACCTTCGGCAAACTTGTGGGCCATGTCCTTGAGGTTCGTCTGGTAGAACACGCTCAGGCGGTAGTTGTCGGCCAGCTTGGGCAGCGTCAGGGCCTGAATGTCGCGGCGTTGGGCAAAGAGGCGCGGGAGGTTGGCCTGCGCCGACAGCTCGTCGGCCGAGTAGCGGGGCAGGCTGCGCCACAGGTCGGTGGTGGCGGGCAGCGGGTTGTCGCCCAGGAACCAGTCGAGCAGCAGCTGCATCTGGTCGGCCCGGTCGGTGGCGGGGAAGAGGCGCGCCGCCTGCAAGTCATCGTCACGGCCGAGTTCCTGCGGCGCAATGCCGCGTGCCGCCAACCATGCTCCCACGGGCCGGCCCATGAACAGCGTGTCCGCATCGGCCAGCGCGCCCCTGAAGGCGTCATAGAAGCCGTAGGGCCGCAGCGCGTGGGCCGTTTCGCCTATGGGCACCATGTCGAGACACACGCCGGGGGCGAGCGTCACTTCCCAGTCGTTGCGCGGAATGCCCGTCACGATGTGGTGGTGGCTGTAGTGCCACTTCGGTCCGAGGTGGGCGTTCTCGATCCACACGTCGGTGGTCTCGGCAGTGGGGCGGTTGGCAATCAGCGCGTTCTGCGTGAACACCGAAGTCTGCGGCTTGATGCCCCGCTTCAGGATGTAGCGCTGGTCCTTCACCAAGTTTTGTATGGCCATCGACGAGGCAATCATGTCCTCGCCCGTGCCGTAGTGGTAGAACTCGCCGCCGGGCAGGGGCAGCACGGCCACCTTCAGGTCAGCCAGGTCGGCATCGGGCTGTGAGGGATGGGTGCCCAGCGCGCAGCCGAACTCGCTGTACAGGTCGTAGCAGGCCGGCACCGCCAGCTCCTTGCCGCCCGGTGTGGGGCAGCATTCGGTCGCGGCGGCCGGAGCCTGCGTCTTCTGCATGAGGCGCATCACGGCGCGGTCCGAGAGCAGCCACACACCGATGTCCATGAGCAGCAGGTGGGTCGAGGCCAGGGCAGCCTGTTCTTCGGGCCGGGGCTTTTGGAGCATGAAGTCGAGTTCGCCGGGCCGCTCGCGCCGCATGGCAAACACCCCGTGGTGTGAGGCCTGCCTGGCGTTGGCCCACAGACCGTAACACACCACGTCGGCCTCCGGGATGGGCTGCAGCGGTTCGGTGGCGCGCAGGAGCACGTCGCCGCTGGCAATGAGCGTGCGCAGCGGCTTCGGGGCCTTGTGGAGGATGTTGCTGTAGAAAGGCAGCTGCAGGTCGAGCAGCGTCTGGTCAATGCGCTGTCCGCGGGTCCAGCGGAACACCGGGATGGGGGCCAGTGCCTTGCCGCTCGGGGCATAGGCCGGCAACCGCCTGCTCTGTCCGCCCGCGTGCAGCAGGATGCGCTTGTCTTGGGCCAGCCAGTCGGCGAAGGACAGCCCGCCGCCCTCGTCGGCATGGGCCGAAGCCAGCAGCCAGGCCGTGCCGCCTCCCGAACCCAGCTTGCGGTGGGCGGGGTCGGCAGTGACATACACTTTCTCGCGGCTCTGGCGGGTGAGTTCGTGGAACACGCCGCAGGCATTGGGCGGCATGGACAATAGGTATTTCATGTGTCGGGTTGCGGTTAGGGGTGAGGTTGTGTAATTCCCGACAAAAGTAGCCATTTCGCGGCAGTGGACAAAAATTTCATTCCCTTTCATCTCCCGGGTGGGCGAGGAAGCGGTCGTGAGGATAGCGTTACGGCCTCGCCATCCCATACTCCATTGCCCTATTCCCGACGGGCTCCGAGCGACCCGGCATCTGGAAAAAACAACTCGGCACTCAGGAAAAACAACTCGGCACGTAGAAAATCCTAAGCGTCACTTGGGAAGAGGCGACTCGTCATTCAGGACGAAACAACCCGGCAGCTTGTGTGGAACAAGTTGCCGGGTTGTCCGAAGGGCGGCACACGGCCGCTTCCGGGCCGCTCAGTCAGCCCATGCGAAGTTTTCGCGCCCTGCGCCGATTTCGAAGTGCAGCTTCACGATGCCCAGGTCAGTCTGCGTGTAGCCCACCAGCGAGAACAGGCGGCGGGCACGCACGCGCGGCAGCCCTTGGCCGGCGTCGAGGTATTCCAGATAGAACTTTTGCTGGTGGACGGCTGTGGGAGCCTTGATGGCCGCCTCCACCCCCTGGCGGAACCACGCGGGAGTCAGGTCGGAGACATTGCTCACCTGTTCCGCCCGCTTGCGGCGCGGGCGGCGGCGTTCGTCATCGGGATGTCCCAGGGCAATCATACACACCACCTTCTCGCCCGGCTCCAGCCGGTAGGCATCCTTCACGCTGCGGTAGGTGAGGCCCGCCCAGCACGAACCGAGTCCCAGCTGCCAGGCCAGCAGTACGAGCTGTTCGCCGTAGTAGCCCACGCGCTCGTTGAGGTCGGGAGCCTTGCGGCCCGCCATGACCAGATAGTTGCCCACCCCCTTGAAGGTCCCGTAGGCCAGTCCGGTGCTGAAGCCCCGGGGTTCGTTCAGCACCAGCTGCACGTGGAGGCCGGCTTCGCGGTTGATGCGTTCGACCGCAGCCTGCAGCGCGGCGGCCTGGGCGGCGGTGAGAGGTTCGTTCAGGTAACGGCGCACACTGTGGCGCGCGTCGATGGCTTCAGAGAGGGGCATCATGAGCAGAAAAAGAGAGTTCAGACAGGCACGGGCCTACGACTTGTTGATCAGGAAGATGCCGCCTGCGGCCAAGGCTGTGGCCACGGCATATTGCGGGTAGAAAGGCTCGCCCAGACACAGACACGAGCTGACCGTGCCCACCACGGGGATGAGCGAGTTGTATATGGCCACCTTGCCCACCGGGTTACACACGATGAGGCGGTTGTAGAGCACAAAGCCCAAGGCGGAGATGGCCGTGAGCAGGAGCAGGATCACCACGCCCCACAGGGTCACCACAGGCAGCGTGCCGCCCATACACAGCGCGGGCACCACGAGCAGCGCGCCACCCAGGGCCAGACTGTAACCCGTGCCTACCAGCACATCGACACGCCTGATGAGGCTGCGGGTGAGCAGGGAGGCAAACGCGCTACACAGGGCGTTGAGCACAATCATTCCGTCGCCCAGCAGGCTGAACTGGCCGCTGTCGACCCCGCCCAGGTTCAGCGTGAGGATGCCCGCAAAGCCCACCACGCAACCCAGGGCCTTGCGCGGCGTAAAGCGGTCACTCTTGAAGCACAGGCAGGCCAGCACCACCACGGTAAACACGCTCAGCGAGTTCAGTATGGCCGCCCGCGCGCCGGCACTGTGCGACAGGCCGATGTAGAAGCAGGCGTAGTGGAAGGTCGTGTTGAGCAGGGCGAACTGCACCATGAAGGGCCAGTCGGAGACTTTGCGCAGCGCGAAGCGGCGGCCCGAGGCGGCAGCCACCACCAGGATGATGGCTCCGGCCAGAAAGAAGCGGATGCCGGCAAAGAGCATCTTGCTGCCCGTCATGTCGGGGGTGATGGCAAACTCGCTGAAGCCCAGCTTGATGAGCGGGTAGGCCCAGCCCCACACCACGGCGGCGGTGAGGGCAAACAGCGACACCCACAGCGGACGCTGGAACAGACTGACGGGTTGGGAGGAGGAAGTGGTCATGGATTTTTTTCAGATGGTTAAGTCCGCGCCACGAAGACGGGCTGCAGTTCGCTCTCGTCGGGCCAGTGAGGCACGAAGAAGAGGGGCATGGGCTTGCCCCACAGGCCGCTCCAGTCTATGCGCCGCAGCGAGTCGAAGCAGGGCGGGCCGAAGTCGAACGAGCGGCCATACAGGTGGACTACCTCGGTGCCGTCGGGCAGGTAGCGCAGCTTCCAGAGCCCGCCGCCGTAGACGCACTGCTCGCCGGGGCCGAGCAGGTCGCGGTGGAGGAACACCTGGCCGAAGCGCAGCACGCCGTCTTGGTTGATGATAAACTTGGGATACATGGGTTTACTGGATGCGTTCGGTGTGATAGCCCATCGCCTTGAGCTGCAGGGCCATGCCCGTCAGGAAGAGCTGGTGGAGGCAGGCCACGTAGGCATGGAAGGCTTCGGGAGTGCCGGCCTCAAACGGCGTGTGGCGCAGCAGGCTGAGCGTGCGGCTGGCACAGGCGGCCACCGTGTCGCTCAGCGCGGACTGTGCCGGGGCGGGCGTGTGGAGCACCTCGTCGGTGATATACTCGTCGAGGCAGTCGTAGCCGCGCGCCTCGCGCAGCTCCCGGTAGAGCGCGGCCACATCGGCGCAGCGGCTCCAGTCGCTGTCCCAGAAGTGGGCCAGCGCCATGCCTAGGTACATGCACCAGCCCAGCGAGGCATTGGGATAGTCGTTGAACTCGCGTATGCCGTCGGGCAGGTAGGCTTGGGCCAGCGCGGGCCACGCTTCTTCCACGTCGGGGCATTCGGGCCAGCGCTCCTCGACGGCCTGCCTGTTCAGCAGATACTGGTGGAGGTCGAGGTGCAGCCTGTTTTCGAAGTCAGTCAGGGCTTGAGAGGTCATGGGTGAGTGTGATGTGAAAAGAAAGTGATGTCGGTAGTTCAGTGGCGGCATCCGCTTACAGAATGGGCCACCCGGTAGGCTCGGCCGGCGGGTGGCACCCGAAGAGATGCACTATATATGTAGAGGATATATGCTATATATATAAAGGAGTGCCGAAGAGGCGGTGCGTGTTGTCCAACAGCTGTCGCTCAACGGCGGCCACGGGCTGGCTGTAGGTCTCTGCCAGCTTACTGATGACCAACGGGAGGTAGCAAGGCTCGTTGCGTTGCCCCCGGTGGGGCGTGGGGGCCAGATAGGGCGCGTCGGTCTCCACCACAATGCGGCTCAAAGGCACCCTCTGTTGCAGGATGGCCGGCAGGGCCGACTTCTTGAATGTGAGCACACCGCCGATGCCCAGGGCGAAGCCAGGGAACGTGTCGAGCAGTTCGGCAGCCTCGTCGGCCGTTCCGCCAAAGCAGTGGAACACCCCCGTCAGCTGTCGCGCCAAGGGGCGCAACACCTCTACCACCTCGCGATGGGCGGCCCGCGTGTGGACCATCAGGGGCAGCCCGAAGCGCACTGCCCATCCGGCCTGGTGGGCCAGCACCTTCATCTGCTCTTCGCGGCGCGAGGCATCCCAGTAGAGGTCAACGCCCACTTCGCCCACAGCCACATAGGGGTGGCCGGGCTCTGCGAGCAGCTGTTCCATGCGCCGCAACAGCGGCCACGGGTCGGGCGGCAGCTCGGTGGGGTGAAGCCCCATCATGGGGCGGCACAGGCCGGAGTGGGCCTCACAGAGGTCGAGCATGGGCCGGATGGAGGCTTCGTCGATGTTGGGCAGCAGCAGGGCCACCGCGCCAGCTTCGACGGCACGCGCGACCACTTCGTTGCGGTCGGCGTCGAACTCGGGAGTGTAGATGTGGGTGTGGGTGTCGATAAACATGGTGGGTGAGGAAGGTGCAGCGCGCGCCGCCAAGGCGCACGGGCTGGCAGTGGGGAGTCCTATTTGTTGCGGCCCAGCAGCGAGCAGGCGTAGTCCCAGAGTGGCTGCCACTGTTCCTGTGGCAGCGAGAGGGCTTGCAGTTCGGTGCGGGCTTCGGCGTAGTAACGGTCGATGGCCTCCAGGGTGAGGGCGGGGATGTCGAGCCGGTTGTAGAGGTCGGTCACGGCCTGGATTTTCGCTTCAGGCTCACAACCGCTGTCGGCCAGCAGCTGGAGCAGCCGGCTGCGTGTGTCGGCATCGGCACGGTTCAGGGCGTTGATGAGCAGGAAGGTCTTTTTGCCACAGAGAATGTCGCCGCCAATCTTCTTGCCGAACACTTTCGGGTCGCCGTAGACGTCGAGGTAGTCGTCCTGTAACTGGAAGGCCAGACCCACCTTCTCGGCAAAGCGGTAGAGTGCGTCGCAGTCGGCATCGGGCGCATCGGCGATGAGCGCGCCCATCTGTACGGCGCAGCCCAGCAGGACCGATGTCTTCAGCCGGATCATTTCGATATATTCGGCCTCGGTCACGTCGGTGCGCGACTCGAAGTTCACGTCATATTGCTGCCCTTCGCAGATTTCCTGGGCCGAGCGGGCAAAGAGCCGGAGCACGTCGGCCTGGCGGCGGCAGGGGCAGTCCATGATGTGGCGGAAGGCCATGATGAGCATGGTGTCGCCCGAGAGCACGGCCGTGTTGTCGTTCCACTTCTTGTGGACCGTGGGCTTGCCGCGGCGCATGTCGGCCCGGTCCATCAGGTCGTCGTGGAGCAGCGTGTGGTTGTGGTAGGTCTCGATGCCGACGGCGGCCGGAAGTGCCGCTTCGGGCTGTCCGCCATAGAGGCCGTGGGCCAGCAGCAGCAGGGTGGGGCGCAGTCGCTTGCCGCCCATCGAAAGTACATACTCTATGGGTTCGTAAAGCCCTTCGGGCCGTGTGGGGTAGGGCACTTGGGCCAGTGCCTGCTCAATGGTTTGCAAAAGCATGGGGGAGAGAGGTTATGCCAAAGGTAGAAAGAATAAGGACAGGCTGCCGCGCGGAGCAACCTGTGCCATTACATGATTCACAGAAGGTTGTCGGGCAGTGTGTCAGAGCGGGGCCGAAGCGGTGCGGGCCTTGAACTGCTCCATGAGCCACTCCTTCTGCTCGGCAATGGTCAGGTCGGAGTTGTCGAGCAGCAGGGCGTCGGGCGACTGGCGCAGCGGGGCCACGGCACGGTGGGAGTCGATGTAGTCGCGCTCCTCCACATTCTTCAGGATTTCGTCGAAGTTTACCGTCTGGCCCTTGGCCGTGAGTTCGTCATAACGCCGCTGGGCGCGTACGCGGGCCGAGGCAGTGACGAAGATTTTGAGCTCAGCCTGCGGAAACACCACGGTGCCTATGTCGCGTCCGTCCATGACAATACCCTTTTCGCTGCCCATGCGCTGCTGCTGTTCGGTCATCGCGCGGCGCACAAAGGGGAGGGCGGCGATGGCACTGACGTGGGAGCTGACGGCCATGCCGCGAATCTCGGACTCGACGGTGGTGCCGTTGAGCTGCGTCAGGGGCAGGTTGGTCTCGGGGTCGAGCTTGAAGCTTACCTGCACCTGCGGCATGAGCTGTTCGAGCTGTTCGGCCAACACGCTGCCGTCGGGGGCAAACAGGTCGTGTTGCATGGCAAACAGGGTGACAGCGCGGTACATGGCACCCGTGTCGATGTATACGTAGCCCACTTCGCGGGCCAGGTCTTTGGCCATCGTGCTCTTCCCGCAGGAGGAGTGTCCGTCGATGGCCACGATAATCTTTTTCATTTCGGTAGATAGGATGTGTAGGTATGGGTTTGAGTGTTCAGGACTACAGCCGGTAGCCCGCGCTGACCATGACAGAACCGGTCGATTGGTGGTATTGCGTGTAGGCAATGCCGAACTGGAAACGTTGCAGGTTGAGTCCGCCGCCCGCCGAGAAGCCCGCCCAGTGGGAGGAGCCGGCCGCCTTCAGTTCGTAGGCATGGCGGAAGTTGTAGCCCAGGGCCAGATAGACCGTCTCGCTCGGCAGGATGTCGAGGCCCAGCACCAAGTGGTTGAGCACTTTGCGGGTAAAGTCCGGCTGCTTCGAGTCCGGCTCGGGCAGGGCGTAGTAGCTCGACTTCCAGCGCGTCAGGTCGGTGAGCGTGGCGTGGATGCGCACAGGCAGGTGGGCCATGCCCTGCGAGAAGCCCAGGTCGAGGCTGAAAGGCAGGTGGGTGCGCACGTAGCCGTCGTAGGAGTTGACCTGCGTGCCGATGTTGCGCAGCGCGGCCGACACCGAGAGGTCCTGTTCCTCGTCATAGTAGTTCAGGCCCAGGTCGACGCTCAGCGTGGCCGCTGTGTAGTCGGCCAGGTTCGACACCATGCCCTTCAGCATGGCACCTCCCGACCAGCGGTCGGAGAGCAGGTAGCTGTAGCCCACGCCCAGCACGATGTCCTTGGCGTTGAACTCCCCGATGGTCTGGCCCCACTCGTCGGTCTCGTCCATCGAACCGTAGTTCATGTACTGCACGCCGACGGCCATTGTGTGGCGTTCGCCAAAAGCCTTGGTGAAGTGTGCGCCCATCCACGAAGTGCTGGCCGCATAGCTCATGAAGCTGAGGCTCAGCTTCTTGTCGCTCACGTCGGCGTAGCGGGCGGGGTTGCTCCAGCCGATGGCGGGATTGTCCTCAAGCAGCGTGATGTTGCGGCCGCCCAGTGCCGCCACGTGGGGGCTGGCCGGCAGGTTCAGGACGTTGAACGAGGAGGAATATTCCTGCGCGGTGGCACAGCCGAAGGACAGCGCGAGCAGCAGGCCCAATAACTTTATTTTCATGGAGCTTTTACTTTTTTTGTGGCCAAAGGTACTATAAAAACTGGAAATCCCCTTACCTTTGCACATCCAAGATGCAAGGAGCCGCCAATTTTGTGTCGGGCGGCGCAGTCGGGGCTTGGCCGGACACTGCGTGACAACAGGCCGCCGAAGCCGCCCGCAGGTCATCCTGCACTGTTCTTTTAGCTTCCTTTTGGTGACACTCTCATATCACAGATAACGTGCAATCGGGCAATTTATTATCCAAGGACTGGTGCGACATGGTCTTCGAAAACCGCAACAAGGCCTACGGTGCCTACCGTCTGCGTGCGCAGGCGGGCCTCCGCTATGGCTATGCGCTGAAGGCCGTGGTGGGAGCTTTTGCCGTGCTGGTGCTTTCGTATGGTGGCCTCACGGCCTATGCCCGTTATATGCTGAACCTTGAAATGAACGATGCCGAGGACGCACTGGCCAGATTGCGCCCCTCTGACCTCAAGGAGGGCTATAAGGTGCAGTTCCTGGCCACCGCGCGCCAGGTGCCCCTCAAGCGCATGAGCCCCGGGGCCAAACAGGAGGCACCCCAGATTGTGGACGGCCAGCCTCCCATGCACACCCTCGGCAACGACGGCCCCATCAGCTACGATCCCGAACAGGAGATGATAACCACGCCCATTCTCGACACCACTGCGTTGCAAGACGAGTCGCTGCCTGTGGCCAAACAGAAGATTGTGCCCACCGAAATGGTGAGACAGATACCCGCGTTCCCCGGCGGGCCGCGTGCCTTCATGCGCTGGCTCGACGAACACCTGCCTTATCCGCAGGCGTGTCTCGACCGCAAGCAGCAGGGCACGGTCATCCTCTCGTTTGTCGTAGCCCCCGACGGGTATGCCACCGATTTTGAGGTGCGCGATGCCTTTGACCCTGCCGTGAAGCAGGCGGCGGTGAACGCATTGCAGCAGATGCCGCGGTGGAAGCCGGGCACCAACGAATGGGGCGAGGCGGTTGCGGTGAAGATTACCGTGCCCGTGGAATTTAAAATCTGAGTCCGCTTGCCGGGACAGGACCGGGAGTCCCTTGCTTTACCCCTCCCATAACCTTGTCCCTCCTAACCTCCCTCCAGGACTCCAAGCACGAACGAAAACATGAACATAGAAATTGACGACTCGTCGGGCTTCTGCTTTGGCGTGACCACGGCCATCAGCAAGGCCGAGGAAGAACTGGCCCACTCAGGCTCGCTCTGCTGTTTGGGCGACATCGTACACAACGGCAGCGAGTGCGAACGCCTGCGCCATCTGGGCCTGCGCACCATCGACCACGAAGCCTTCGCCCGTTTGCCGCAGGGCACCAAGGTGTTGCTGCGGGCCCACGGCGAGCCGCCGGCTACCTATAAACTGGCACAGGACAGGGGCATCCAAATCATCGATGCCACCTGTCCTGTGGTGTTGCAGCTTCAGCGCCGCATCAAGAAGGTTTATTCAGAAGAGCCCCGTCCGCAAATAGTCATCTACGGCAAGCGCGGACACGCCGAGGTGTTGGGCCTCGTGGGGCAGACGCAAGGCGAGGCCATAGTCATAGAGTGTGTCGAAGAGGCTGCCCGTCTCGACCTGTCGCGCTCCATCGCCCTCTTCTCGCAGACCACCAAGCCGCTCGAAGGTTTCCGTCAGGTGGTAGACTACCTCACGGCCCACATGCAGGCCCCCGCGCAGTTCCGCTATTTCGACACCATCTGCCGCCAGGTGGCCAACCGGCTGCCCAACATCTGCCGCTTCGCCGCGCGCCACGACGTGGTGGTCTTCGTGTGCGGACTGAAGAGCTCGAACGGCCGGGTGCTGTTCGAAGCCTGCCGGCAGGTCAACGCCCATGCCTACATGGTCGATACGCCCCATGCCATCCGCGCCGAATGGTTCGACGGCCAGGCCAGCGTAGGCATTTGCGGAGCAACCTCCACCCCCAAGTGGCTCATGGAACGCTGCAAGGAGCGCATACAGGCTATCAGGGCTTAGTGCCGGCACACAGTTTGCGGAAGTCGGAGGGCGATATGCCTTCAATGTTCTTGAAGTATTTTCCCAGAAAGCTCTGGTTCGGGAAGTTCATCTCCTTGGCAATTTCCTTGATCGACAGGGTCGTGTTCTGAAGCAGCGTCTTCGTTTCGGTCATCACCATGGTGGTAATCCACTGCCCGGCGGTCTTGCCACTCACCGCCTTGACCACCTCCGACAGGTGCTTCGGCGTGAGGCACATCTCGCTGCTGTACCACTCCACGCTGCGCTCGTGTTTGAAGTGCTGCGACACCAATTGTATGAAATGGTCGAAGATGGTGTAGGAACGGTTGAGCTTGGCCGTACGGTCGGGCTTGGCGCGCGTGTCGAGCAGGTTGCATATTTCAAAATAGAAGGCGCGGGTCAGGGCAATCACCCCTTCGCGCAGGTAGCGGCCCTCCTGTCGTGCCAGTCTGCGCCTGAGCAGCGAGTAGCACTCCGTAATCCACGTTTGCTCCTCGTCCGACAGGTGGCACACGGGGTTCTCCATGACGAACAGCAGGTAGGGCCACATGTAGCTGAGGCCCACAATGCAGTCTTGCGCATAGGAGCGCGACATCAGCACCGCCGTGGCGTGGAAGTCATCGCTCATCGTCACGTCGCGGAACACCTGTTCGCCCAGCGAAATCAACAGGTCGTTCGGCCTCATGCAGCGTTCGTGTCCGCTGAGCGTGAAGTGCGCTTCGCCAGAGGTACAGAGGCCGACGAGCAGGAAGCCCAGCTGCATGGGCAGTTCATCGAGGTCGGCAGTGGCAATGTCGTCGAGCACCAGCAGGTCGTTGCCCATGGCAAAGGAGCGGTCGCCGCACACTTGCAGGGCTTCGGTGAAGTCAATGGCTTTGAGGTCGGGATTGATGACTGGTTTCATGGCTGAATCGTTGTGAAGAATGGATGGCGCACCGTGGCCGCGCGCCAAGGCCTGGCCCTCTCCCCCTCTGCGGGGCGACAGGCAGTGCAGCCTGAATGGACGCAGCGCAAAATTGACTATAAAATTGAAAACGAGGCCCTTTGCGGGCACTAAAAAAGCCTTTGGAGTCAAAAAATGCGTGCAAACATTTGGTGGGTTGAATATTTGTCGTACTTTTGCACTCGCAAATCAGCAAGGTGTCATAGCTCAGTTGTTCGAGCAAAGGACTGCCAGAAATATTTAATGGCCTTGTGTCCTCGGTTCGAAGCCTGACGGTGTCACATATATTTTTACTTTAGAGGGTGCCATAGCTCAGTTGGTAGAGCAAAGGACTGAAAATCCTTGTGTCCCCGGTTCGATTCCTGGTGGCACCACAATTTTAGATTAGCCTCTAACAAACTTTAGAAGGTGCCATACTCAGTTGGTAGAGCAAAGGACTGCCAAAAATAATTATTGGCCTTGTGTCCTCGG
>CALZRA010000044.1 GCA_945828345.1 uncultured Bacteroidales bacterium
TCAAAAACCATTTGCATCATGCTCATTCTTCCCCCTTGCAAGATCAACATCGGACTCAACGTAGTGGCCCGCCGTGCCGATGGCTACCACGACCTTGAAACAATCTTCTACCCAATCCCGCTGCGCGACAATCTGGAGTTTCGCGAACTGCCTGCCCACAGCGAAGAGCCTTACCGCCTCAGCTTGGGCGGCGCGCCGATTGCCGGCGATGCAGCCGACAATCTGGTGGTGAAAGTCTATCTCTCACTGAAAAAAGAGTTCGACCTGCCTCCACTCGACATTTTCCTGTACAAACACATCCCTATGGGTGCCGGACTGGGCGGCGGTAGCAGCGATGCCGCAGCCATGATGACGGCCCTGAACGAAGCATACGGGCTGGAACTCACGCCCCGTGAAATGGAACGGCGCATGGCTGCCTTCGGTGCCGACTGTGCCTTCTTTGTGCAGGGCCGTCCCGCTTATGCCACCGGTATCGGCGATGTGCTCCACCCCACCCCGCTTTCACTCAAGGGAAAATATGTGCTGTTAGTCAAGCCCGACGTATTTGTGTCCACCCGCGAGGCATACGCTCATGTGGTGCCCAAACCTGCCGACACGCCGTTGGCCGAGGCTGTTCTGGCTCCCATCGAGACCTGGCGCGAGACGGTGGTGAACGACTTTGAAGCCTCGGTGTTCCCGGCTCATCCCGAGCTGGCAGCGATTAAGCAGACGCTCTATGATATGGGGGCACTTTACGCCGCCATGAGTGGCAGCGGCAGCACGATGTATGGACTCTTCGACCGGCCTACGCCTGAAGCCGCCGCCGTGTTCAGCCAGGCTTTCGTCTTCAACCAAAAACTGCTGCTATGATTTACTGCTTTTCGGGCACAGGCAACTCGCTCCATGCCGCCCACACGCTGGCAGGCCTGCTCCGCGAACGGGTGATTCGCATCACGGACGAGACCCAGCCCTGCCCTGCGTGGCAAGGTGCCGATGAAACATTCGGCCTGGTGTTCCCCGTCTACGGCTGGGGTATGCCCCGGGTGGTGGAACACTTCATAGCCCGGCTTCCACAAGCCGGGTCTGACGGGGCGCGCTATGTGTATGCTGTATTGACCTGCGGCGACGACATAGGCCGTACCGACCGCCTGCTCCGCAAGGCATTGTGGCAGCGCGGCTGGAGACTGCAAGCCGTATTCTCCCTGCAGATGCGCAACACCTACGTATGCCTGCCGGGCTTCGACATCGATGCGCCCAAAACGGTAGAACAAAAGGACAGCCAAGCCCGGCTGCGCCTGCAACACATTGCCCGCTGTGTAGGAGCACGGGGCAGTTCAACGCCCGGCGACGTGGTGCCCGGAGCCTTTCCTTGGACCAAGAGTTACCTGTTGCGTCCGCTGTTCAACCGCTGGCTCACCTCTGACCGTCATTTTCATTGTCACGCGGCACGTTGCACCGGCTGCGGCCTTTGCAAGCGCACCTGTCCGCTACACAACATCGCCCTCGACCCTCAGGCGCACACGCCCCGCTGGCAAGGCCGTTGCACTCACTGTCTGGGCTGTTACCACTGCTGCCCGCACCACGCCATCGACTATGGTTTTTTCAGCCGCCACAAAGGGCAAGTCAAGATTATTGGCTAACTTCGCCCCGTTTTTCACCACGGGCCGGGCGGCAAGGCACACCCAGAGCCACCCCTCAGCCCCATTATGTACTCCTTATTATATATAAAGCACAATGAACAACGAATGGTTTGAATGCAAGGTCAAATATGAAAAGACCATGGAGAACGGTCTGCAGAAGAAGGTCAACGAGCCTTACTTGGTGGATGCGCTGAACTTTACCGAAGCCGAACGCCGCATCATCGAAGAGATTACCCCCTTCATGACAGGTGCCTTCGAGGTGAGCGACATCAAGCGTGCCCGCTATGCCGAAATATTCGAAGCACCGGGCGACGACAGCCGCGACCGCTTCTTCCGGGCCAAGCTGGTGTTCATCACGCTCGACGAAAAGAGCGGCAAGGAACGCAAAACGTCGCAAAACATCCTGATTCAGGCTTCTGACCTGCGCGATGCCGTGAAGCGGTTGGACGAAGGCATGAAGGGTTCCATGATGGACTACACCATCGCCTCCATAGCCGAAACCGCTATCATGGACATCTACCACTACGTGCAGGCCACTCGCGAAGAAGCGGAGTACGAGGGATAAGGTTATTGCCAAGGTTATGAGGGATTATAGGTTATTGCCAAGGTTATGAGGTTATAAGGTTATGAGGTTACTACTGCAACGCCTGAATACCATCCTCTCAAATAGTAAATTTATAACCTCATAACCTGATTTCTCATAACCTGATTTATCACAATCTTAGCAATAGCCCTCAACTTTCAACTCAAAATCCATGATACACCTACAGGAAGTCAAAGCCACCATCGCTTCGGGGGTAGAACTGGTGGCCGTATCAAAGTTTCACCCCGTTGAAGTGTTGCGCGAAGCCTACGACGAAGGGCAGCGCATATTCGGCGAAAGCCGCGTGCAGGAGCTGCAAGCCAAACAGGCGGCCCTGCCCTCCGACATCCAGTGGCACTTCATCGGCCACCTGCAGCCTAACAAGGTGAAGTACATTGCCCCTTACATTTCGCTGATACATGCCGTAGACAGCTTCAAGCTGCTCCTCGAAATCGAAAAGCAGGCGGCGAAGGTGCAGCGCACCATTCCCTGCCTGCTGCAACTGCATGTGGCCCAAGAGGAAACGAAGTTCGGCTTTACCCCTGCCGAATGCACCGCCCTGCTCCAAGCCGGAGCGTGGCGCGAGCTGGAGCACGTGCAGCTTGCCGGACTGATGTGCATGGCTTCGAACACTGACAACAGGCAGCAGGTCGAAGCCGAATTTGCACAGGCCCATGCCTACTTCAACGAAATCAAATCACGCTTCTTTGCCGACGACCCCGCCTTTTGCCAACGTTCCTGGGGCATGAGCCACGACTACCGGTTAGCCATAAAGCACGGTGCCACCTTAGTGCGCATCGGTTCCGCCATATTCGGCGAAAGGGCTTATTGAGCCGCAAGCCCTCCATACCCCCACTTAATCACAACTTCCCCACCCATTATCAGACATGAAGATAGACACAGACCGCCACGAAGACCTGCTGATCTTCTTAGAAGAAAACATGTCCCAATTAGTCTAGCTGAAGGTAGCGTCACGCGCCCACTATAAGAACTATGACGAATGCTACGTCAACTATCTGACAGCAGAAAGCTGTGACGATGACGAACGAATGCTCCTGTATGGAGAAATGGTAGAAGACTGCCACGCAGCCATACAGCGCAAACTGGAAACTGCCCTCAACGCACAGCCCGAGCTGCTGACCCATCAGGTCGTGAAAGAGTTTGTCAAGCTCATGAACTAAGCGAAGCTTTCACTGCCGCGAGCCGCTGCGGTGTTTTGCACAAATGATGTGCCCCTAATTCCACACAAGCCAAGTGGTAGAATTAGGGGTAATTCAAATATAGACAGGTAAGAGGAAAAGACTTGTCTCTCTGCCTTGACAAACTCGCAGAAGTTAGCCCTACAGCCTTATCAGTCCAACAAAATCACCGTTGCCTTGGCGTTATCCATACCGGGCATGGTTGCCCCGACCGGCGCACCTATATAAGTAGGGTCACAAACTACAAAGCGTTGTCCGCCATAGACTATATAATCGCCATCAACCTTCTCATTGAAAGCCACTGCCATGGCCAGATGCCCGGGATAAAACACCAAAAGGGTACGCAAGCCAAGCAAGTCACGAACCAAACGCGACAACAATATGGCCCGGTCTTCGCAATCGCAGAAAGGATAATAAAGCGTTTCCTCTGCGAAGAAAGCCCGGTCATGTCCCCACACTTTGTCATCATACTCATATTCAAAGCCCGTTTGTAGCAAGTTGAGCAGCCGGCTCACCGCCTCATGCTCTCCCATGCCCTGAATGGATGCGCCAAGCGAGGGAAGCACCTGTTTTCTCACATCGTCATTCAAAGGTGTCTGGGCATATACGGCCCATTTGGTCATGAAGTCCTCATTGCAGATGGAAACGGGGTAGGCGTTGTAAAAGTCCATCAGGTTCCTGTTGATGCGGGCTGAGACCGACACGTCGGGATAGGCCATAGAGCGGTGCACCTGTGGGCTGTCGGCATAAGCCAATTGCAATTTCAGAGGCTTGTCGATGTACAGCGTGAGTTCCTTTTCTTTCGGGAAGGAAACATTGCATATAAAAAGCCGGTTGGGCAGCTTGTCTATGCCATAATAAGTGACACCGTCTATATTGTAGGCCGTTGACTCGAATATCTGGTGTCTCGAGGCATAAAGCACATACAGCTTGGCGCCATCACTTCCCAAACGCATCTTGTAGCCCGACTGCATATACAGGCAAGCTGTAAGCAGCACGGCCTCGTTTGTGCCAGTGCCATACACTGCCTCCGACATCTTTTGCAACAGGCACAGATAGGCCCAGTCGCACAGCTGCATCTTGTCACGCAGTTCCAGGCAATCAGCCAAAGTGGCATCCAATCCGCCCTGCACCATGCAGGCCAAGGCATCTGCCACAGTCTGGTTGTCTACACCGCCCAATGAGATTTTGCCTTCTGGAGCAAACCGCACGCTGGCCTCAGTGCCCCAAAGGGTGAAGTCTATGCGCAACAAGTCTTCCGGGGCCGGTGTGTCTTCAATGGGAGAAACGGGACGCGGTTGTAGCTGCGGCTTTACAGGAGTAATCACCGTATCTATCTCGATAGGCTTGTCCTGCAAAGGCTTGTCGCGGTCTTCTTCAGGCATCACCACTGGCGGTTTCGGTGTTTCCTTGGGCAGCGGCACAGGAGGCTCGTTTTCAAACTCTTTCCAGGGATTGCGCACAAATTCAATGAATTCCTCCATACACTGCCGGCGAAAGTTGTTGAAGTCCTGATACACACTTCGGCGGAATTCGTCGAAGGCATCACCCAGCCTGTCTTTCTTGGGCTTTTGGGCATGGCCTTGCCCCAACGACATGGCCATGCCCAGCAAAACGATGAAACGGAATCTCATATCAATAGATTTCACCCAGTACTTCATCCACCAGCTCTTCCAGCTCGTCGCCTTCGGCTTCCAGTTGTTTCTGCATCTGCCGCTTCAGTCGGGCGGCCAGTTCCTTCTTGTCGAAAGCCAACCTTACCTGCACCTCATACAAGTTGTTCGAGGTATTGCGGTACATGGCGAGCAGCAGAATAGACCGTGTCAGTTCGGCATCCACGATAGCCTTGGATCGCTGGTTGAACTTGTCGATAGTAACCGCCGTGATTGCCTGGCTCTGCGAATTATCCAACTTGTGCTGCATGGCCGCCACAATACGCGTCCTCAACATACCGGCCAATTCTACCATGGCCGCCATACGGGCTGCGGCAAAGCCTGCATTGTAGGAACCGGCTGTCTGCATACCAGCCTGTATCATATAGCGTTTGATGGTAGACCCGTTCTCATCGACGGTCAATGCTTCGCCATAGATTTGGCTCTCTGTAATCTGCTGTTCCAGACTCTTGGCTCCGGCAGGCACTCTCCAGCCTTCTTTTTTGAACTCCTTGGCCTGCTTCTTGGCCGACTTTGTAGGTTTGGCATCAAGCATTTTGCGATATACGCTGTTCTGCTCCATTTGTTGCTTGGCCAGTTCCGAGGCTGTCTGGGCCTGCATTGCTGTTACCACACATGCGGCAGCGAGCAACATCATTACTTTGCACTTCATTGTTTGATGGTTTTAATTGTTGAAGAATAATTTGGTATTTGCCTATTAAAGCAGAACAGGCATCGAAGTAACCATAGTTGTGCTTCTTTTTTATTTGTCTGTGAGCAAATTCCTCGCCTCTGACTGATGAATTCCCGTAGGATAACGCTGTAAATAAAGCCGGATTTCCTGAGTAGCCTCATCTTCACGCCCCGTCCGGGCCAACAGGTATATCAGCGTCCAACGCAACTGCTCGTTTCTCATCCATTCACATTCGCGTTCGTATTGCAGTTCCTCAGTCAAGCTATCCTGCACGGCTTGCTGCCACTGTTCGATGGCTGCATCCGAGCCACGCAACTGCTCCCGGCACAGAGACAGAGCCTGCTCATAGTCTCCCTTGTCTATCAACACCACGATGTCCTGTTCTTGCGGCGAAGCTGACCTGAACACTTCAAATTCGGCGGTAGGCGATGTCAGGGAATCGGCCAGTTTTGCATCTGGTGCCAACAACGGTGACACCCACAACACGCCTGTCAGCACAGCCGCTGCTGCCACCGAATAGAGGGGCAGGCGAAGTCTGCGATGCGCTACCCGGCGTTCCCAGACAGCCATCTGCTCTTTCTTCTTTTGCTGAAGCCCTAACCTCTGGATAATCAGTGCGGTGAGCGGGTCGGTTTCGTTTGAACTGTTGTGATTCATAAATGCTCGATGCTTCAAATGCAGATGTCATATCGGTCAAACTCTGCCTCGATATGGCCTCGCAGGGTGTTCATACATTTGTTCTTGGCGGTTTTCAGTCCGTTCTTGCTGGTATGCTGTTCCTTTCTGATTTCCAAAATCTCATCCAAGCTTCGTTGCTGGTAATAAAAGAGGGTCAGTATTTCGCGGCACGAATGCGAAATGCGTCCAATACAGTCGTCCACAATGCGCCACTTCAAGGCATCTACATTGTCCTCACACACTGCCACTGTTTCAGCCTCAGCCAAGGTAGCCTGTACTTCATCAAAACTAACTCCGTTCACGCTGCGCAATAGTTCGCGGTATTCATTCTTAGCAAATGCCATGAGGAATGTAGTCAGACTGCAGGTCATCGCACAGCTCTGTCCCTGACGGTTCTTGCGACAAACCTTTCCCGCTGACACATGGATGGTTCCGTTGTCGATTTCCGTCCATATTTTCAGAAAGGAGGCTTGGAATATTTCAGACTTCATGTCTTTGTCGAAGAACAGTTCATTGAACTTGTCGTTGAAATAGCTGCGGGCTGTGTAGTAAAACCACTCTTCGACTGCATGGTCATGCTGCTGCACCCCTTCCACTACTTCGGTATCGGTGTAACGGAGTTTCTTTCTGGGAAACAAGCGAATGTTTGGCATGGGGATACTCGTATTATTCATAAAACGGACACTGCTGGCCTGTGCGGTCAATATACGGTTTGCGGTTCCACCCGTATCAGGATGCTCTCCACCTGCATTTGGCTGTCGTAGCTTCTTCTCACGTCAAGCCATTCGCTAAAGCGGCGACACGTCATTTCGCGCTCCAAATCCCCGTTGATGAAGGGTTGGGGCGAGAACAACACATGTACGAGGTTTGTTTCCGGTTCCTCTCCGCACGTCATGTGGTACGTATTGTCGAGTTCGTCGAAAAGGAGGTAACGCTTCCCTTGCTCCACCCTGAACGGTTCCTGCTCCTCGCCGATATAGGGCAACATACACAACACATTCTGCCGGTCCTCGAAGAAAACGGCCAAATAGCCAGCCTTGGGCGAAGTGAACGAAAGATAGAATTTGTCGTCCGACCTGAATTGATCGCTTTCAAAACGGTCTTCCGTACCGTTGCGCAGCATATGCACGGAAAATTCCGTAGGAGGGTAGTCTAAGGGCAGTGCGTAGAACGACACCTTCACCTCCAGTGTGAACTGGTTGTTTTCATAAAGCGGATTAGAAATGACTGGCTCGTGGATATGCCTTACCAATTTGCCCTTTACCAACGTTCGGGACCTTTGCTCAAACCGCTCCCAGTTGCCTGTCATGTCCAAGAAGGACTGTGAGGTAACGGTCGTGCCGAATTGGTCGGCCAGTGCCATGGTTATCGCATAGTCCACCGCCCTCATCTTGGCCTCGTCATGGCTCAGACTCCCGGAGTAGGTGTAAGTGTATGTCCCTTCACACCTCACCTTCTTCTCCTTGGCAAAGAAGAGGGAAGCGTGAAGGAACAACATGAGGAAACATAGGAAACGCATAAATATAATTAGAATTTGTAGCCTATAGAGAGGAACACGTGAGGACCAATTGTTTCTATAACATCTAATGACGCATTCAGAGCAGTAATGAAATGTTTGTATTCATATGCCAATTCAACAGAGGGGCCAAATATTACCGGGCCATCATCATTTATATATGGCACGTACATATATCCCACGAAAGGACCTACTTTGGGGATAAACATACCTGAGTCCCCCACTGGAATTTTATAGCCAACATGCATGGGAAGTGATAATTCACGATAGTCTAAATCAGCCGCAACAATAATCGAAGGAGAAATGCACCACTGAGAACCTTTAGCAAAGGGTATATTGGTTTCCAAAGAAACCATGAGACCAAAACCTGTTTCAGAGTAGTAATCCCAGTCTTCTTCAAAGGCATAAGAAAATAATCCACCACCCGCACGGACATTCCAAGTGGTCTGGGCATTCGACTGTACTGCGGCACAAAGAGCCAACACAAGAATAACAAGATACTTTTTCATGATGATAAAACTGTTTGTTGATTAAGGATGTACGCCTATCTCACATATCCTATAATGCCTGCCATAGGAGACGTATGTTTTTAGAATTTGTAGCCTACGGAGAGGAATATATATGGTACAGCCCGCGTAATGGTATTTAGGGAAGCATTTATGGCTGTAACGAAATGTTTATGTTCGTATGCCAATTCGACAGAGGGACCGAACAAGAAGATTGCACCGTCAGTATCAATCCCTACAAAAGGACCCACTTTAGGAATTAAAAGCTTTGAATCACCCACTGGATGTTTATAGCCCCAATATATGGGAAGGGATACCTGACAATTCTCACCGTATGAAACTATTGCTGTAGGAGATACGCACCAATTGGACCCCTGAGTAACGGGAATATTAGCTTCAACAGCAAACATTAGCCCCATGTTCTCTGTATAATCGAGAACCTCAAAATCAAAATGAGAATCATAAACATTAAACATGTCAGTTACCAAGCCACCACCCGCACGGACATTCCAGGTAATCTGGGCATTTGACTGCACTGCGCCATAAAGGGCCAAAACAAGAATAACAAGATACTTTTTCATGATGATAAAACTGTTTGTTGATCAAGGATATTTAGAATGAAAGGCTTCTCCACTTATTGCCCATGCTACCCGAGAAAGACACATTAGGCGTTTGCGGCTTTCCGTAAACGACGGTCGACTTGCGGCTCACCTCGCGCTTTACGTAATCGTACAAGTCGCCAATGGTTACGTTGCCACGGGTTTCTTGCAGTTTCTTGCACAGGAAATATGAAAACAGTCCGTGCGCCTTTTCGTCGTACGAGAGGGCGGTTTCAGTGCCCGAAGCAGCGGTCAGCACCACTACATTGCCCGATACGGCTTCGTTTCTTACTTCACGCACAATGCCTCGATGCTGTTCGTCCACCGCAGCCACATTGGCGCGGTCGTTACCGCTGAAACAGGCATCCACCAACAGCAGTACCGAGTTCGTGGTTAGCTGGCCCAAATTGGCATACAGCTCCTTCAAGCTGAAAGCGTTGTCCACATCATTGATGCTCACATCGGCCGGCACCAACTTGCAGTTGCCTTTCTCATCGGGAATGCCATGGCCTGAGTAGTAGACGATGAAGTTGGCTTCACCACCATAAACTTCGGCCACCTGCTGGAACCACTGCAACATGCTTTTCATCTGCAGGTAAGAGGCATTAGTGGCAAAACGGATATTCTCTTTGGGCAGGCCCAACGTTTTCTGGCAATAGAACTGGAAGGTCTTGCCGTCCTGTGCGGCATACTTTACATTGGGTGTATCCTTCTGCTTGTATTGCTCGTTGGCAATAATCACGCAGAACGTGTTGTTACGCTGGTTGCCAGTAGAAGGAATGTTGTAGTCAACATCGGAGGTTCCTGGCGTGATAGACACAGTCTGCGGCACAGCCTCCTCACCCTGTTCCGCCACATCTGCCTGTTGGCCATCACCGTACACAGAAAGGTCTATGCTGGCCAAAGGATTTTCCGCTGAAGCCGAAGCATAGGGATAGACCGTATTACCCGCCTTGAGCGCCGTTTCGCTGATGGTCGAAGGCATATTAAAGCGTGCAGGCATGTACTTGGCATTGAAAGCCTTCTCGCCGATACGGGTGATGCTGTTCGGAATATACACCTCGTTCAGTTTGCGAAATTGATTGAAGCAATAGTCCTCTATCTCCTCCACACCAGTCTCAATGGCCACTGTAGAAGTCTGATAGCCAGCCACCTCAGCGAAGAGGTCTAACTTGGCGACCGAATAGTTCCGTCCTCTTTTGTCTGTTACCTGTGCAGGAATCACCACGCGGTCAGCTTTCTGGTCGAAACCACGGATCACGACTTTCCCGTCTTCTACCTTGCACTTGAACTCAATGCCTTTGTAGACGTACTTGAACGATTGCGCCGGCAGCTGCACACAGCAGACTGCAAAGAGCGCGAAAAGAAATAGAATGCGTTTCATTGTTTGGATGTATTGATGAATGTTTTATACCCTTAAAGCGAATTATCGGAGAAAGTAACCCTGTGACAAGAGAAACTACTGCTATTTATGCCCCGTCACCATTGGGTCTTGAGGCAAACGGCCTCGATATGGACTCATCTTTTTGGCTAACTGCTGTTCCAACGTCTGATTGTCTAACTGCATGGCCGATACACCCAACAGGTACAGGGCGTATGTGAGCTTGCCTACTTTCGGCGACTTCAGTTCTGTGCTGAGCTGCCATGGTTTGCAGGCACTGATAGTCAGCCACGCTTCTTTAACTGGACGTCGCTGAACCTGCTCTGCCGTGCGCGGAATATTGAACTTCATATCTACACCTCGCACACATTCGTCGGCGACATCACCACAGGTGGCATCGCCGCTATGGCAGGCATCTACGACCACTATCAAAGTGCCGTGTCGGCCAATGCGTCGGCGAATGTTGAGCAGCAAGCGGGCTATCTCATCGTCACACAAATGTTTCTCACCCCGGTCGTCCTTGCCATAGGTCATCTGTGCATCGTAGGGAATCCACGACTCATCCCACCCAGCATGTTGTGCGTTCCACTTCTGGGCTTCATCGCCGTCGAGGTCAGTCATCAGCTGCCCATGTCCCGAATAGTGAATGTACACATGGTCTCCTCTGTGACACCGTTTGGCCAGTTGTCTGAAGGCATTGACCATGGCCTGCTTGGTGGCTTGACGGTTCTTCAGCGTTTGAATGTCGGTATACCCCATGTTCCGCAACATGCGTTCCACATACCACACATCCTTGTCGCCATGAATCGTGCCCCAACGTTTGTCTGCCTGTTCACCAAGTCCAAATATCAACGCACGGTGCACAGGAAGCTCCTGCCCCTGCGCACTGCAAAAGCAGCACAGGAGAGCCACACAGAGAAGGGACTTTCGGATAAAGCCCCATCCAAGGGAAGAAGTGGAGGAACAATGATACATGTGTCTCAATCAGGCTGCCAAGAAGCATAACAGCCGTAGAATCCGCAGACACCTCAAAATGGATTCTGGTAGGAAAGTAAATAAAGGAGGCTTAAGTAACAGGCATAAAAAAAGGCGCAGGTGTCTGTTTCTGTCCATCCTGGGAACACAGGCCTTCGCATTGCCTCACCCACACAGGACAGACAACGCAGTTAGCCCACGCCAGTACGCATATATGTACATCTACCATCTGAGTACAGTTCTGGCTGGCAGAACCATTCTCGTGACGGGATGGCATAGTAAACGCACTACGCAGACATTTCCGTTGTCCTTTGCCTGTTGTGGGTGAGAAGTTGCGAAGTTCGTGTTCCACAAGACAAACGTTCGAAAACGTCTTAATCTATGTATTTCCCCACCGTTGCCCTTGGGCTAACTGGGGACGGATGCAAAAGTATGAAAATATATTTTAACTGGCAAAGTATTCGTCGCTCTTTCTTCGTTTCCTCGCTCTGTCAGAAGAAATCAGAAGAAATCATCGACAAATTTCATGGTTCGGCATGGGCTTAAAGGATATGCGCCCGACAGGAGCTGGCATAGAGGACACCTGTTATAAAAGCATTACTGCCCGGCAACGTCTGTAGAGGACGTTGCCGGGCAGTTATCGTATGCGGACCTTCAGGAGGCGTGGGTCAGAAGCGGGCAGTGACTTGCACGTCGAAGGTGTTGTAGCGCGAATCGGTGGGATTGGCGGCACGGCGGGCCGTGCGGTCGTCGGTGAAGGTGTAGTTGAGCTGGAAGATGAGGTTCTTCGTGAGGTAGTAGTTGCCCGAGAGGCCGTAGTTGGTCACGAGCGAACTCCACTGCTTGGTGTCGCGGTAGCAGTCGTAGCGGGCATAGACCTTGACCTTGGGAGCTACAGGCACACCGACCGTGGCATACCAGGCATCGGAACGGTCGGCACGCGTGGCATCGGTGGTCACTCCACCCACAGAACTCATGTATTCGCCGCGCACGGTCCACTTGTCTTCATACTTCAGGCCCACACCCCAGCGTACGCGCTTGGCGGAGCGGAGCTGGGTGGCGGGGTTGGTGTAGCTCTCGTTGGTGTACTTGCCGTTCCAGCCGAAGCCGCCGATGGCGAGGTTCTTCACGGGAGAGAACCAGAGTCCGCCGATGAGGTCCTTGTGGTGGTCCTTGTCGGTGTGGTTGATGCCCTGACCATTGAAGAAGCCTATCTGGTAATGCAGCCACTTGTGGCCGTCGGCTGCGGGGAAGAGGTCGCCCTGTACCTGCACGCCGACATCGCGGCCCGAGCTCTTGTGTTCGCCGATGCGGTCACCGATCGAGGCGAGCTTCATGGTGGCCTGCGAGTAGCTGCCGAGACCTACGTTGAGGGGGCTATAGGGATTTTCGAAACCGAAGCTGCGCTTGAACTGGCCGAGCTTCACGCGGAAGCAGTCGAACTTCTGCCACTCTACGAAGGCATCGACAATGCGCGGGCCTTTGTCCACACCGGGCTGGCCGTTCACTTCCATCTGGAGCTTGTAGTAGAAGTCCTGATAGACCTTGCCGTCCATGTAGAGGCGGACAAAGCGGGTGTCGAAGCCGCCGTTGGTGGCCTGGCCGCTGCGGTCGCTGATGCTGTACTTCTCCATGATGTAGCCGCCGAACTTGAAGGTGGGCTGCATCTGCTGTATGGCGGGATTGCTGCTGTTGATGTTGACGGTGATGCCCGGCGTTTCGTAGTCGAGGTCGGCATAGGCAGCCTGCGGATGGGTTTCGTCGGTATCGTGGGCTGCAGCGGCAAGGGGAGCTGCGGCCACGAGCAGGGCAAGAAGCGTAGTTTTGCGAATCATGTAAAGAGGTTTGTCTGTTGATACAAAAAGGAGGCAATGGGGAAAGTGCCTGAGGCTGGCCGAGGGGTGCCCGGGCAGGCCGACGCTTTCCGCATTGCCCATTTATATTATAGGAGTGTTTACTGCTTGATGTTGGGTTCTTCGAGACCGTAGCCGCGCTTCTTGTCGACTACCTTCAGATAGAGGGCGATGAGCAGGGCCAGCACGCCGAAGCCGGCAAAGACTACGAGAGGCACGGTGTAGTCGTAGGGAATGAAGTCGGCACCGGCCTCCTTGGCTGCTATCACTGCGGGATTGTCCTCGTTGGTCGAGGTGAGGAGGCTGCCGATGAGCTTGGGCACGAAGCAAAGGCCAATGTTCTGCACCCAGAAGATGAGGCAGTAGGCGCTGCCCAGCACTTTCTCGTCGATGATTTTGGGCACACTGGGCCAAAGGGCAGCGGGCACAAGAGCAAAGGAAATGCCGAGCAGGACGATGGTGGAGTAGGCCAAAGCGGGGCTCTTGGCTTCGGGGAGCACGAAGGCGAAGATGAGGTGGCAGCAGATGAGGAGCAGCGCACCGCCGATGAGCATCGTGGCTCCCTTGCCCTTACGGTCGAGGAAGTTGCCCAAGAAGGGGGTGATGACTGCGGCACCGATGGGGAACCAGCGGAAGATGTTGGAAGCGGCTTCGGCCGAAATGCCGTCGAGGTTGCACTGCAACATGTTGGCACCGTAACGCTGGAAGGGGAAGATGGCACTGTAGTAGAGCACGCAGAGCAGGGCGACAATCCAGAACACCTGGGAGGAAAGGATTTTGCCCAAATCGCTGAACTTGAATTCTTCCTCGCTTTCGCCTTCAGCCTCGGCTCCGAGCTGGGAGTCGAGCTTCTTGTCCATGAAAGTGAACACGGTGAAGGTGATGAGACCGATGAGCAGGAGAACGGTGCAGAAGGCTACGGGAGCGACAACGGTGCCGAACTTGGTGGCGATGATGGGCGAAATGGAGAAGATGGCAAACACGCCGACACGGGCTATGGCCATTTCAAGACCCATGGCGAGGGCCATTTCCTTGCCCTTGAACCACTTGGCGATGGCTTTCGACACGGTGGTGCCGGCCATTTCGCAACCGCAGCCGAATATCATAAAGCCGAGAGCGGCCATCTTGGCACTGGCGGGGAAGGCGGTCCACCACGAGTTGAGCCACTCGGCAAAACCTGTAGCCTGGAACCATTCAGTGATACCGATGAACTTGATGACGGCACCGCCCAGCATCATGGAGGCGGAAAGCACGCCGGTGAAGCGCACACCCATCTTGTCGAGGATGACACCGGCGATGATGAGAAAGCCGAATACGTTGAGGATGTACTCGGAAGCGGCGTAGGTGCCGAACACGTCGGGATTCCATCCGCGCTGGTTTTCGATGAGTGCCTGGATGGGCGACATGACATCGACGAACATGTAGCCGAAGAACATCATCAGGGCTACGAGCACAAGCGCCGTCCACCGCGCTGCCGCGCTGTCGTTGAGCTTGCGTTGGATTGTTTCTTTCATAAAGCTGTCTGTATGTTTTTTATGTGATTATTTCAGGTACTTGTCTAACCAGCGGAAGAAGGTGCGCTGCCAGAGGATGCCGTTCTGGGGCTTCAGCACCCAGTGGTTCTCGTCGGGGAAGAGGAGGAGCTGGGCATCGAGTCCGCGCATACGGGCTGCGGTGAAGGCACTCTCGGCCTGTGTGTATTCGATGCGGAAGTCGCGTTGGCCGTGGATGCAGAGGATGGGTGTGTCCCAACGGTCTACGTAGAGGTGGGGCGAAGTGGCAAAGACCTTCTGCACCTGTCCGTCGGCAGCACGCTTCCAAGGTGCGCTGCCCATGTCCCAGTTGGGGAACCAGAGTTCCTCGGTCTCAACGTATTGCTGCTGGGTGTTGTAGATGCCGTCGTGTGCGATGAAGGCCTTGAAGCGTTTGTTGTGGTTTCCGGCCAGCCAATAAACGCTGTAGCCGCCGAAGCTGGCACCGACAGCGCCGAGCCGCTCGCGGTCAACGTAGGATTCCTTGGCCAGATCGTCGATGGCCGAAAGGTAGTCCTGCATGCAGAGTCCGGAGTAGTCGCCGCTGATTTCCTCTAACCATTCCATGCCAAAGCCGGGCAGGCCGCGGCGGTTGGGGGCTATGATGATGTAGTCGTTGGCTGCCATAATCTGGAAGTTCCAGCGGTAGCTCCAGAACTGGCTGACGGGTGACTGCGGGCCGCCTTCGCAAAAGAGCAGGGCGGGATATTTCTTGGCGGGGTCGAAGTGGGGCGGATAGACTACCCAACAGAGCATGTCCTTGCCGTCAACGGTCTTCACCCAGCGTTCTTCGACCTTGCCGAAGGTGAGTTTGTCGTAGAAATACTGGTTCTCGTGGGTGAGCTGCTCCACGGCAGTCTGCTTCTTGCCTACCTGCAAACGATAGACTTCATCGGCCTGGGCCATGCTGTGTCGCTTGGCATAGAGGGTCTTGCCGTCGGCCGAAAGACCGAGCAGGCTGTAGTCAGCCACGTCATCGGTGAGCGGTTTGTGCTGGCCTTTAAGATCGGTGCGATAGATTTGGGTCTTGCCGTGCCACACGCCGGTAAAGTAGAGCTGCTTGCTGTCGGCCGCCCAGCAAAATTCGTTCACGCCGCTCTCGAACTGCTCGGTGACATAACGCTTCTCGCCAGTCTGGAGGTCGAGCACGCAGAGGCGGGTGCGGTCGCTCTCATAGCCGTCACGCTCCATGCTGCTCCAGGCCACATAACGGCCATCGGGTGAGAACTGCGGATTCTGGTCGTAGCCCATGTTGCAGTCGGTGGCCGTACGGTTAACAGCCTGATGCTGCAACGATCGGTCGGCTTCGACTTCGGGAGCCACATAGCCAGCAGGCTTGCAGAGATTGCGCATCTGTCCAGTAGCGAGGTCATAAAGGAAGATGTCGCTGTCGGTACTGATGGCGTATGCCTTGCCTACCTTCTTGCGGCAGGTGTAGGCCACCTGCTTGCTGTCAGGACTCCAGGCAAGCTGCTCCACACCGCCGAAGGGCATCATGGGGCACTCGTAGGGTTCGCCTTCGAGCAGGTCTTTCTGCACCTTCACGGTCTGGCCGTCGAAGGTGGCCACAAAGGGATGAGGCACAGAGGTCACGTAGGTGTCCCAGTGCTTGTACATGAGGTCGTTGATGACCATGCCCGTGGCCAAGGGGAGGTCGGCTTCCTTGGCCTCGATAGAATGGTGCTGGGGCACTTCCATCACGAGCAGCACCTGCTTCTCGTCGGGCGAAAAGAGGAAGTCAGCCACATCGTTGTCGGCAAAGGAAATCTGCCGGCGGCCTGTGCCGTCGGGGTTCATCATCCAGAGCTGGTTGCTGCCGCTCTCGGCGGAGAGGAAGACGATGTGTTTCCCTCCGTTCACATACACAGCACCGCCTTCGCTCTTCAGGCTGGTGGTAAGCTGCCGCGATGTACCATCGAGCAGGTTGAGGGTGTAGAGGACGGAGTGACTCTTGTTCTGCTTCACACTGTAGTAGCTGACGGAGTAGACAGCTTCCTTGCCGTCAGGCGAAGGGGTGAATCCGCCGATGCGTCCCATGGCCCAAAGGGCTTCGGGGGTCATGCGGTCTGACTGGAACGCAGGTGTTTGTTTGCCAATGAAGTCTGCCGCAGCAGGCTGGGCGTCGGTGGCCTGCACAGAGGCAAGGCCGAGGACGGTGGCGGTCAGCATGGTTTTGAGGGACATCTTTTTCAATTTATAATTTATAATTTATAATGTATAATGAGGGCTACGCCGTGAAGCAATGTATAATTTATAGTTTACAATTTATCATGAAGGCTACGCCGGTGGTTTCTGCGGTGCATCGTCCTGTACGACGGTCGCCAGACCTAATTATAAATTATACATTATACATTATAAATTGATGATTATCTCTGCTGTCGCTTCATGAGCTCCTCCTGTTGCTTCTGGAGGGCTTCGAGGCGGGCAGCGAGTCCGCTGGGTTTCTTGTTCGGGTTGTTCTTGTTGGCTTCATAGTTCGCCTCCAACTTGGCCAGGAGCTTGGCGTCGTCGGTCGTGCGGCGCAGCCACCACATGGTGAGTGCACTGAAGAGGAGGGAGATGAAGTAGTAATAGTTCAGGCCGGCCGAGTACTTGTTGAACATGAAGAAGAAGAAGAGGGGCATGAGCATCATCATCCACT
>CALZRA010000045.1:0-15000 GCA_945828345.1 uncultured Bacteroidales bacterium
AAACTGCATCCCAATAGAGCACACATGATACAAACTAATTTTGAACACCTACTTAGAGAGCGCGAAGCCAACCGCTTCGCCTTGATTCAATATACAGCCTTCGCTATCTTTTCGATGCTGGCGGCGGCATTCATGGAATAGAAGTGGATGCTGGGCACGCCATGCTCCTTGAGCTCGCGGGCCTGCTGTATGCCCCACTCTACGCCCAGCGCCTTCACATCGTCGTTGTTCTGGCAGCGCTGCAGCTCCTTGACCAACTCGGCGGGATAGTCTATGTGGAAGGTTTTGGGCAACATGGAACGGTGGTTCAGCGTGGTGAGGGGTTTGATGCCTGGAATGACGGGCACGTTGATGCCAGCCTGACGCACGCGCTCCACGAAGTGGAAATAGCGGCTGTTGTCGAAAAACATTTGGGTGACAATGTACTGCGCACCGGCTTCGACCTTGGCTTTCAGATAGGCCAGATCGGTGTCGGGGTTCATGGCTTCCTCATGTTTCTCGGGATAACCTGCCACGCCATAAGTAAAAGGTGTGGCCAGCGGGTCGCTCTGCGTGCCGTCAATCAGCAGGCCGGCATTGAAGTCGTTCACCTGCCGACATAGCTGCTCGGCATGTTCGTGTCCGCCAGGAGTAGGCACAAAGCGGTTCTCACCACGGGCGCGGTCGCCCCTCAACACGATGAGGTCGGTAATGTCCAGGAATGACAGGTCTACCAGTTCACACTCTATTTCGGCACGGCTAAAGCCGCTGCAAATCACATGGGGCACAGCCGGTATGCCGTAACGGCCTTTCAGTGCGGCGGCAATGGCCACAGTGCCCGGACGGCTGCGCACAGAGAGTTTTTCGAACATGCCTTCTTGCACTTCATGGTAGATGGTCTCGGTGCGGTGGGTGGTGATGTTGATATATGCGGGATTGAAGGGCATGAGGCGGTCAATGGTCCGGTACACGCTCTCAATGCTCTTGCCGCGAAGCGGAGGCAACACCTCAAACGAAAAGGCTGTCGGGTGTGCTGACTGTAGGAAGGATGCTACTGACATAGTTTATGGTTCTTCGCTTAGTTTCCGAAATTAGGTTTGGACTGCGCCTTGCTCACCTGAGCTTGATTTCATCACCCACCTGAAAGTGTTCGTCCTGGCCGATGGGATTCATCTTGCAGAGCGAACGCAGGCGGATGCCATAGCGCTGGCTGATCGTATACAGGCTCTCGCCCGACTCCATGACATGATAGCGACGCTTCATGCTGCTGTCGGCTTTCTTGCGCTTTTTACCTAAATACACAATGTCGCCGGCCTTCAGCCGGTAGTCATCGGGCACGTCGTTATACTGGCGCAGCTTCTTCTCCTTGGTCTTCATGCTCCGCGCCACTGATGCGTAAGTGTCGCCGGCTTCGGCTACGATATAGTATTGCCCATTGCACCGCCGCACCACATGGTGTCCAGCCCTTGCCTGCCACTTCTGCTGCTCCTGAGCCTGCTTTTCAGCATGACGCTGGTGGCCGGCATGGTCATAACGGTCCAGCCGGTACTTCTCGATGAGTTCGATGAGCGAGGCTGCATAGGTGGGACTGGTGGCATAACCGGCCTGCTTCAGTCCGCGTGCCCAACCTTTGTAGTCCGTACGTTTCAGGTCGAACAGCGCGGCATACCGCCGCCCGTTGCGCAAAAACTTGGAGTGGTCTTCATAGCTCTCGGCCGCACTGCCATACACCCTGAACTTTTCGTTGGGCGCATCGTCGTTCATGAGCATATAAGGCCCTTTCCACACTCCGCCACACTTGATGCCAAAGTGATTGTTTCCCTGCGTGGCCAACCGGCTGGTTCCCGCCGCACTTTCGAGCAGCCCCTGTGCCAGCGTAATGCTGGCAGGCACTCCATAGCGGTGCATTTGGTCGACGGCCATGGTGCTGTAGCGGTCGATGTACTTTTGGTACAACGATGACTGGGCGCACAGCACGCAGGGCAGAAAACAGAGGCAGGACAGGAGTAGGAATCGTCTTAGCATAGCTTGGAATGGAACGTTTCGAGGCACAAAAGTACATATAAAATGCCTATTCCTTACGATTTGTCGGCATTTTTCGGTTTTCAGGTTATAAAGGGACAAGGTTCTCTTTGAGTTATAGTGATAAAGTTGAGAACTTAAGTAGGTGTTCAAAATTAGTTTCTATCATGTGTACCCTATTAGGATGCAGCGTTCAAGGAACGGGCTGAAAGCCCAACGAGCGCATAGCCCAGGGCATCGCCCTGGGTAAATGAGGCGATGAAGTACGCCCTGCAAGGGCAAAAGCGTAAGGAAACAGCCTAAGATTCAACGCTTTTTCCCTTGCAGGGCGCATTTTACGGCGGTTAACCTACCCAGGGCGATGCCCTGGGCTATGCGCTTGTTACATAAGATTGGCTGCATTCGGCATAGCTCAAGCAAGCTTGGCTCTGCGCTCACTTGCACAATCTTTGCCCCTTCGGGGCGTGCCTTGAACGCTTGTCAACTAACGGCAACCACCTGCGAAAGTTGAATCTTCCAAATGCTAAAGTTGAGAACTTAATCACTCATACTTTATCACTATAACTCAAAAAAAGCCTTGTCCTCATAATCTAAGAAATGGGTCAGAAGCGATACATCAGTCCCACACGGGTTTCGAAGGTGTCGAAGTCAAGGTCGGGATGATATTTGTAGTGAGAGCGGCGGAAGTAGAAGGAGGTTTCCCAGCTGATGCGCATGTGCGGACCCAGTGCCAGCTCGGTGACAGGTGTGATGATGGTGAAGGAGGTGTTGCCCCGATCGCCCTGCGCATTGAGGTAGAGGGGATTGATGGTGGTCAGGTCTTTGCCCTCATAGCCTTTCCAGGTGAAAATGCGGTAGTGCTGGAAGCCCAGTGAGAACAGTCCTTTATGGCCGAAGTCGAGATTGGTGACGCTCTTCACACTGTAGCCGCTGCCCAGGTTGTAGTTGCGGTCAATGATGTTGTAGTAGTCGGTGATGCAGCCACCCAGCAGGATGCCGCCAAGGTGCAGGCTCTGGCTGAGCGAGAGCAGGCTGTGCAGACCCGGAAAACGATAGACAATGCCCGGACCGACAGAGGCTGCCTCGGATATCTTGTAAGGTATCTGTCCCGTACCGTCGGCCACTTCTTCAGCATCGAAATAGTTGAAATACTGGAACAGGCCCACGGTCAGTTCCATATCGGTAGCCGTGGGCAGTTGGGTGCCCCACAAACGTCCCATCAGGTTCACACGGCTCACCAAGGGCTGGTTGCCCGAAAGGCCCAGCGTGAGGCCCAGCGTGAAATGGTCGTAAGGTTGGTTACTCTCGGTGTCAAAGGGTGACCCATAGATGCCGCGCAGCTCTATATAGGGATTGTGTTCGCCCCTGAACAGGGCTCCGGCATCAGCCAGATAGCGGTTGCCCACGCCTATTTCGAACTTTACGGGCAGACGGTCGTAGTCATGATAAAGGTGATGTGTCGTGCTCACACGCCAAGCTTCGCCCGTAAGCAGACGGTTGAAAGCTCTCGGCGGACAGAGCACACCGCCCAACAGTTCACGCAGGAAACGCGGAAAGCCGCGCCTGCTGTCGTCGAGCACCAAGGAGGACATCCTGAAGGTCATTTCGCCCAAGGCTATACCGCCCAGCGTAGTGGCCATAAGGTCATTGATGGCAGGCGGCTCGATTTCGGCACAGGTTTCCCACATGAGGCTACCCGCAAAGGCATAAGGGGCCGACTCCCAAAAGGTCATGCCACTGGAGCGGGCCGTGTTGAAGTAGAGGTTGCCGTGGTAGGGGTGGGCAAACAGGTTGGTCGAAAACTGGTCGTTGTCCCACACGAAGCCGTGCTTGATGTTGTTCTTGATGGTTGACAGACTGATTTTGGCAAAGTCCTCCTGCATCACATAACGGTCAAAGGCCCAGACACCGACATTCAACCCAAAGGTTTCGACGGCTGCACGCCAAGGACGCTTAGGCTGTGGCAGTGCCAGTTTTTCATTGTCAGATACGGGCAGTACCATGTTGCTGACCGCCTCCTCGTGTAGGTCATCGTCGCAGGCTGCCGTCAGCACAGTCCGGCATGAATCGGCACAAAGGCTGTCGGCGCGCACTTCGTCACAGGCCATCCGCACACTGTCAGGCGGCACGGTCTGCTGGGCCTGAACCGGATGACTGTACATGCTGCCAAGCAGCATCAGGAAATATAGGACTCTTCTCATATGCAGAAAAATGAAGGATAAAGTTTCTTCGAAGGTTATGGGGGCTCTTCTTAGGTTATGAGATTATGCTGAGGTTATGACCTCATCACCTAAGAAAATAACCCGCACTTATCGCCCTTCAAACAGCAGGCCCACTTCGAGCAGCACCTTGCGGTTATAGGTGGCATCGTGATTATAGTGGCGCGTAATGCCATAACCCGTCATGGCCTGCAAGAAGAGTTTGGGCGTGATGCTCCACTCCAGTCCGGCACGGGCTTGCAGTCCGTACATGCGTTCAGGCACTTCGGGCGAATTGTTGTCGAAACTCTCAATGTGGGCAAAGCCCAGGTCCAGAGGCAGGCTGAAATGGCGGTTTAGCCTGAGCAAGGCTCCCTTGCGGTAGAAGAGGCAACCCGAAAACTTCTCGTCGAGTCCCAACCACTGGGTGCCGATGCCTACTTCGGTGTAGAGCGTACGGCCTAACAGGCGCACGCCACCGCCTGCCTTGGCGGTGTTGCCACCCAGCAAGAGGTACTGCACACGGGTCAGGCTGTCCAGGTTGACCAGCCCTATCTTGCGCCGGGAAGGAGACACGCTGTAGTTCACGACACCCACCTGCCAACCGCATGAACGGTCACACAGGTTCACGACGCCAGTCTGACAGCCGTGCAACTCGCCTGCATAGTTGAATGACGACAACTGCATGCCGTGCATGTCACGCTGTGCCACATTGGCCACAGCCGAAAGCTGCAAGCCTCCGTCCACCTGTACGGCGACGTTAGAAATACCGGTGAGCTGCAGGCCCTTCATGCTTTCGCACACCACATTGTTCAGCGCACCCAGCTGCAAGCCCTTCATCACGACAGCCACATTAGACAGTGACGAAAGCTGCACGCCGCGATAGGTGTGGGCCGAATTGACCATCAGGCCCAACTGCATGCCGCCACCCTGCCCTGTCACATGGTTCACCAGCGCACTTAGTTGCACGCCTGCCTGATGGCCGCCGGCTATGTTCATCAGCCCGCTTAGCTGCAAGCCTTGCACATCGCCCTTCACCATGCTGCCCAGCAATTCGATACCGACACCGCGCTGGCTGCCGAAACTACCCATCAAGCCCAAGTGGAAGGCCGTAGGGACAGAGTCGGTATGGTGAAAGGGAATGGCTATGTTGACATTGGGCAGGTGTCTACGCCGTTGGCCCGCGTTGTCGGCACACATCGAAGCGGGCACCAGCAGCACGGCATACAGCCACAACAGCTGCCGAAGGATTTGATTCTTCATAGGACTATTTCTTTTTGGGATTCATTCAACTTCCCCTTCCATCTGTCCGGGTTGCACACTGCGGTAGGCCCGCATAAGCTCGTAACACTGCTGCGGGTCGAAGCCTCTCACGCGGGCATATTCGTCGGCCAGGATGCGATGCATGGCAGGCGATGCCGGCAACCGTTCCAAGTTCTTGCAGCCAGCCTTCATGTCGAGCGGACCGAAGTACATGCGGTTCAGGTCCACTATTTCGACCTTCACCGAACCGTCGGGCAGCGGCTCGAAGAGGATGTTGGCACGTCCGTAGTCCAAGTGGGCCATGTGGTGTTCGTGAAGCCGGGCCGTAGTCCGCGCCACTGCCTTCAGCACTTCAGTTTGGCAGTCGAAGTGGCGGAGAAGCAGCTCCTCATAGCGGTGGGTACAGGCTGATGCCAGCGTGACAAAGTAGCTGCGGTCGAACAGCAGGCCGCTGCGGATGTTCAGGTAGCCCACAGCTTGGGGCGTGCCCACTCCGATGGCTTCCAACTTCAGTGCGTTGCGGTAAGAGCGCAAGGCCTTCGAGGGGCGCAACAGCCCGTAGACCATACGGTTGACGAAGATAGGCCGGCGAAAGGACTTCACCACAAAATCGCGCCCCCCGTAGGTCAGGCGGCGCAGCTTGTTACGTCCGTCGTGAATGAGCACGCCTTCATGTTGCTCAAAGCGTTGGGGCAGGCTCAGCATGAAATCGCTTAGTTCCTCAAACGAGGGGTGCACGACCAAGGTGCGGTGGTTCCAGTAGTTCATGAGTCAGGAGTGGGCTTGGGTGAGAAATCAGGTTGAACGCAGCAGCCTTCGGCTTAATTCGAGGGCCGAGGCGATGGTGTCGTCCATATCGGCGTAGGTGTACTGCGCCAGCCTGCCGCCGAAGAAGACTCGCTGCTGCCGCTCTGCCATTTCGCGATAGCGGGTATAGAGCGCAGCGTTGCGCTCGTCGTTGATTGGGTAGTAAGGCTCCTTGCCCGGTGCGAAATCATCGGGATATTCATAGGTAATCACCGTGTGGGCTGTCGTGGCAAAGTCAAAGTGCTTGTGCTCAATGATACGCGTATAAGGCACAGCCCGTTCGGTGTAGTTCACCACAGCATTTCCCTGAAAGTCAGGCACGTCGAGGCTGCGGTGCTCAAAGCGCAGGCTGCGGTAGTCAAGGCGGCCGTGGCAATAGTCGTAGAACGCATCGATACAACCGGTAAACAGCACGCGGTCGGCCAGCGCGTCGAGTTCGGCACGCTGCTCCAGATAGTCCACCCCGAGCCTCACCTCAACGCCTTGTAGCAGCACGTCGGTGAGCCGGTTATAGCCTCCGCAAGGAATGCCCTGATAGGGGTCGTCGAAATAGTTGTTGTCAAACACAAAGCGGAAGGGAATCCGCCTGATGATGAAGGCCGGCAGCTGCGTGGCGGGCCGTCCCCACTGCTTCTCGGTATAGCCTTGGATGAGGCAGCGGTAGATGTCGCTTCCGCAAAGCGTAAGTGCCTGTTCTTCCAGATTGGCCGGGTGGGTGATGTGGGCATAGGCAGCCCGCTGCTCGGCCAGCTTGGCCCGCGCCTGCTCTGGTGTCTTCACACCCCACAGCTGGTAGAAGGTGTTCATGTTGAACGGCAGGTTGTAGAGCCGTCCTTCAAAACAGGCCAACGGGGAATTGGTGAAGCGGTTGAACTCCACCAACCGGTTGACGTAGTCCCACACCTCTTTGTGGTGCGTATGGAATATGTGCGCACCATATTCATGCACGGCAATGCCCTGCACATCGCGGCAGTGGATGTTGCCACCCGTATGTTCTCTTTTGTCTATCACCAAACACCGCTTGCCGGCCAGTTTGGCTTCGTGGGCAAACACGGCACCGAACAGCCCTGCCCCCACTATGAGAAAGTCGTATTGCTTCATGTCGAAATAGGATTTGCAAATCTATGCAAAGATTCCTGTTTGGCAAAACCCAGCTTAAAGTTTATCATTTGAGTGGAAGAGTGGAGAGTTATACTCACTGAGCGAATGATTGCTGCGCTATCATATAACAAGAAGGGTCGAGCCAATGTTTCATCCAATGACTCCAAGCGCACTGTAGCACCAACGGCAACGGGAGGACGGGCAATGGTCCGCCGACACAGGGAGCGAAGCGACCATAACCACACACACACCATTTTATATACACATATTTTATCCTCCGAAAAATCGTTCAACCCTTCAGCCAACCCTTCATTCTCTTTGATAATCATAGGTAAACTGGCTGAAGGGTTTTGTCTTCAAACCCTTCAGGAAGGTTCAGCCGTGATGTTTTCATTCAGCGTGATTCTACAATCCTGTTCCCCCCCTGATTGCATACAAACAAGTCCAGGCTTTGGTGCGACAACTCGCCGAGTTGTCACGTCCGGCCCAGCCTCTGTTTTGCGTAAGTCTGGACTCTTGCGAAGAGGCTATTTGCTTACCCCCGGCCTTATCGTGGCTGAAGGGTTGGCTGAATAGCCTGAAGGGTTTGAAAACAAAATCCTTCAGCCAGTTTGCCTATGAGAATCAACGACAATGAAGGGTTGGCTGAAGGGTTGAACGATTTTTACGGCTTTTAAAAAGCGTATAAAAAGAAGGGCATAGCGGGTCTTTGCCACGCCCTCCCGGTGCATTATCGTCTGAGGCGGGCCTTTGCCCGCCCTCCCAGCTTGAGCGCTTCAAGCCGGCGGTTATCATGCCCATTTGAGGCGACGGTGCACTGGGAGGGCGTGGCTTCCAGCCCGCCCGGTGACAAGCTAATTTGAGGCTGCGTTCGGCAAAAAGCTCAAGCAAGCTTGGCTCTTTGCCCTCACTTGCACTAACTATCATATAACAAGAAAAGGTTGAACGGATGTTTCATCCTATGATTCAAACCGGGGATGTAGCCCTCCCAGTGCACCGTCGCCTCAAGTATGCTTGACAACGGGCGGGCTGGAAGCCACGCCCTCCCAGTGCACCGTCGCCTCTTAGCCGCAGTTATTGTTATTTGGGGCTGCGCTTCATTTACTTTAATCCGTTACTTTCCATAAGATAGGCGGCGTTCGGCAAAAAGCTCAAGCAAGCTTGGCTCTTTGCGCTCACTTGCACTATCTTTCCATAAGATAGGCGGCGTTCGGCAAAGCAAAAGCAAATCCTGCGGAGTTTTCTTTTGCTTTGCGCTCACTTGCACTATCTTTGCCCGCAGAATCGTTCTAAAGATGATTCGGGCAACAAGAAAAGTGGCAACAAACATGAAATATCCAATCGGCATACAGAGTTTTGACCAGATTCGTGAAGAAGGTTATGTCTATGTAGACAAGACGGACTTGATCTACAAGTTGGTCACGTCAGGAAAGATTTATTTTCTGAGCCGTCCCAGACGGTTCGGGAAGAGCCTCCTCGTCTCTACGCTTGAACACTATTTCCTTGGACATAAGGAGCTGTTCAAGGGATTGGCTATCGAAGACTTGGAACAGGATTGGTTGGAATATCCGGTGTTTCATGTGGATTTCAATGGATCTGATTTCACGCAAGCAGGTGTTCTGGAGAACAAGATCAATACCCAATTAACAAGGTGGGAACAAGCGTATGGCCGTTTGGATATGTCAAATGATTCGGGCAATCGCTTCGCCTATGTCCTGGAACAAGCCCACAAACAGACGGGCCGTCGGGCTGTGGTGCTGATTGACGAATATGACAAGCCGATTCTGGATGTGCTGGATTCCGGTTACAAGACGGTACAGAATGGGGAGGAAATACGCTTGGAGGACCAGCACCGCAACATCCTGAAAGGCTTTTACTCCGTGTTCAAGGGTGCGGATGCCCATCTGCAATTCGTCCTGTTGACGGGTGTGACCAAGTTCTCGCAGGTAAGCGTGTTCAGCGGATTCAACCAGCCCAAAGACCTGAGTATGCACCCCGACTATGATACACTTTGCGGTATCACAAAAGAGGAACTCTACCGTTATTTTGCCGAACCGATCCAAGCGCTGGGCCGACGCTGGCAACTGAGTGAGGATCAGGTCAAGAGAAACCTCAAACGGAAATATGACGGCTACCATTTCAGTACGAATATGCGCGGGGTCTACAACCCTTTCAGTCTGCTGAACTGCTTCGACACCCTGCAAATGGACGACTTTTGGTTCAAGTCGGGCACGCCCACCTATTTGGTCCGCCTCTTAGCCCATTTCGATGAGCAGATCAACGAGCTGGTCAACCGCTATTACAGTCCCGAAGAGTTTGTCGATTACAAGGCGGATGTGGAGCAGCCTCTCCCGATGATCTACCAGAGCGGCTACCTGACCATCAAGGCTTACAATCCCCGCCGCAACACCTACCTGCTGGACTTTCCGAACAGGGAAGTGCAGAACGGTTTTATCTCCGTCCTGTCAGGAGGCTACTTCAAGACGCCTAACCGTACCAACAGTTGGGTTCAGGATGTGACCGATGCCTTAGAGGAGGGCGACCTGGCCAAGCTCGAACGGCTGTTGACCTCCTTGTTGTCAGAAACAACCTACCGGATGCAACGCAAGGGGGAGCCGGCCGAATGTGAACGGTATTTCCAATACACGATTTACTTGGTGCTGCGGATGATCAGCATCTATTCGGTATTCATCGAGAAGGAACAGAGCCAGGGCCGTGTCGATTGTATCGTTGAGACCCCTGATTATGTCTACATCTTTGAGTTCAAGTTGGACGGCTCGGCCGAACAGGCTTTGCAGCAAATCAAGGAGAAAGGTTATGCCAAACCTTATCAGAACGACTCCCGGACGCTCTATCAGGTGGGTGTCAACCTCTCTTCAGAGACGGGAACCATTGCCGAGTTCCTCTCCGAGAGGCTCCTCGTTGCGGGAGAATAATTGGAAACGAAGGTCTGTGCAACAAACCCAACAAGCCGTCTCGGGCTAAAAGCCGAAAAACTATATGGAAAAGTGGAACATCATCGCCGTAGTCGTTACCTACAACCGCCTGACACTGCTCAAGCGCAACATCGAATGCCTGCGTGCCAACCGGCCCGTATCGCACATACTGGTCGTCAACAACGGAAGTACAGACGGTACTGCCGAATGGATAGCTACACAAACCTCTCCCACATTGACCGTCATCAACCAAGCCAATGTAGGCGGCTCAGGAGGTTTCTGCCGGGGCATGGCCGAAGCCTGCCGCATGGGAGCCGATTGGATTTGGTGTATGGACGACGACGTGTTTCCACGCCCTGACTGTCTGGAACATCTGCTGCCCTTCACCCAACGCCCGGAAGTGGGCATCGTGGCACCGCGCCGCCTGATGGGAGGCCAAATCTACACCAACGACTTCACTGCCTACAACCTCAGCAACCCCTTTGCTTCACTCCACAAGGGTAAGCTACGGGGGCTGACAGTAACCGCTCCCACCACTATAGTCGGAACAGCCTTCGAAGGACCGCTCATCCGTCGCCAAGTGGTCGACGCTGTCGGTTTGCCCAACAAGCAGCTGTTCATCTTCTGTGATGACACCGATTACTGCCTGCGTACGCACCGCGCGGGCTACAGCCTACTGTATGTGCCCGATGCGCTGATGGACAAGCAACAGTTCTTCTCAGACGACTCGTGGGCCGAGCGCAACCGCAAGAAGAAGTGGAAGCGCTTCTATCAGGTGCGCAACTCCACCTACCTGAACCATCACTACGGCACCAATTGGGCGGTACGTTACCTGCGCGGTCTGATTGGCGTGACAGGCTACATCGTCACAGCCGCCCTCACAGCTCCCTTCACCCAAGCCTACAGTTATCGCGACATTCCCCGGCTGTGGCAAGCCTACCTCGACGGCATTCACGAGCGACTGGGAATCATGTCCTGACCCGCGATGTGTATGCGTGCGAAGATAAGGGGGTGTTGCATTCCGGCAAAACCTTCCAAGAGCACGAGCAACCAGCCCGAAGCCCTGCAACACAGGACTTCGGGCTTTCTGTTTTCTGCATCTCCTGATCCAACTTCAACGCTCAACGACCGATTTCATTCTGTATGTCATGTAGTTGCGTTTTTTTGAGAAATCTCGCGTGGGAGTACTACAGATTCCTTTCCTGGCTCTCCCACCGTTTCCCTACAAACTCGCACAGGCGGATTATCCGACAATCCACTTGCTGCCAGGCAACAAAGAGAGCAGTTTCGTGGTTACGGCACAGCAGACGAAGGTGAGTATGGCGATGCAGGGGATAGCTGCCGCCACCGGCATGAATGGATGGGCCGCATCACCGCCAATCACCAACGGGGCGATGTTGCTGAGGAAGAACAGGTGCATCAGGTACATGCCATACGAGAGCTTCGACAGGTCGGTTACCCACGCTGGAGCCTTCGTCTGCCGGATGCAGGTGAAGAGGAGAAATGCGCCGAAGG
The DNA here is from genome assembly GCA_945828345.1 of uncultured Bacteroidales bacterium. Taxonomy (GTDB): domain Bacteria; phylum Bacteroidota; class Bacteroidia; order Bacteroidales; family Bacteroidaceae; genus Alloprevotella. The sequence goes on from CALZRA010000045.1 coordinate 11,822, forward strand.
TGGCACACAGCACATTGGGCGTGCAGAACTCCCACGACCATTCCAGCATGGGGGTCTCCACCGCCTGTCCGGGGACGCCTGCCTGCCAGAACGACCAGCCGGAGAAGGCTGCCCCCACGAGCAGACAGAGCGTGCCGATACAAAGCCTCCGGCTGCGGGTCCATGTGAGGTGTACGCGGATGTAGTGGGCCAGCACCAGATAGCCTAAATAGCCCGAGCAGTAGTACAGCATTCCGAACCAGGGATTCCAGAAGCAGGTGCCCCACAGGTCGGCACTGGCAAAACGGACCAACCACGGCGCAAGGGTGGACAACAGGAAGAAGGCCAGAAACAGCCGCTCATCGCTGGCACTGGCTCTCTCCAGCCAGGGAGATACCACTGGAATGATGAGGTAGAGCGAGATAAGCGGGTACATGAACCACAGGTGGCCGCCCATTGACGGGAAGGTGAATGGCAGCTTCTGAAAATCTGCCCACGACTGTTCCCACGTCATCTGTCCCCACAACAGCGGAAGGAACGTATAAAGCAGCAGGAAGCAGGCCATGGGTGGCAGGATACGCAGGAAGCGGCGGCGGTAGAAGCCCCGCATGGTCGTACCCGGACGGAGGGGTACGAGCAGAAAGGCACTTACCACCATAAACAGCGGCACGCTGATACGCCCCAGGCCACCATCGTAGAATGCCACCCAAAAGCGGTTGGCTTCGTTGGCAAGCATCGACATGTTGCCCGCCAGACCGGATGTGTCGGCGGCATAGAAATTCTCACTGGCGTGGACCAGCATGACGAGGAAGCAGGCCGTCACGCGAATGTAGTCCACAAAGACGATTCGTTGGTTTTTTGTCATATCATTGCTATCAGATGGTTCCTAAAAATTCGCTTTGTCAGAGTCTTATGTGTTGGTCGCCGCTTGATATCCTGTCGTTTTCAGTAGAGCTGGTGGGAGGGGGCTTACCCAAGCGTGATGTTGTCGATGCGCAGCTGGAGCGTGCCTGCAGGGACGCTTACGCTCACCATATCGCCCACCTTCTTCCCTACCAAGGCCTTTGCTATGGGTGATTTGATTGACATCTTGCCCGTGCGTATGTCGGCCTCATGAGGACTGACAATCGTGTAAATCATCTGGCTCTGGTTCACCATGTTGGTCATCTCTACCTTTGAGAGCAGAGCGACGGTCTTGCAGGCCAAAAGACTTCGGTCGATTACTCTGGCATGCTCTATGATACGCTGCAGAAAACGTGCGCGTCCAAGGAGTCGCCTCTGCTCACGTTTGGCTGCATGATATTCGAAGTTCTCGCTGAGATCGCCTTGGTCCCGCGCTTCAGAGATGGCATCTCTCACTCGTGGCAGCTCTACGGTCTCCAGGTATTGCAGTTCGGCCAATATCTTGTTATAGCCTTCTTCAGACATATATTCCATGCTCTTCAGGTCTCTTGAGTATGCATATAATGATGGTGAAGGATGTGTAGTGTCACATGCCGTTCATCAGTCCATGTTTTTTGGGTCATCTGGCCGCAAAGATAGTGCAAGTGAGCGCAGGGCAAAAGAAAACTCCGCAGGATTTGCTTTTGCTCTGCCGAACGCAGCCTATCTTATGTAAAGATAGTGCAAGTGAGCGCAGGGCAAAAGAAAACTCCGCAGGATCTGCTTTTGCTCTGCCGAACGCAGCCTATCTTATGCAAAGATAGCAAAATCTACAGGATAAGAGAAAAAGAAGCGGGTTGTTGAGGGAATAGACTGATTCTTCTTGAACCGTGTCAGGATATTGCAGTGTCTTCGTGCTGGGATGATTCTGAGGTATAGCTGAAGGAAAAGGCTGCGTCCCTCAAACGACTACTACAGCTCGCTGACCAAGAACGGTGCCATTCCTTATTCCGACAGCAGACTCTACTTTGCCATTCCACAAAAGGAACTGGAAAGTAACCCGCTCATGAAGGATGCCAATCCGCTGAACTGAGCAGGCAACCATGATATATACCGCGAGGGTGTCGGAGAGCGCTGTGCGCTCCGACACCCTCGCAGTCTGTCTGTAGCAGCACTGGTGCTGACGCGCTGCGGACGAATACATGCCACACCTGCTCCAGAACGGATGACAAGGTTTCCGTCCCCCTGCCTACCTGCTCCTCCACACTAACTGCACGGACAGGTCATTCTTCCAGGGAGATGCGATGCGGTCGGGACCTGTTGAAATGCTGGAACGGTCGAAGTAACGGGTACCACCCCACCGCAAGCCGGCAGAAAGACGGGCCGACACGCGCCAATCCATCACGGCTACACCACGCACACCATGATAGGCAAAGACTGGGAATGAAGCCACATGCACCAACTGAGGCTCATAAGCATATAGTGCGGACTCGTAGTCTTCGGTGAAAAAACAGGCTGCAAAGGCCCTGAAGCTGAATCGCGACACTGGCATCCAAGTGGTCCGGACCGAAGCCATCCAGCCCCAGGACGTGGCACCTGTCTGGCGGGTAGCCAACGAAACATCTGCCTGTAGGCGGGTATTCCAATGGGAATGGTTCAGCAAATAAGCCACACGCGCACGGTGAACACTGCGGTATTCCATGAGCTGCGTGCCGCTCACCGTTCGCTGCCGGGACTTGAAACGATAGCGCAGCAACCATCCTTGCTTCATGTTTGGAGTGTAACGGCATTGCAACGACACTTCTGCACCCAAAGCACCTGGCTGGACCGAAACGAAGGTGGGATGAGGAAAGCGGAACAAATCGACATAGCCTAACCATTCGCTATGGCGGAACAGACTACTACTGGCACTCAACAGCAGCCCCTGTTCATCGGCCACTCGGCTGCCTTGCTGTAGGGCAGCACCGTAAAGACTGGTAAAACGCGATGAGAAATGGCGGTACTGCACTTGTCCCTTGAAATTCTCGTTTCCTTTCCAAGCCAGACTTTGCTCCAAAGCCCAATGCCAATGATTGTCAGCGGCCACTTCGCCCTGCCATATCCATGCACGGCCTTTCCAAAAGTGTGACAAGGAAGCAGCTCCGCCCGCTCTACCCCGAAAGTAGGATTCGTTATAGGGATATACCTCCGGATAAACGCAATGGTTGAAGTGAGTCCAATAGGCATCAGCATAAATGCCCCATGCTGCCTGACAGTGACCGACATGTGCGCCGACTGTTTGGTTTTCCAAATTGTGCCTTCGCTGTATTTCGTTATAG